>JBGCEX010000048.1:0-51538 GCA_045106635.1 Rickettsiaceae bacterium | reverse complement strand
TTATAACCATTTTCTTATATAAAATACTCTTTTTTTGGAGCTGTGTGTAACAAGTAAATTTTTCCCTTTAGTTCTTCTTCTTCCTCTTTGAAAGATTTACTTTCTTTTTCTATAATTTCAGCGTGAATGGGTAATTTTTGTTTATAACATCTACATCCATAATCATCATTAGGGTGCATCATATTATCTTCATGCTTAAAAACTCTTCCTTCAAGTTCTTTATGACCAGAACGTACTTTATCATCCATACGAGTTCTCCATATGTAATAATCTCCCCAAGAATTACTCTCTGGGAATTTTGTACTAATTTCTTTAGAAATAATTGGTTCTCCTGGAATAACCTGAATTTGTTTATTTTTTGGTATTAATGTATCATATGGTTTTGAGTATAGAGGGCAGTCTCTAGAGTCAAAAATAATTGCTCGTATATTATTACGATTTTGTAAACCTATTCTATCTAAAGGGTTTTTTGAGGAGCTGGAATGTTCCTTGATCTCAATTGTAGCTAATTCTAAATAATACATATCATTTGTCTTGTAATAGTCTTTTAAATATTTAGAAAATCTTGTGTTATTACCTGCAAGTTTTGGGGATTGATAGTATAGATCGGTTATTATTGCTTTTTCATTTGCTCGCAGTTTACGCCAATATGGATCATATATTTTAGCAAGTTCTTTTTCTCTTATTGCAATTCTGTATCTTTTAAGCATTCGAGCTTGTTCCTTGGTGAGCTCTATATCTCCTTTTTTTGCACTATCAAAAGATATCGAGCCTTTAAAAATTTGATTCCATTCATCGCGAGATGCATCCCCTCTATCCATATTAAAACCATATCCTATGGTCAATTTTCCTTTGCTATCCTTATATACTTTGGAAGAAAAACCTTCTCCGCTTGCTATAATATAAGATAATTTTTCATAGTAAATTTCATTATCAATAAAGTTATACATATCCAAGTTATGTAACTGATCACGCAACTGCGCTGCTTCTTTTTCATTGATTTCCATGCGGGTACTCTTAAAAATTATATAAAAACAAATTATGCCAACAAGTAGCATTAATAAAAAAAATATATTTTTTTTCATAATTTCAGAATACAATATTATTTACGTTACACTAAGAGCCAGAGATGTAAAATTTTTGTCCTTTAAGTGACTATCGTCATTGTAATACCAGCAATGGAATGATTAGAGTGATTGCTACATCTATGGTTGCGCATAATCATAAACTTGTTATGGATAATGTCAAAGATTTTTTAAGGGGTGCTAGGATTAGAAATAATCAATCCTTGGGAATAATTATGAGTATTTAAAAGAGTAATTTGGTTTTTATGTCTACATCACAAAAAAAAGTAATATTGTTAACAGCTGGTGGCACAGGAGGACATTTCTTTCCTGCGATTGCTTTAGCGGAAGAGCTTAGTCTGCATCAGGATTTAGAAGTGCATATTTCGACAGATAATAGATGTAAAAAATATTTAACTAGTGATATCAAGATAAAGACTCATATAGTTGATTTATATATTAGTTTGCAAGGGGTGTTTAAGAAATTAAAATTGCCCTTTATAGTGTTACTTTCCTTGATAAAAGCCTTGATTTTAATTTTGCAACTTAAGCCTAAGTTGATTATAGGATTTGGTGGGTATCCAAGTTTTCCTATAATGTTTGTGGGGCGATTGCTGTTTATTCCTACTGTTATTTATGAACAAAATTCTTTTTTTGGCAAAAGTAACAAATTTTTTGCAAAAAATGCTAAAATCATTGCCCTAGCATATGAAGAGACCCAGAATTTGCCAAAAGAATATTTAAGCAAAACTTTAATTACTGGTGATCTAGTTAGGAATAGTATCAAAAATCTTGAACAAAAAAGTTTTTCTGATAATAGTGTGTTTAATTTGCTAATCATTGGGGGGAGTCAAGGGGCTAAGGTTTTTTCAACTCTTGTGCCAGAAGCTATAAGGGCTTTATTAACAAAATACCCGGATATCAGAATCAACGTAATTCAGCAAGTGCAAAAAGATGATCAAGAATCTGTCAGGAAAATTTATGATGACTTGAAAATTAATCACACCATTTCCGATTTTTTTTATGATATACATAGCCATTATAAAAATTGTCATTTACTTATTGCAAGAGCTGGTGCGACAACTATAGCAGAGTTAACCTATCTTGGTCTGCCCGCTATATTTATACCACTGCCTTCAGCAGCAGATGATCACCAATATTATAATACTAAAGCTTTACAGGATTCTAACTCCTCGTGGTTTTACAGACAAAGTGATCTAACGCCTGAGATTTTAGCAAATAAACTACATAATTTGATTATAGATCCTAATCTAATTAAACAAGCTGCAATTAACATATTAAAACGAAAAACAGATGGAACTAAGTATTTAGCTGACACAGTTTTAAAAATAATTGCATAATTTTTTAGTTGAACCGCATTAACTTGGTTGCAACTAAATGATATATATGACATTAATTGATTTTGTATCAATAATTATGATTGTTAAATAAAGTAATCGGAAAATTTCATGTTAAGTAAAACAATTATTTTAATTTTAGCGACTTTTCTTTTGTCTTCTTGTGTTACAGGGCCAGAGGGCTATTTCAAAAAATCAGCTAATAATAAACTTTTTGATAAGAAAGGATTTAAGAACGGAAAAAGAGCTCCATTATATAATAAAAAATATATTGCTAAGGCAAAGCAAAATGTTGCCAATGATGATTATGAGGAGGAAGAAGATTATGATAGTTTGCTTGAAAACGAAAATATTTCTCAAGCAAATAGGGATATGTATCGCAGAATTCTTGAAAATGAAGTGGAAAGTAAATATTTAGGAAAGGGGCGTAAAGTACAAAAGACTAAAGCTTACCCTGTTTTAATTAAAAATAGTGCTAGACCTGATGCTGAATATAATGAGGATAATTTACAGTTAAGGGCAGAGCTTGATCAAATTAAAGCTATGCTTGATGAAACTAAAAATGAAATGGCTAATTATAGATGTCCTACCGCACAAGAAATAGAAAGAGCTGGGGTCAACTCGTCAACAAAAAATAGCAATGTAGAAAAAATAAGTGATGAGGATCAAGATCTTAAAAAAGAAAAGCTAGAATTAATTCAAAAACTCCAAGAACAGGATGCTCTGAAACCAACTATTATACATCCAGTTAAGTCGATATAAAGTAATTAGTGCTAGCTACTCATCTAATTCAATAATTAGTTATTATCATAATTTTATGAAAAAAATAGCGGTAGCACTTCTTTGTATAGTTTCATCTTTTTCATCTTTCGCTGAAATTTACGCTCCTGATAATATTAGTGAGATAAAAGGGATGGTAGTAGATATATTTGAAAAACGAAACTCACAAAAAACTTTATTTATCTTCCCCCTTGATTCTATCCTAAGGCCTACCCATCCTGCTATGCAAAAACAAGAAAAAAGTTATAATTCTTTGCTAAAAAAAGCTTTTGATAAGGCTAATAGTTCTACAAGTGCTTATGTTAATATATTGTTATTAACTGAATATCCAAGTGAGATTAGCGATCCAGATCTTCCAGATTTAATAAATTATATTCAAAATAATGATGCAGGGTTAATTATTACTACTCCTAATTTCACAGGAGAGGTTAATGATATAAAGCGTCTTGATGTATGGACTTTTAATTATTTAAAAAGTAAAAAAATAGATCTAACAAAAGGAATTTTTGCTAATGTTGAGTTAGTGTTTAATCAAAAGCTGAAGAAAATTGCTGGGAGTTACCCTGCTTTTTATAAAGGTTTGCTTAGTTATAATAGTGATAAATTAAATAATTCATCAATGCAGGTGATAAGTACATTTCTAGCGTTGGAACTACAAAAAATACCAGATGTAGTGGTAGCTGTAGGCTCAACTAGAGAGTATCTTGAATCTTTAGAAAAACAGTTGAAAATATTAAGGGAAGATAATGAATTTTTTGGTATTTTGTATAATTTACCAGCTTTGAAAACTAAAGAAATTGCTCCTGAGGAATATTTAAAATTTTGGCAAAATTTTGTTAAGAAGATTAATAAACTAAAGACAAAAAATGTTGATTTAAAATCGGAGAATCCTTATGAAGAATAGGTTTAAATTAATATGTACTATTCTGCTAATTCTTCTATTAAGTAATCCAGCTAGAGGAGAGATAATTACTACATATTCAATAAATTTAACAACTATTCAAAAAATTGATAAATTGATAGATGAAGACACTATCGTATTTGTAGAACTTGATGATGTGTTAGTAAGTCCGCAATCAAAAATGTTCAATTATGGTGACAACCCACATCGTCTTTTTTTTAATAGTTTAGTTGCTTTAGCTAGGGAGAATTCTCGTTATTTAAATCAACTCGCTACTTGGTATCAAATGCGTAAAATCAAGCTTGTTGAAGAAGAGTGGCAGGATTTTATTAATGATTTAAAAAAGAGGAAAATCCCAGTTTATGGATTTTGTACTATGCCAATTCAATTGCAAAATATTGAACAAAAAAGGTTTCTAGAACTCAAAGATCTTGGTATAAGGTTTACTAATAAAGTAAATGATAAAAATGTTATGGAGATTGCAAAGAGAGAAAATTGGTCATCAAAATTTTATTATGGAATAATTTTTACTGGCCCTTTTACTAAGGCAAAAACTTTAATGGATTTTGTAAAAATTACTAATATTTCACCGAAAAAAATCGTGGTTTTTGATAAAAATAAGTATGATCTTAAGCTAATAGAAAAGGCTTTTTATAGATTTAGAATAGATTTTTATAGTATCTTCTACTGGGGAGCAAAGCAGTCCAAAGAGATGCCCGACGAAAAGATAGTTAAATTGCAACAAAAAATGCTTCTGGAGCAAAATAAGTGGCTAGAAGATAATGAAGCAGAAGCTTTGTTTAAGATACTGCCTATCAACAATAATAGGTAGCTTAATAAAGATTATAACTGAAGTGAAAGATCTTTGTTAATAGATGAGTGAGATATGATTGAAATTTGCGCAACTTTTTTAAAAGAGATTCTGCGCAAGAATTTTGCCAGATTAATTTATCCAACATGCTCAGGAGATTGGTATAAACGTAAAGGTTATAATGGTACATCCGATCAAGAAAGATTTAATGATTTTATAGCAAAGCAAAAATTACCTGACTCTATATATTATGAAGAATTTCAGTCATTAGAATTAACTAGAAAGTTCATTGATTCAAATGGTTATCAAATAGATTCAGTGGAAATAAAGCCTACTAAATTGCTTAGTAAAAATAAACCAGGAGAAGGTCTGTATATTATATGTTTTTTAGGTAAAAGTGAATATTATGAAAGTAGGTTTCGTGATATGGCACTTTTTGCAAGAAATACTGGAGCAACTATCATAGGTTTTAATCCGAAAGGTTTTAATACAAGTACTGGTAAAACCAAAATATTATTTGATATTGTAGATGATGGAATAGCATTGATAGAATATCTACTTGCTCGCAATATTACTCCTAAACAAATTGTTCTTTATGGTAATTCTCTTGGTGGAGCTGTGCAAGAGTTGGTTTGCAAGCATTTTAGAAAATTAAAATTAATTGATTTTCGTCAAATTAATAGTAACTCCTTTTGTTCGCTTGCAGCAGTATTGTCTACTAATATAAATATGCCTTTTTTAGAAAGTAAGCTTATGCAATTGATGAAATATTCTGGCTGGGAAATGAATTATGAACAAAGCTTTTATAAAACTGGTGTTTATAGGTGTTTTTTAGTACGCAAGGGGGATCAAGTTATAAAAACTGAAGCATTATTTTGTTATAGAATTAATAGATCTCAAGATATTATTGATGCACCAAATGAATATAGAGAAATACTAAGTTGGTTGAATGAAAATAGTGAATTGATTCCAATTACTTTAAGTGAAAAAGATCCGCATGAGCTTAGTTTGAATAGTATGTGTCTTGGAATTAAAGATAGGAAGGGATGCAATTTTACTGTGTGGTATTTTATTAATCAATATCTTGAAGCTTCAAATAAATTTGTATAGCTAAAATAACTATTATTTTTAAAAGCAAATGCTTTGCATTCTCGGGGATTTTGTCTTATAATGATTATGTCTTTAGGGACTATGGTGATAAACGTTGTTTGGAATAGAAGTTGCGGACCCGGGGGCGGTACCCGGCGCCTCCACGAAATTTTTGGGGGCGAAATAGGATCGACGTGCTTAATAAAGGGATAATTTTTACCCGGTATGATTCCACCGAATCTTTTGATTTAGGATCGAAAAAAGTAAATGCAAATGATAATAGAAATCAATTTGCGGCTGCTGCTTAATTTTTAAGTAGCTCATAGCCACGGGGCTGGGGGCTTGCCTGGCAACAGAAAAGCCCTATGTTCAATTTAATATGTGTATTATGGTATTTAATTATCGAGGTTTGATAGATGAAGCGGTACTTAACGTTTTAAAGCAAATACTTAATGATATAAAAAACAAGGGGCTTTTGGGTGATCAAAGTTTTTATATTTCTTTTCGTACAAATTGTGAAGGAGTAGTTTTATCTAACACTATGAAACAAAAATACCCTAAAGAAATTACTATTGTTTTACAGCATCAGTTTAGGCAACTTAATGTTTATGATGAAAAATTTACTGTAAATATCAGTTTTGGTGGTAATGCTGAAAATATAGAAGTCCCATTTGCTGCTATAACAAGTTTTCTTGATCCAGTTGCTAATTTTGGGTTTCAATTTGCTTCAAAAAAATACTCCGATCACGATCAAAAACATCTTCTTAGAAAAGCTGATGTTTTACCTTCGAAGTTTAAGTTTACTGCAAGTAAAAAGAGTGTGATAGCAAAAGAAGCTGAGGTGATTTCACTTGATCAGTTTAGAGAAAAACGTGATGAAAAAAATAAGACATAGTTCATGTTATCAAAGCCAGCATTAGATATATATACAGATGGAGCCTGTTCTGGTAATCCTGGGCCTGGTGGTTGGGGAGCTTATTTAGAATATAAAATGCCTGGGGCTAAAGATATAAAAAAAGAGATTTTTGGTTGTAGCTATGAAACTACTAATAATCAAATGGAGATGTTAGCTGCTATAGAGGCATTGAAAATACTTAAAAAACCGTGTAGTATAAATTTGTATACGGATAGCAAATATTTGCAACTTGGTATTACAAAATGGATTCATAATTGGTGTGTTAATAATTGGCGTAAAAGTGACAATAAACCTGTTAAAAATGCTCATTTGTGGCAAAGTTTGCAGAGTGAAATTGTCAAGCATGATGTTGTGTGGCATTGGGTAAAGGGTCATTCAGATAATTATGGTAATATCATAGCAGATAAGTTGGCAGTACAAGGTAAAGAAATGGCAAAGAAGGAACTTAAATGTCGTTTATAGATAAATTCTTAGCAAAGGTTTGTGCTAAAAAAGTTGGAGAAGATGGCTTTGGTAATAGCTATTATTTGAGCTTTTTTAAAAATTACTTAGGTAAAAACAAGAGGTTAGTTATTTATAATGGTCTTAATTTGTCATCTAAGATTCCTCCTATGTGGCATGCATGGATTCATTATATGAGTGATGAGATTCCAAGCGATAGAAAGAAATTTACGTGGCAAAGTAATTACCAACCAAATCTAACTGGAACAAAATATGCTTATGATCCCTCAAAATTAAGTGACAAAACACCTGTTTATAATCTATGGAGGCCGAAATAGTAGGAGATTTTTATGCAACAAAGAGTAATAGAGACAATAGTAGGTTTTGCAGTTATTTGTTTGGCCTTATTTTCTTTTATATTTTTCTATAAAGTTATTGATTATTCAACAAAAAGTGATGGCTATTTTATAAATGCGTATTTCCAGAATATTGAAGGTTTATCAGAAGGGAATGATGTAAAAGTTTCTGGAATTAAGATAGGCTATATTGATAATATAAGCTTAGAAAAAGATACTTATTTTGCAGTTGCAAAGTTGAAAATAAAAAAAGATGTGGAAATTCCATCTGATTCAAGAGCCATAGTCTCTACTAGTGGGCTAATAGGAGGAAAGTATTTAAGAATCAACCCTGGTGCTGCAGATGATAATTTAAAAGATAATGATAAAATTAAGTTTACACAATCATCTATTAATATTGAGGATTTGATTGGTAAACTTATGTACTCTATGACAAGTAAATAGTTGGATTGTCAGTTTAGTATATCTGTTGTGATATCTTTGTTGTTGATAAGTTTTTTTAATTAACTAATGTTAACATGATTCTAGCTTTTTCATAAAAAAACAATTTAGTATAAGCTTAAAAAATTTTTCTGGACTTTGCTTAGTTTGTTTAGTAGTTTTGCCAAAAATCATGGTGTTATTGATGTTGATGGAAAAATTTTTTTTAGGCTTCTTATTTATAATACCAGTTTTTGGTTTGTACTCGGGCTTATCAGTTGCAGCTAGCGTTCCTATTTTTTCATTATTATGTTTGTTTTATGTTGGAAAATTTCTAGAGTTTAAAATTAGAGAAAACAAACTCGAGCTATTCTTAATCCTATGGATCATAATAAGTTCTTTGTGGTCAATAAATTTTGTAAATAGTCTTTTTTCAGCAGTGAAATTTACAACAGAAGTTTTACTTGGATTGCTTGTGATTCATAATATTAGAAAAATAAATATTGATGAATCGAAGATAGAAAAAATACTAATAATATCTTTGTTAGTATCAACAGTAGTTTTTAATATTGAGTGTTTAACTGCTGGGAAAGTTAGTTTGTTGTTTAGAGAATTAATGCAAAAAAAAGAATCACATATATTTCTTTTGCACCATCTAGATAGAAGTCTAGCATTATTAACATTATTATCATGGGTAATAATGGCTCTTTTTTTTAAGAAAGAAAATAGAATAGCAGCTTTTTTAATATATTATATATTACTAATAATTTTGAGTTATTCTGATAATTTAGCAGCATTCGTTGCTCATGTTATTGGTGGTATTGTTTTTGTTGTTACTAGATTTACAATATTAAAAAACCCTAAAATATTGTGTTGTTTGTTTTTAGTTTGCAATGTTTTAATGATAGTTTTTGCTTTTAAAGTAGATGCGCTAAAAATAGCTCAAAAAAATGATATTTTACCAATATCAGCTAAACATCGTCTTTTTATTTGGAATTTTGTTGCTGATAATTCTTTGAATCATCCTCTTCTAGGTATTGGATTTAATGGATCAAGACACTTCTCGGTGGAAGAAGAGAAAATGATCAAGTTTTTTTCTGGGCAAACGTTAAGCCCTTTGCCATTACATCCACATAATAACATTCTACAAGTTTATTTTGAACTTGGTTTGATAGGATTGTTTTTTTACTTAAGCTTGGCATGTAAATATATATTGATTATTGGTAGAAATTATAGAACAACAAATTTAGCAAGTAAGGATTTAATAAGTTCTTTATATGCCTGTTTCAGTGTTTATTGTATCATTGCTATGATTTCTTATAGCTGGTGGCAGAGCTGGTGGGTGCTCTCTATTGTATGGATATCAGCTTTATGTTCAATGCTTATTATTCCAAAAATTCAGTCTTAATTTATACCTAAAGAAGATCTTTTAGGTTCATAGCGGATTCTCTTAGTTAATTTTGAGGGGTGACAATTAATATAATAAGAAATATCCTCTGTCCAGAGTAAAGGGCATCTTAAGTTGTATTAACAATTCATAAAGTAATCTTAAGTTGGCGAAGCTCTGGAATTCAGAAGATTCCTGTAGAAATGGTTTGTACCAACCTAAATGGTAACCTCGATTACGGTTGGGGAGACGGTAACGCATGTCCAAGGCCTTAAGTTTTCTTGAGGCCTAAAAGTTGCCGTAGCTGGATTTCTACGGTTTTTCTGCTTCCCGACCGCCAATATAAATCGCTTTTCTAGAAGCGAGGTTTACATTTTTTTAATAACTATATGTATTGTAAATTAAATTAATTATATGTTGTTAGGGCATGTAAGGTGCATAAATTATATGAATTTATTGAGGATGAAAATAGATGTGATGGATAGAAAGATTTCTGTTTTAGAAGAAAAAATTAATGAAGAACTACTATTAAGTAAAATGATTTCTTTTGTTGTTGGCGAGTCTAAAGCAAAAGAAACTGCAAAAAAATTAATTGATTAGTTTAACACGTTAGGAAATGTTCTATGTACAGATGTATATAAATTATCAACAATAATACAAAATGAAAAAGAAATATTGGAAATTTTAGATTTATTTAAAAATATACTAAGTAGTGTTTTATATTTTAGGATTGACCGAATGGATGTTATTAGTAGTCGCGCGCAATTAATAGATTATCTAAAGTTTAAAATTGGTGGATTCAGTATTGAGCAGTGCAGGGTTTTGTATCTAAATAAGAAAAATATGTTATTGGCGGATGAGGTAATTGCAGAAGATACCTTAGATATGGTCTCATTCCATCCTCGGGAAATTGTAAGGAAAGCTCTGTTTCATGGTTCTTCATCTATTATTATTGTTCATAATCATCCTAGTGGTGATCCAAAAGCATCTAAGAATGATTTAATAATTACTGGCAAAATAATAAAAGCTTGTGATGTTTTTAGTATATCTGTACATGATCATATCATTGTATCCAAAAATGGACATTTTAGCTGCTTTGATTAAAATGATGTTTTAACTTAGTTTATTTGTTTTTTGTTGTGTAAGATCATAGAAGGATGTAAATTAGATTGTGAAAAAGCTATAATTACAAAATATTTAACTTAAAATGACAGTAATAACAAGATTTGCTCCTTCGCCCACAGGTTTTTTGCATATTGGTTCTGCTAGAACAGCTTTATTTAACTATTTATTTGCTAAAAAGAATAAAGGTAAGTTTTGTTTAAGAATTGAAGATACTGATAAAGAAAGATCAACGGAGAAGGCGACGATTGCTATTCTTGAGTCTATGAAATGGCTGGGTTTAGATTATGATGGCGAGATAATATATCAATCAACAAGAGAAGCTCGGCATCAAGAAGTGGCACTTAGTCTTGTTAAGAATAACAGAGCTTATTTCTGTTTTTTATCGCAAGAAGAAATTGCACTTTTACGTGAAAAAGCGCTAGTTAAAAAAGAACATTTTATTTTTAATAGCCCATGGAGAGATGTAGATATTGCGGATTATCCACAAGGTATAAAGCCAGTAATTCGGTTAAAAGCACCAAAAGAGGGAGTGACGATAGTCCGAGACCTTCTTCAGGGTGATGTAGTAGTTCAGAATGCACAGTTAGATGATATGATTTTACTTCGTAGCAATGGCACGCCAACCTATATGCTTGCAGTTGTTGTTGATGATCATGATATGGGGATTACTCATATTATAAGAGGAGATGATCATTTAAGTAATGCTCATCGTCAGCAAATTTTATATGATGCTCTAGGGTATAATATTCCAGCTATGGTTCATATTCCTTTGATTCATGGTGCTGATGGAGCAAAATTATCAAAAAGACATGGAGCTCTTGGTACAGAAAGCTATAAAGAGATGGGTTATTTACCAGAGGCTCTATGTAATTACCTATTAAGGCTTGGGTGGGCTCATGGTGATGATGAGATTATCCAAAGAGATAAGGCAATAGAGTGGTTCAATATTGAGGGGCTTGGGAAATCGCCAGCAAGGCTTGATTTTAATAAAATGAAGTTTTTAAATGCCCATTATTTGAAGCAAAAAAATGATGCAGAGCTTGCTGATATGGTAATTAATATGATTGAAGAAGATCGTAAGATATCTACTGTTTCAAAAGATAATATTTTAAAAGCTATGCCTAGTTTAAAAACAAGAGCAGAGCTATTAGTTGAGCTTAAACAAATTGCTATGATGTACGTTATTGACTTTCCGCTTGATATTACTGACGAAGCTAGGAAGATAATAGATGAAACTGATGACAATCTTTTAGAAACTGTAAATGTAGCTCTTATTAGTCTTAAAGAGTTTGATAAAAAGTTGATTCAAGAAAAACTAAAAGAAATTGCAGGGAATCGTGATATGAAACTTGGTGAATTGATGCATTTTATTAGGGCTTTTATAGCTGGTGATGTCAAATCTCCAAGTGTTTTTGAGATGATTGAAATTTTAGGTTTAGAAACCTCGCTTCATAGATTAAAAAAATTGATATAAAGACCTAGTTAAACCATGATAAAGGAATATCTATCTAGAGATCTAAGTCTTAATAAATTATATAACACCTATCTTATTAGTGTAGATGACCTTGATTCTGCAAAGCAGGAAGTTCTAGAGTTTATTAGTAGTAATTTTTATCAGCATCAGAATGCTCTAACTCACCCAGATTTTATGCTTGTACAAAAAATGGAAGGAAATGTAAAAAATATCTCAGTTGAACAAATAAGAGATTTGCAAAATTTTTTAAATAAAACATCTATTATTTCAGGCTATAAAACTACTATTATTTATGGCGCGGATCAAATGAATATAAATGCTGTAAATTCTTGTCTAAAGCTACTTGAGGATACATCTAAAGATACATATATTTTTCTTATAACTAATAATGTTGCTGCCATTTTACCAACTATACGTTCAAGATGCGCAAAAATTAAACATAATTATGTTGGTGCTGCAAGTAATTATTTTGATGGTCAAGATAGGCAAATTGATGATTATTACATAAGACCACTGCTTAAGACAACAAAGATTGACGAGCATTTATCCTATCTCAAAGCTTTTTCATCAAAGGATAGAGATTTATGGATTGAGTTCACAACTAATATTCAGATCTTAATTACAAGAATTTGTAAAAAAATAACTATTCAGGATGTTTTATTATCACCAGTTGAGATGCAATTCTTGGAACAATTAGTGCCATTATCAGTAACTCATATTAATAATAAATATGATGAATTAGTAAAATTAACAGAGGATACTATTAAGTTTGATCTTGATCTTAGGGCTAGTTACATTTTGTTGGTAAAGATCCTGAATTGCAATTATTAATAGACTATAGACAAATGTAGTATCTAATACTGTGCGTTGCTTACTCTTAGTACAATATAATCTCTCTACCTTCTTCAAATTAAAGCTTGACGGGTTTTTTAGCAAATGATACAACCCATAGTTGCGTATGTGGTAACGATAGGTTGGTTAAGTGTTAATCTGGTATTTTTTGAGGGTTAAGTAGGTGTTTTTATGAGTAAAAATAGTAATGATAAAAGATGGAGTGAGTATGGTAGGAAGAATCTTATTGGTAAGAGTATAAGGCACGTGAGTGATTTTACTAAAGATAAAGAAGTGTTGATAGGATTAGCATTGAGTTCTGAAGATTTTGTTGAGAAATTAATAGAGTTTTGTATTGGAGAAGATTCTATTAATTTAGCAAAAATAGTGATTGAAGAGAGTAGAGTGTATATATCTAATATGCAATTGACTGTGGCTTCTCTAGATGAAAAGTTAAAAAATTTAAGAGTTTTGTATCAAGATTTATGTGAAAGCATTTTTTTCAAAGATAATAAAAAATACAACATGCAATGTATAGAATTTGGAATGATTATTAATAATTTAGGATCATTGGAGATTAAAAATTTTTTAGATCAAGTTTTAATTTGTGTTGAGAGTTATGTTGCAGAAGAGGACTTATATAATTGTAAAGATAAGAGAGAAAAAATGCAAATTGATTTAGCAAGTTGTTATTTTAAGATTAGAGATAGTTATCATTAGTTATATATAAAACTAAAATTTAAATTCGAAGCTTATAGTTCCGCCATTTGGAAAGACTTGAAAGCTAGTTGATCGATATTCATTACTCCAATCTAGTTTACTATTTACAAAAGTAACTATTTCAGCTAAAGCAGCACCTGCTACGACTTGTAGGCCTGTGTGTTCTTTTGCTTTGACGCGGCTATATCCTGTTACAGCAGCTGTTATATATAATGGGATGGAGAGGAGTTTATGTTCATCTGAAAAAGTCCTTACATATGATGCAGCTGCAAAAGCAGAAGCTGTGTGACCTGAAGAGAATCCTTCGTATCTATCTTTTTTATTTTCAATGTAAGGTCTTTTGCTAATTCGCCATTTCCCACTTTTTGCAATCAGTTTTGTACCATGCATAATCGCAAAGGTTTGACTGTAAATAATTGCAAAATGTCCAAACCCTTTTTCCTGAGAAGCAAGTCCAGCAGCAAAGATGGGATTAATTATTTGCATGTAATCGCCAAAAGTTCTAAGAGAACTACGTCTATTCTGTGCTGCAAAAGAGTCGTTTGCAAAAAAAGCAAATACAAATATCGATAAAAATGTGAGTGATACAGTTCTTGTAAAAAAAAGGCTAGTTTTCATAGATGTGGTTTAAATTCTAAAATATACAAGTGAGATATAACATAAATCAGTTAAGTTGACAAGTTAACTAACTCAAATTTATGGTATAAGAGATTTGAAGTTGCGAAGATTTAATCTGGAAGAGAAAGCTAAAAAAAGTTGAAGTTTAAGAAGAAAATCTTATAGTGAAATACAATTAAATGAACAAGGTGCTAATAAAATAATGAGATCTCAGTCAAGATTTAAATTTGCTCAGGAAGTTATTAATCAATCTATTCTGGTAATAGGTTGTGGTCATAGTAATTCCTTATTGGGAAGAAATTGTAAAAGTGATCATATAGGAGCAACTACAATAGATATTGAACCTAAGATAGCTCCTGATTTTATCATTGATATGAATAATCCAGATCCACGAACAGATTTGGAGGTAAAGTATAAAAAAATTCTTTTTGAAGGATATAGCCCAAGTTTTTGGAAAGAAAATGTTGTAAAGTTTTTATTAAATAATTTAGCAGAAGATGGTGAAGTATATTTAACAGGCAATTCTCACTCAGTTGAAATTATTGTAGAAGAATCAAAAAAGATCTCAGAAAACATCGATAGTTCTGTTTCTAAATTTGTTCATGAATATGCAAAGATATTTGATTACAACTCATTGCAAAATCGTATTCAAAAGATTAATTCATGGCATAGTAAAGATTATGATCAATTAGAAATTGATAGTAGTTATTTATATACTTTAAAAAAAGAATCTATAGAACGGGCTGATTTAAAATTGTTTTCTTATTTAGTAGAACAAAAATATGCAAAAATTACGAGAGAAGATGGGTATGAGATTGCTAAGATGGGTAATTTAGAGTTCTTGCAATATATACTAGAGAGTACAACGCTAATGGCTGTGTATTGTTCTCCTAACGATGAAACTGAAAATTATATGGATTTTCTTTGTCAGGTTTTTTCTTCAAGTAATACAGAAGAATTTAAAAGAAAGGCTATAGAGATTCCTGCATTAAAGGATTTATGTGTTAAACATAATTTTTTACAACTTGAATTTTATTTTCCGGAATATTGCAGAGAAACTTTATCTGCTGTTCAAGAAGATTGTTATGTTAAAAACCAAGAATTTTATGAAAAAGACGCTGAATTAGTTGGATCTGTTTGGTATTTTGAATAAGTGTTTACAGTTGTTAAGTTTATAGTGGGTATATCGTTTAATTGTTCATAGAAGGTCTTGTTACTGAGATATATTTTTAAAATTCAAAAGAAGCATTTTGTCTTTTAATTCATCAATTTTAATGTTTAGGAGTTTGTAATTGCTTGATATTCCTCTAATTATGCTAATGTTTTTTTTGGGACAGACCATTCACTAGATAAAAAATCTATAATGGCTTTATTAGCTTTGCCATTTTCTGGAACAGCTTTAATAGTAAGTTATTATATAATATATACCATTAATATAAATTAGATTATCTATGTTATCTGACTTACCATTTGCTTTAACTTTGATATTAAAATTGAAGCTTTTATTGTTCAAAAGAGTAAAAATTTTTCTATATTTATCCATTTTTACTTGTGTAGAGTTGCTTGTTGAGTTAATATGGTTACTAATTATTAATAATTTAATTGGGATGTAATGCTAAAGCTTTGTTTTTCGGTGGTTGTTTTGTTAAGTTCTTTTTGTACTAATTATGTCTATGCAAGTATAGATTATGAGCTTAGAGAATCAAGAAAATGTTCCAGTATGTTTTCCTATTTTGAAAGAAAGCATAAACTGCCTGCTAATAGTTTGTATGCTATTTCTCTGCATGAGACAGCAAAAAAGCATTCTAAGCATAAAATTTCTGTTGTTTGGCCTTGGACAATCATGAATAATAAAGAAGGAAAGGGGCATCATTTTAAGACTCAAAATCAGGCGATACGATATGCAAGAATGCAATTTGCAGCCAGTAATAATAATCTAGATGTTGGGTGCATGCAAATAAATCTAAAATATCACCCTGATGCATTCTTATCTTTGAAGCAAGCTTTTTCTCCTAGAAATAATATTGCCTATGGAGCTCGTTTCTTAAGTGAAAATAGAAAGAAATTAGGTTCAATGGAGAAAGCAATAGGTAGGTATCACTCTGCAACAGAACATCTTGCAGCAAAATATCGTCGTAATGTTGGCAAAATCAGTCAATCTATGCATGAATATAATAAGAATTTACGAAAAATAGCCTATAGTTCGAATAGGGCTATATATCAAAAATCTATAAATTTATCTGATAGAGAAGGGCAGAGAGGTTTGATTCATAAAAGAAACAACCGCTATTTGGTAAATAAAAGCAAAACCTATCCAAAAACGAGTGTTAAAGTTGGTAAGCTTCCAAATGACGATTGGGGAAGTACAGTATATCAACGCTGATGTTTGATAAAAAGTTAGTAAATAAGAACAAAGATAGATCTGTTGATAATATTAGAAATTCAGATTTTTATCAGTTTATTTATTCTGATTTGAAAGAAAGGTTAGACCCAGTTGACAAGAATTATCAAAAAATATTGATTTTAGGTTTTGGTGATTACCATATGTTTCATGCCGATCATTTTCATCGTCCAAATTATATAAATCCGTTTCAGCTTGAATCAATAGAAAAAAAATCAATAGATCTTATATTGTTTCCATGCGGGTTGCATTGGATAGGAGAAGTCCAAAAGTTTCTAGCTCAGATAAAATTAGTTTTAAAGGAAAATGGTGTTTTTATTTGTAATTTTCCAGGTTCTGGTAGTTTAAGTTTTCTTAGAAAGGCTTTGTTTTTAGCTGAAGAATCTGTGAACGGGGTGCATTTTCCTCATATTTCACCTTTTATTAGGTTTGATGATATGACACCTTTGCTTCAACAAGCTGGATTTGTCGAGAATATAATTGATTGCGAAACAATTACTCTTGAATATGAGTCACCTATATTGCTTATGAAAGATTTAAAAAATTTTGGAGAATCAAATGCTATTTGTAATAGAACAAATTATTCTATTACAAAATTAATGTACAACTCCTTAGAGAATTACAATAATGATGCTTTTGTTGATCAAGTGAATCTGATTAGTTTAATATCTAGTCCGACAAAAAACGCAATAAAATTAAAAACAAAATATTTTCTAAAATAATCTATAAAGCTTTCTTGTGCTTCTAGTATTTGTTATGCTATCATTTGTTGATTGAAAATTTACTTATTATGATGAGGTTTATCCTATGCAAGAATTTGATTTAGTAGTGATTGGAAGTGGTCCAGCTGGTTATACCGGAGCAATAAGAGCCGCCCAGTTGGGAAACAAAGTTGCATGTATTGAAAAGGATAAAACTTTAGGAGGAACATGTTTAAATGTTGGTTGTATTCCATCTAAATCATTGCTAAATTTTTCTGAAAAATATGAAGAAGTAAAGGATCATTTTGCTGATATTGGTATTATGACAGATGTTAAACTTGATCTTACAAAGATGATAAGTAAAAAAGATAAGGTAGTGGCGGATTTATGTAAGGGAATCGATAGTCTTTTTGTCAAGAATAAAATTACTAGAATAAAGGGGCTAGCAAAAATCATTGATAAAAACACTATTGAAGTGAATGATGGTGTAAATAGTAAAAAAATTTTAACGAAGAATATTCTGATCGCTACTGGTTCTGAGGTAATGACTGTTCCAGGAGTAGAAATAGATGAGAAGAATATAGTTTCTTCAACGGGAGCTCTGTGCTTGTCAAAAATACCAAAAGAAATGGTAATTATTGGTGGTGGGTATATAGGTCTTGAGCTTGGATCAGTTTGGAGAAGGCTTGGTAGTAAAATTACAGTTATAGAATATGCAGATAGAATTGTTCCTGCTCTTGACTTTGAAATAGGTAAATCTTTTCATAAAATTCTTGAAAAACAAGGAGTCAAATTCATACTTAGCACAAAGGTAATAAAAGCTGAGCAGGTCAAAGGGCGTGTTAATCTTATTATTAGTGGTGTTAGTGACGATAAGGAAAGTAAAATTTCCTGTGATGTAGCACTTGTATCGGTTGGTAGGCGACCAAATACTGATGGTCTGGGTCTTGCAGAGTTAGGAGTTAATCTTGATAAGCGTGGTACGATTAATGTGAATGATAATTTTCAAACAAATTATCCTAATATTTATGCGGTTGGAGATGTGATTAAAGGGCCAATGCTTGCTCATAAAGCAGAAGAAGAGGCTATTGCAGCAGTAGAGTTAATGAATGGGCAGGCAGGCCATGTAAACTATAATTTGATTCCTGCTGTTGTATATACTTGGCCAGAGGTTGCAAGTGTTGGTGCAACTGAGGAGGATTTAAAAAAATCTGGTATTGAATATAAAGTAGGTAAATTTCCTTTTCTAGCTAATAGTCGTGCAAGAAGTGTTGGTAATGCTGAGGGGATGGTTAAGATTCTTGCTGATAAAAAAAGTGATAGAGTTTTAGGGGCGCATATTATTGGTCCTGATGCGGGGACTTTAATTGCAGAAATTGTGGCCTATATGGAGTTTGGAGGAGCTGCTGAGGATATTGCTCGTACTTGCCATGCGCATCCAACTCTTAATGAGGCAATAAAAGAGGCAGCTCTTGCTGTTGATAATAGGACTATTAATATATAAGATGAAATTTTATACAAATCAGTTAACACAATTACTTGATAAAATTGCAAGCGGTAGTGTTAAATCGTTACTTTTGTATGGGCATAACAGGGGTTTTATTTCTGCTGTTATTAATCAATTGATCAAGAAACTTAATTTTTTTGCAGTAAATTTAACTAGTAAGGAAGCTACAGAGGCAAATATTAGCCTTTTGGCTAATAGTAGTAATTTCTTCAAACAAAAAGAATTATTAAAAATTGATCATAATGGTTCTGCGATAGGTAAAGAATTAAAACAATTTTTAATAACAGGAAATTTTACTAATTTTATTTGCTTTATAGGAGGTGAGTCGCTTCCTTCTTCTGGAATAAGAAAATTATTTGAAGACTCTGTGAATATGGCATCCATGGGTTGTTATTATGATGATGAGAATACAGTGGCAAGAATTGCTAACATAATGGCTGCAAGAGACCATAAAACAATCTCACAAGAGGCTTTGGTCTATATTAAAGCTACTTTAAAGGGGGATCATCAAATTATTAAAAATGAGATGGAAAAATTGATAAATTATACACATGCTCAAGAACAGATCTCGTATGAAGATGTAAAAGCAGTAATAAGCTCGGATTTATCTGCTAATGGAGACGAGATGTGTATATTTTTTAGTAAAAAAGAGCCAGAATTATTTTTAGCTGAAATAGAAAAACTTCGTAATCAAAATATCAATGAGATATTAATGATTCGAGCTTTAATAAGATATTATATTAACCTATTTATTGTTACTTCGAAAATAGAAGATGGAAATAATATTGATTCTGCTATTAAATCTCTTTCACCTCCTATATTTTTCAAGTATATAAGTGATTTTAGAAGTAATGCACAAAAACTTTCGTCAAAAGATACTACAGAAGTTATTAGTTTACTGCAGAAAGCCGAAATTGCATTTAAAAATAATAGTAAAAGCTTTAATTTTTTTGTAGATTTATATTTACCTGCTCATAATTATATATAGTTTGCTACAAACAATATAGTATAGTTATTGATAAGTTATTTTTTTATATATTATGAATTTTTTTAAAATCTGTATTTTACTTATATTAATTACGTTTTCTAAAATTGGAAGTGCTGATGATTGTTATATTGCAAAAATTGCAGTTGTGGATATTGAATCTGTTTTAGAAAATTCTTTAGCTATTACAGCTATTAAAAAGTCCATTAATACGCTAAGTCAAAATATACAGGATGATATATCTAAGCAGGAAAAAAAACTAAAAATAGATGAGCAAAAACTACTAGAGTTGCAAAAAACATTGAGTGAAGAAAAATTTGATTCATTAGTAGTAAAATTTAATAAAGATGTTAGTAATACTAAAAAGAATATGCAATTAAGAAAGAGTGCTCTGGATCAAGCTTATTTAGAAGCAATAGAAGAGGTGCATCAGAAAATTATTGCTATAATTACTGAGTTAACTAAGGAACACCGTTTGAATATGGTGTTACCAAGTTCCCAGGTATTATATGTTGCCAGTGAGTTAAATGTCACTTTTGAAGTGATATCTAAACTAAATGATAGTTTAAACGAGGTGCCGATTAATTATCAAAAATTTTTGAAGAACAAAGAGTAAGCCAAAATCATTGATAGTAACTTAGTTCTAAAGATTTGTATAATTGCATAACTACCATGAATTTATCAAAACAAAAAAATAAAATAATAGGCATTTTTGGACTTGGAATAACCGGTATATCAGTATATAAAAATCTGGTTAACGTTGCTAAGAGTATAATTTGTTATGATGATTCTAAAATAAATAAAGAAGCTTTTTCTGTAGAGTTTGGTAATCAGAGTTTATTTTCCATAGAAGATAAAAGATGGGCTGGGCTTGATGCAATTGTTATTAGTCCAGGTATTCCTCATTCTCATCGTATTTTTAAAATAGCATCAGCAAATGGAATCACTATTACTTCAGATATAGAGTTGTTTATTGAAGAAAATCATGATTCTGAGTTTATATTTATTACTGGTACTAATGGTAAAAGTACTGTAACAGCACTAACTGGCCATATTTTAAGGCAAGCGGGGTTGGATTATTATATTGGTGGTAATATTGGAACTCCTGTAATGTCTCTACCAAGTGATAGAAAGGGTTATATATTTGAGTTATCATCATTTCAAATTGAGCTTTTAAATAAGATAGATCCTAAAATATCTGTAATTACTAATATAACACCAGATCACCTTGACAGGCATGGAACAATTCAAGCTTACACTGAAATAAAAGAAAAAATTTTAACTTCTGATGCTTTGAAAATTATTGGTGTAAATAGTGATATTTTACAAAATATTTATAATAAATTTAAAAAGCACTGTAATTCAAAAATAGTTGCAATATCTACAAGAGAGAAGGTAAAGGATAGTATTTTTTATGATGATGAATATCTAGAAGATAGTTTTTTCAATCAAAAGAAATATTTTCTTCCAGATCTTAATCATTTGCAAGGATTACATAATAAGGAAAATATTGCTATAGCTTATGCAATATGCAGGGCTCTATCAGTTCCTAGTTCATTGATTATCAAAGCTCTAGAAACTTTTGAGGGGCCTAGTCATAGAATGCAATATGTTGGTCATTATAAAAATATAAATTTTTATAATGACAGTAAAGCAACAAACATATCTTCAGCGTTGTCTTCTCTATCATCTTTTAATAATATTATTTGGTTTGCAGGTGGTAAATTCAAAGAAAATTCTCTGGAAGAGTTTGAACTGATTTTACACAATATAGAAAAAGCTTATTTTTTTGGTGAAAGCAAGAATTTATTTGCCAAATATTTAGAGTCTAATTTAACTCATAAAATAAAGTATGAAGTGTGCGATGATCTTGAAGAGGCTTTTAGTAAAGCAATAGAATATTCTACAAAAATTAGAAACAAAAAGCTTAATTTCTTATTAGCTCCAGCTTGTGCATCATATGATCAGTTCAAGAATTTTGAAGAGCGTGGAAAGCTGTTCATGAAACTTGCATCATCTGTTTAAATATAGAATTTATGCTTGTTTTGCTTTAAATCTTTTATTTATTTTGTTAATAACAAGAGTTCTACCTTTTCTTTTAACTATGCGGCAGTTTTCATCTCTTGTTTTTGCAGATTTTAAGGATTTTAGAACTTTCATAATAATTAACTATAGATTTTTTATCAACTTATAAGATGCCATTATAATAACTTTTAAACATAAGGTCAACTAGGAATGATAAATTTTAATAGTGTAAACAATTTTTGTACTTGACCTTATCATTGAAGAATTTTATCATCCAAGAGAATTTATTTTGGAGAAGAAACATGAAACCATACAATGATCTAGCAAAAATCATTCACCGAGAAGGTTATATATTTATAATTATATTTGCTGTGGTTACTTTTGTATTAGGGGCGTTTAGCACGACATTTGGCTGGATTGGCGGGATTTGCACAGCATGGTGTGCTTATTTTTTTCGAAATCCTGAGAGAGTAACGCCGATAAGTGATGATTTTATCGTTAGCGCCGCTGATGGAATAGTTCAGAAAATAAAGGAAGTAACGCCACCATCAGAGCTTGGGCTTGGTGATGAAGAAATGATTAGAGTAAGTGTGTTTTTAAATATTTTTAATGTTCACGTTAATCGGCTTCCTGCTTCTGGTAAGATTTTGTCATTAAATTATCATCCTGGGAAATTCTTTAATGCTTCTTTAGACAAGGCCAGTATTCATAATGAACGTCAATCTGTTTTAATGGAAACAGTATCTGGTGTAAAAATAGCTTTTGTTCAAATTGCTGGTTTAATCGCGAGGAGAATTGTTTGTGATTTAGAAGAGTCTCAAGAGGTAAAAGCTGGTCAGAGATATGGGTTAATAAGATTTGGGAGTAGGGCTGATATTTACTTGCCTCTAAAAACCAACATTTTGGTATCTGAGGGGCAAACATGTATAGGTGGAGAAACTATTATAGCTGATATGAGTGTAAAGAAATCCGCTCAAATGAAATTTGAAGTAAGATAATGATAAATCATTGGGCATGATCGTGCCAAAGTTGAAAAAGTCACCAAGAATTCTAAAACCAGTGCCTGTTGCAAAGTTAATCCCTAATTTAGTAACTTTAATAGGTCTTGTCGTTGGAGTAAGTTCTATACGTTTTGCGCTTGATAGTAAGTGGGAAATATCAATTTATTGTGTGTTAATAGCAACTATTATTGATGGTCTTGATGGAAAAATAGCTAGGATGCTCAATGCTACTAGTCATTTTGGAGCAGAGCTAGACTCTTTATGTGATTTTGTCAATTTTGGTGTTTGTCCAGCCATAATAATATATTTATGGTCTTTTCAGCAATATGAATACAAGGTAATATCTTGGGCTTCGATAACATTTTTTATCGTTTGTATGTGTATAAGATTGGCACGATTTAATACCACGGTTTTTAACACAATAGAGTCAAAGCAAGAAAAGGTTTTTTCAATGGGTGTTCCTGCGCCTAGTGGAGCAATGCTTGCATTAATACCTGTGATTCTTGATTTTGAAATTACTACATATTTTGAGGATTTTAATATCAGAAGCCATACCTTGTTAATAAATGTTTATATTATCTTTATAGCAATATTATTGGCTAGTAGATTGCCCACGATATCGATCAAAAATCTTAATATTAAACCAGAATATTTATCACTCTGTATGATAATATTTGCTATAATAATAATAATAACAGTGATATACCCTTGGTATATGCTGCCAATAGTTGCTATAATGTACTTACTATCTATCAATGTTTGTATTTATATATCACGAAAATTATGAACCTTATCTCTAAATATTCATCACATAGATATTTTGTTCATATTGTAATTATTAGTGATATTATTCTTTCGTTCTTACTGTACGAGATATATATATGGAGTAAAACGCAATATACTGATAATGCATATATCGAAGCTGAAATTTCTAACGTTAGTGCAGAGGTTAGCGGTATAATTAGTGAAATATTAGTAGAAGAAAATAATCAAGTGAAACTTGGGCAGATTATAGCCAAAATTAAAGATGATGATTACCGTGCTAATTACGAAAAAGCATTAGCCACCCTTGAAGGGGCAAAAAGAGACACAGAAATAATAGAACAAAATATAAAACTAGCTCAAATCGAGCAAGTAAAAACAAAAGAATCTTTTGAATTTTCTGAAGCTAATTTAAAACTTACTCAAGTAGATTACAATAGAATTCAAAGTCTTAGTAAAGATAATTATGCTAGTAAACAAAAATTAGATAGCACTGAAATAGCTTTAGAAAAAGCAAAAAATGAGTTTTCACAGGCAAAGCTTAATATGCAAACAAGTGATGAAAAACTAGCTCTTCTAGAAATACAACGTCTATCTTCAATAGCAAAATATACTACGATACAACAAGAAGCTATCCTTTCTAAAAGAGACTTAGATAATACTGTAATTCGCTCGCCTATTGATGGAATACTTGGTAATAGTTCTTTAAAACTTGGAAATTACATAAGTGCAGGAGTGATATTATTTGCAGTTGTTCCAGAAAAATTACATGTAAAAGCTAATTTCAAGGAAACTCAAATTACTAATTTTAAAGCAGGAATGCAAGCGGCAATGACTTTTGATTCAGAGCCTGGTCATAAGGTTATAGGTTACATTAGAAATATTTCTCCTGCAACAGGGGCAAAATTTAGTTTATTGTCTCCCTCTAATGCAACTGGTAATTTTACAAAAATTGTTCAACGTATACCTGTATTAATTGATTTTGACATTCCAGAAGCTTTGATAGGTAAACTAAGTCCAGGAATGTCTACAATAGTAAGAATCAGAATTGATAAAGAACCTGTTGAACAATAGTAATATGAGTATCTCTTTAATATTTTGCTGCTTTTTGCGCCAAGGTAGCAGAAACGAATTTTTCTAAATTACCATCTAAAACACCGTTTGAATCTGAAGTTTCATGACTTGTTCTGAGATCTTTGACCATTTGATATGGTTGCAATACATAAGACCTAATCTGGTGTCCCCAACTATTATCAGTTTTAGTAGCGTTTTCTTTATCTGTTTCTTCGTTTTTCTTTTTGATTTCTAAATCATATAATCTTGCCTTTAGCATTTTCATAGCTTCTGCCTTGTTTTTGTGCTGAGATCTATCATTTTGACATTGTACTACTACATTTGTTGGTATGTGGGTTATACGAACAGCAGAATCAGTAGTATTAACATGTTGACCACCAGCACCAGATGCTCTGTATGTATCTATTCTTAAATCTTTTTCTTCAATAATTATATCTATATTATCGTCAATTTCTGGGTATACCCAACAGGAAGCAAAGCTAGTCATTCTTTTTCCAGCTGCATTAAAGGGCGAAATTCTCACTAACCTATGTACACCAGATTCTGTTCTAAACCAGCCAAAAGACATTTCGCCTTTGATTTTTATACAGCAAGATTTAATACCAGCTTCTTCGCCAGAAATAATATTAACTATTTCTGTTTTAAAACCAAGGCGTTCTGCAAAGCGCAAATACATACGCATCATCATTGATGCCCAGTCGTGACTTTCCGTACCACCAGCTCCAGCGTTAATCTCAAGGAAACAGTTGTTAAGGTCTAATTCACCTGAGAATAGGCATTCTGTTTCAAACTTTGCTGCAATTCTAGCTAGTTGGTTTAGTTGGGTTTCCACTTGATCTAGGATTGATTCATCATTTTCTTCTTCAGCCATTATGGCAAGATCGATATTATCAGCAAGATCACTATTGATTTTATCAAAAGAATTTAGAGTGTTCTCTAGCACTCTTTTTTCTTTTAGTAACTTTGTTGCCTTTTTTTGATCGTTCCATAGATTTGGATTATTTGCTTGTTCTTCAAGCTCTGTTAGTTTCTTTTTTGTGCTATCGATGTCAAAGAGACCTCTTAAGCAACGCGAGTGATTGCTCTATTTTAAGTTTTGTATTTTCCATTTCTGCGCGCATTTTATTACCTTTAATTTTTCTAGGATTAAGCAAAATAGCTGTTATAATGTGTCGATTAATGACTTTAGTTTTAGTTTATGAGTATAAATTATAATTTATTAAATATATAGTGATTTTTAGAATAAAATGGATAAACAAAAATTTATACGGAACTTTTCGATTATAGCCCATATTGATCATGGAAAATCTACTTTAGCAGATAGGTTAATAGAATTTTGCGGTGGTCTAGAGAAAAGAGAAATGAGTCAGCAGGTACTTGATTCAATGGATATTGAACGAGAACGTGGTATTACAATAAAAGCTCAAACTGTCAGGCTTCAATATAAGGCTAAAGATGGTAATATCTATCAGTTAAATTTGATGGATACGCCAGGCCATGTTGATTTTTCATATGAAGTTAGTAGATCGCTTGCTGCCTGTGAAGGCTCTCTGCTAGTAGTTGACGCAAGCCAAGGTGTTGAAGCTCAGACTTTAGCTAATGTCTATCAAGCTATTGATAATAATCATGAAATAGTTCCAGTTTTAAACAAAATAGATTTGCCAGCAGCAGAACCAGATAAGATAAAAGAGCAAATAGAAACCGTAATTGGTATAGATGCAAGTGATGCTTTGTTAGTATCAGCTAAAAGTGGAATTGGTATAGAAGATGTTTTAGAAGCTGTTGTTACCAGACTTCCAGCACCAAAGAATGAATTTGTTGAAAATGAGAATCCAGATGTTTTAAAATCCTTACTAGTAGATAGTTGGTATGATCAATATTTAGGTGTAGTAATTCTGGTTAGGGTTTTTCAAGGAAAACTAAAGAAAAACATGAAGATCAAAATGTTATCAACGAAAAATACATATGTAGTTGATAATGTTGGTTATTTTACACCTAAAAAAGTCATGTGTGATTCTTTAGATGCTGGTCAGTTAGGGTTTTTTACGGCATCAATTAAACAAGTGGTAGAATGCAAGGTAGGTGATACAATTACTGAAGATGGGAAGGTAGCAGTAAAAATGTTGCCTGGCTTCAAGCCTAATTTGCCAGTGGTATTTTGTAGCTTATTTCCATCTGATGCATCTGATTTTGAAAAATTGAAGGACTCTCTTGGTAAGTTTCGTCTGAATGATGCAAGCCTTGAGTTTGAAACGGAAAATTCAACAGCTCTTGGTTTTGGATTTAGATGTGGATTCCTTGGATTACTACATCTTGAAATTGTTCAGGAGAGGTTAGAACGTGAATTTGATCTAGATCTCATCACAACAGCGCCAAGTGTGGTATATCAAGTTAACCTAAGGGGGAAAGAACAAATAGAAATACATAATCCTGCTGATTTTTCTGATCCACAGACTATAGAATCAATGTTAGAACCTTGGATTCGTGCAACTATTATGATACCTGAAGAATATTTGGGCTCAGTGCTTGCGCTTTGTACTGATAAAAGGGGCATGCAAGTGGATATGAAATATATTTCTGGAAGAATAATGGTTATATATAGACTGCCACTTAATGAGATTGTGTTTGATTTTTATGATCGCCTTAAGGGGTGTAGTAAAGGTTATGCAAGCTTTGACTGGGAAATAGATGATTATCAGGAAAGTAACCTAGTAAAACTTACTATTATGGTCAATGGAGACCCAGTTGATGCTCTATCTATTATTGTTCATAAATCAAGAGCTGAATCAAGGGGTAGGGAGTTATGTGCAAGGTTAAAAGATTTAATTCCAAGGCAATTATTTCAGATAGCAATCCAAGCATCGATTGGTGGCAAAATCATTGCTAGAGAAAATGTTAAAGCGATGAGAAAAGATGTTTTAGCAAAATGTTATGGTGGCGATATTACTCGTAAACGTAAATTGCTAGAAAAGCAAAAGGCTGGTAAGAAAAGAATGAGAAATATAGGAAATGTTGAAATTCCTCAATCAGCTTTTATCGCAGCTTTAAAAGTGGGAGATAATTGACCATCATTGTGAAGAAAAATGAAGGTAACTGTAGCAATCTTAATCCATGTGGGGTGTTAGATTTACCTCGTTTTGCAATGAAAAAGATGTTCACGTTATTGTAAGTATGGCAATCCATGTGAATGTTTGTCTCTAGAAATTATAGTGTACTAACACTAGTATAAATCAATGAAATTAATAACTATCTTCGGTATCGCCAGGCATTACTATTTGATAATTATAAATGCTAACATTTTTCTTTGAAGCTATTTCATAAAGAGAACTTAGCTCTGGATGATACTCAGGATTTTGTACTTTGTAGCCTTTTAGCATTAGATTAGTTTGTAAGTTTCCAAGTTTTCTATGTTCAACTCGAATATTAACATGTGAAGCTATGTTATGGATGGCTGGGGGATATACAGTAATAAAATGAAATTCACCTTTATTATTTGTTGTGGCAATTCCATTGCCAGTAAAAGTAAGGGTGTTGCTAATATCTATAAGTTTTTTGTTTATACTGTCTTTTAGAGGTTTATAAGGATATTTACCTTTGCAATTAATTTGCCAAATATACACTTTAGCATCACTAACGGGAACGCAATTTTCATCAACAACCACACCACTTATAATAATTTTCTCTCCACAATATAAAGATTCCTGACCAATTTCACGCAATAAATTATTAGTTGTTTCAAAATTTTCTGGTTCATAATTATTGCTTTTTTCTTTAGTGAGTTTACAGAAATTTAATTTGTTTAGTTGAACAATATTAGA
The DNA here is from genome assembly GCA_045106635.1 of Rickettsiaceae bacterium. Taxonomy (GTDB): domain Bacteria; phylum Pseudomonadota; class Alphaproteobacteria; order Rickettsiales; family Rickettsiaceae; genus Megaera. The sequence goes on along the minus strand of JBGCEX010000048.1, from coordinate 22,973 downwards.
GCTAGGATCTATCTCCTCTGCTGCGAATGAGATAGTAGAATAAAATATGCTAAATATAAGGGCAAAAAATATAGTGAATTTCATAGAAATCAATATGTGTAAGTTTATGGGTTGGCTTTCACCACTTATAACTATAATAAAATCTTTTTTGTATAGATAGTTTAATATTAGATCAAAACTACTAGTTTTCTTAAAAGTGAGTGAAAAAGACTCACACTCCTATTATTATTTCAATCTGATAATTACCACATCATGAAAATATTTTTTACTTATTAAAAATAACTGATATTTGTAATTTTCAAACTATTAATCTACTATTGCAGGCAATTACATTAAAATATTTAAATATAAATTATGCAAAAATTTTTAACTCTAATAATATCTATTTCAATTATTTATATGATATTTCAGTATAATATAAATGATATTAAAGCCCCTAATGGTGGAGTAAATAGTAATGAAAAGGAATCTCCTGCTTCGTCTAAAGAGGATCAAGCGACGCAAGCTATGACGGGTAATTTTGTTGAAAAGACAATTTCAAGTGTGCTAGTTAATGTTTTGAAAACTGATGAAGGAAAGATGTTTTTTGAAAATATTTTACAACCTGTAAATAAACCCATGTCTGGTTCAGGGCAAGGTTTTAAAATCAATAATGATAATTTGATTGAAGCAATGTTTAATATAAAAACTTTTGGAGAAGGGGGAGTTGGGCCTGCTACATGTGGGCATGTAGTGACTGTAATATATAAAATACTATCTCCAAATAATATGGTTATTAGTGAAAATACAGTTACATATCCTCTTGGTAGTAATCAAATAGCGCCTGGGGTAGATGCTGTAATTGTCGGTATGAAGATAGGGCAGACAAGACATGCTACCATTTCAAGTAAATATACAGATAAGGTAAGATCTGCCGGTGACAAAGTAGATAGTTTTAAACTTAATGTAGTGTTAAAAGAAATAATGCCACAGAATTTTATTGGTGAGGAGGTGAAGATTTTCGATGATGAAATAGCTTGCAAATTACCTTTGTTATGCGGTGGTACAGCGGTTTATCATGCTAAGATTACTAAACTTACTAATAGCGAAGTGGTATATGACTCCAAGCTTTCTAGTGCTAAGATAAACATGCAAATTGGTAATTTAAGTTATCCACTTATTTTTTCATATGCTCTACATAATAAAATTCCAATTGGGACTAGAACAGTGATTGCAAAAGGAAAATTATTTAAATCTTTCCTTAATGAATTTAGTGTTATTTTTCCTAAAACTAAATTGCCTGAGGATGAAATTTTTATGTTAGAATTATATGATTTTGAAAATAATTTGACTAGTGATACAAATAATCTACTACTTCAAAAATCTGACAACAAATAGAGCATTAATCATCCAAGTTAATGCTCTGTTTATTGCTTTGTAATAATTCTTATAGTCTTTTAGGTTGGATTAGATATTAGGTACGAGGGGTGAAATCTATGAGTATTGGGTAAACGACAAGTAACAACGTTGCTAATTCAACTTAAAAGACTATGGTTAAGATTAATTCTCAAGTCCTAACTAATCTGAACTAGATATAAATGAAAAGATATTTTCCATTGTAAATATTTGGTCAACGGTAAGAATCCATTATTATGACTGTCAGCTCAAAGTGTAACGAAGAAGTGGTGCAGACCGTCTTGGGTGCTCCACTTCATCTTTGCATTATGCCTTTTAGATTGATACCTTTTTTACTCGCTATCTATATTTAGCTTATCTATTAAAGAATGCCAGTATCAACAAAAGGTCCATATTCTTTTGGTATACGATGATCTGGATGGGTTTCTTTCATAAATAGAACAATAATAAAAGATAATAGCAAGAAAATAGGGATTACCATAAGAGCAAATCTATAGTCTTCTCCGTTATAGCTAGCTATATCACTTAACGTTCTTGCGCTACTATTATAGTCAATTAGAGCTCCAATAATAGGTAGAAATATAGTGCCTGTAGACATTACTACAGCATTAACAAAAGCAATTGAAACTCCACTCATTTTTAAAGGCATGGTTTCACATATACCAGCAAAGCTTAAGCATTTTGCGGTATAGGCAAATCCTCCGATAAAAAATAATATATATAATAGATAAAAAGGAACATCAAACATGATAACAATCGACCAAACAATTGTTGTAATAACTGAGCCTATTAGCATAGGTAAGCGTCTGTTTTTTATAATATCAGAAAAATATGCAAAAACAGGGCTACCTACAGCTGCTCCAAGAAACATAGTTGATACCACTGATGCTGCAACAGTATCAGATACTCCTGTGGTAGTTTTTATGAATGATACTCCCCATACTACTCCAATTACAGTGATAGGAAGATACATAAACATTCCGTAAATAGCTAAAATCCAAGCTTAAGGTGTTTTAATGAGAAGGAGTATATCAGTAAAAGGATGGTTGTTAGCATAAATATCTGGTAATTCTTTGTGGTGATCAATAGGAGGGTGATTATTAACAAAAAAGTATATGATAACGCATACTACAAGACCCCTTATGCCTAGAAACTCCATAGTGTTTTCGAATCCTAGCTTATTTAAAAGTATTTCAAGGGGAGCTCCGCCAAGACTAGCACCAGCAGTTCCCATGAGAATAACTAACCCCGTGACTTTTGCTACATGTTTTGGTTCAAGCCATATAGTTCCTAGTTTTATGGTGCCAATTAAACCGCAGGCTGACCCCATTCCCATTAAGAACCTTGCGCTTCCACCAATTATAGGGTTCGTTGTGTTGCCAAAAATAAAACATGATATTGCACAGAGTATTGCCGCTGCAAATAGAAAAGAACGTGGACCAAAACGATCCATAGTGATACCCAGAGGAAGCTGCATTGCTGAATAAGACCAATTATATGCGCCAAGAAGTATGCCAAGGCCTGCAGAGTCAATAGCAAAATTAGCAAGAAGCTCATCGTTCATGATATTAGGAGAAACACGAATCATAAATTGATACATGTAGAATATTCCACCACAAGCTACAATAACCCAGCCTTTAATATTTTGTTTAAGTGTGTTTGCTTTGGAAGTAATCATTTTTATTGTTATTTAATTTTATTAAAACAATATATATTAAATAACAGCTTGTTACAAATTTTAGTTTAAAAGTAATAAACAGAAAATACTAATTAATATAGCTAGTAAAGAAATAAGTGATATTAAAACTCTGAGTGTTTGAGCAGACTGTTTGGTTTTGATGCTTGTAAAGAATGTTTGTGAGTATTGTTATTGAGATAAAACTTTACAAGCATTTAGCCTCTAATAATAGAGTTGTTCCTCTTGAGACTATGTCAGTCTGAAAGGCTTTTTCAAAACGTGCATCTAAAACATGAGCTTTGACTGTTAGTTGTAAATATAATTTTTCTTGTTGCCAGCAGTTATTTACTACCATTATAATCGGCTCTTTAAGGTAAGCATAACGGCTTGTTACTACTGTTTCATACAAAATTTGTTTGGCTTGTTTTATATTGCTATTTAAATCAAAATAGAAATTAGTAATAACATTTATATTAATTTTCCCCTGAGTAGTACACAGTACAATATAATTAACAAAACTAGAATTTGGAATAGTGACAGTTTGATTATCAAGTGTTTTTAATCTGACTGCTCTTAACCCAACATGTGTTATTTCTTCATAGGTATTTTTAAATTCAATACGATCTCCTACTTGAAATGGTGGATCCATAATAATAGCAACTCCAGAAATAACTGATGATGCTAGATCCTTGAGAGCAAAGCCTATAGCAAATGTTGCACTACCTAAAAAAGCTATGAGTAACTCTTTAGGAGGATTTAAAATTTCATAAAAGATATAAACGCTTCCAGCGACATTTAAGAAAAAAGTAAAAACAGTAGAAATTTGAAATATCAAAGTTTTTTTAGTAGGAATTTGTATATAAAGACGTTTGGACAGTAAGGAAATAGTTTTTGAAATAAGTACCAAAATTCCTATACTGATAAACATAAGAATTATTTTTTGTATTTTTAAACTATCAGAAAATGCTAGTAAATAATCAACAGATAAAGTATCAGTAGACATAATTTTTTCTTTTTAGGGTTCGAATAATATTAACAGCGTAATCTCTGTGTAGAGTAAAATCTTTAGTATGGTTTTGAAATAATAAATTATTTTCTAAGCAAATCTTTAGAACGCGAATTAACATATCATTGTCTTGATCAAAAATTTCTTGTATCTGAACTAATGATAATGTTTCATGGCGAACGATTATACTACATAAGAATTGCACTTCATCGTCCATATCTAAAAGGTTAACTAAACTATGCTCTGGGGGAAGGGTAGTATATAGCATTTTTTCTCCATCATAACGTAAGGAATTTAACCATAGTCTCGTTACTTGAGCCGGGTTACCATGGGATTGTTCCCATAACATTTTAAAGAATTTCTTTTGTACATTATCTATATTATCGCTTAAGTTGTTTTTGTCTAAAGCAAAGATAATATCTTCAAAAGATAATTCAAAATCTGTTTTTTTATGACAATTAATGATTAGCTTTTGTAGATCTTCAGCAGACCATGGTTCTAATTTTATAATTTTATCAAAGCACTGATAACGGTTTAGTACGCGACTAATATAAGACCAAGAGTAACGATGAAAGCTTGCGCACCAAAAAATATTTTCTATATCTGCATTAATAATTTTCATTAAGGCTTTTATTGCTTCAAACCCTTGGGATTTAGCTAAGAACAAATGGTGAGTGTCGTCTATAAATATAATAATTTTTGAGTCTAAATGTTGTTTCCATTCTTGAATGAGTAGTTCCAAAGTTGACGATTTTCCTCCTAACACTTCTTTTAATTTATCGATTAACACATTTGAAGAAGTGATTTTTGTAGTTAACGATAATACTTTGAAATTACTTGCAGAAAATTGCTGATTTAATCTAGCAATAAAAGATGATTTGCCAATGCCATGTGGCCCATATATTGCAAGTGAGTGAGTAGCATTTTTGCCTTTAAGCCATTGTTCTATGGTATGTTTGCATTCTATAAATTCTGGTCTAACATTTATAGAATCATTGTGGATATCCTGATTGTAAAATTGTTGTATATATGATTGGGGTAATTTATGTAGTATTTTGTCAGTTTTGTTTGTGCTGGATTTTCTGATTTTATTTAGGAAAATCTTAGCTGATAATCTTTTTATAAAATCAAATTGTTCTAGAAAAATTTTTAGGTGATACCAAAAATAGTCAATAACGATAATATTTAGGCAAAGAAAAGAAAGTATTGGAGTATAAAATCTTCGAAATCGTGGTCTAATAGTATTAAACAAATTTATAGGTAGTGTATCAAAGCTTCGGCGAAATATTTCTAAGCGCCATTGATCAACTATTAGAATGGTATATAATATGCCGAGAGTGATAAAAATTTGTATATATAAATTGTATACTATAGCTTTTCCTACAACTGTATGTATCGTATGCAGGATGGCTATATTAATAAATATGAAGCGATAGATTCTGCTTAAAGCATTGAGTAATTTTAACTGCTTTGTATAATTTAAAGTAATAATTTTTAAGGTTTTTAGTTTCGTAATAGTGTATTTTGTAATTAGTAATATTAGTTGATAAAATATATAATATTCTAGGTACAAGACTAAGTCTGCTAACTCTTTAAGAGCAGTTTTTTCTAGAATAGTTTTTAATGGATTAATTCCTAATAACAGTAAAAACCATGGAATAGATTTGTGTAATATAGTAAAAAAATACTGCCAAAGCCAATGTTCTTTAGAACTGTAAGATTTTTTAAGAGTTTGCTCAGCTATTCTTTCGAATTTATAAGTTAGTTTTTTAAAAAACTTAAAAAAACTTATAATAAATACTACTATAAAGATAAAAATCATTGCTTCTTTTACAACGAATAGATAACCAATAATACCAGCATTTAAATTATCTCCAAATTCTAAAATTTTAGAATAGAAAGTTGCGCTCCACCTAAGAGGAATAATGCGAATTTCCTTCCAGAAATCTGCAAATGTTTCGTTAGATAATTGCTGTACGGATTCAGAGTTTATTTTTACAAGATTTTGATATAATTTAGATCTTAATTTTCCAGAATAAAGGAGGATTTTTGTGTATTGTTTAGAGTCTTTATATTGAGCAAGATCAAATTCAACTGTTTGATCAAGAAATTCAGTTTGGATTTTTTTATGTAAAAGATTTATATAATCTATTTCTTCTTTTGTAAAACCTTGCTCTGTAGAAAATGTATCATAATTTATTAACTCAGGAAATTTACGTTCGATAATTTCTCCTGAAATATTGCTAAATGAATCTTCAACAAACGATCTCCATAATTTTAATACGTAGTTATAGTCGGTATGGATGTTATTATAATGCTTATGATGGCCTAACATCTGGTCTATAGCTCCAAGTCTTGATAAAATTTCGCTATATTCTTGAGCTCTGTGATTAAAGAGGTCCTGCCATATGGTTTTAGATTTTAGTAGTATGTCTTCTTGTGTTTTTAGTTCTGTAAGGGTTTTTTCATAACGTTGTCTTTCTTGTTGTTTAGCGGATGTGTCAAATTCTTCTGCTATAGCATTATTAGTAAAACCAACGCATAGAAATAGTAGCAAACACGAACATAAGATTTTACTAGAAGCTTTAATAATTTGTGACATACTTGAATTTTTACTATTTTTTACAAACACTAATTTATAGTTTTTAATTAAAATAAAAATTAAGTTTAATCTGCATGGTTTTAACTTACCTAAGATATTTTTTTTGAAATTACAGTTTGTTTTTTAGTTTGTCTAGGATTTCTTAAGAAAATTCATTGAATTATTAAAGTAGTTAAAGTGAGGTGTTATGTGTACCCACAACATCTATGTAGTAACAAAAACTCCTCACTTTGTTTCTGTATGCTATTTACCCAATAATTAGGACTTAAGTTTCCTATAAGAGATAGCTTGGTTAAATGCTATATATAGTATGTCAAGTAAAAAAACATACAATATCTACAAAAATAACTATTGAACAAAGACAAGTTTATGCACTATGCTTGGACATAAGTGAATCTCAAATTTGATCTTAAAATTGTGTTATTGGGGAATAAGTAATGTCTAAAAATAAGGGAAATAAATATAAAGTAAAAATTGACAGAAGTCGTGATAGTTTACTTAGCGATTTTGGTAAAGCTGTGTTAAAAGATCGATATTTAATACCAGAAGAGGACTATCAAGATTTGTTTGCAAGAGTTGCAAGCTACTACGCAGACAACGAAGATCATGCAAATAAGGTTTATGAATATATAAGTAAACTACATTTTATGCCATCTACTCCAATACTTAGTAATGGTGGAACGGATAGAGGGTTACCCATTTCTTGTTTTTTAAATGAAACTGATGATAGTTTAGAAGGTATTGTTGAACTTTGGACTGAGAATGTTTGGCTTGCTTCTAAAGGTGGTGGTATTGGTAGCTATTGGGGTAATGTTCGCTCAATTAACGAAACAGTCCGAGGCAATGGTAAAACTTCTGGTATTGTTCCCTTTTTAAAAGTTCAAGATTCTATGACTTTAGCAATTTCTCAAGGATCTCTTAGGAGGGGAAGCGCAGCGGTTTACTTGCCAATTGATCATCCTGAGATTGAAGAATTTATTGACCTGCGACGTCCTACTGGTGGTGATATAAATCGTAGAGCTCTTAATTTGCATCATGGAGTTGTGATTCCTGATAGCTTCATGGAAGCGGTTGAGAGTAATGGTACTTGGGATCTAAAGAGTCCTCACGATCAAACTGTAGTAAATACAGTCAGAGCAAGAGATATATGGATTAAAATTCTAACTACAAGAATTGAGACAGGAGAGCCCTACATCCTATATATTGATGCTGTAAATAAAAATATTCCGGAACATCATAAAAAATTAGGTTTAAAAGTAAAAACTTCTAATCTTTGTTCGGAAATTACTTTACCAACAGGTATTGATCATCTGGGCAATAATAGAACAGCTGTATGTTGTTTATCATCGCTAAATCTTGAATATTACGAACAATGGAAAGATGATAAGGAGTTTATACCGAATATCATGAGATTTCTTGATAATGTCCTTGAGGATTTCATTAACAAAGCTCCAGACAGTATGAGCAAGGCTAAATATTCTGCAATGCGTGAACGTAGTGTTGGTCTTGGAGTTATGGGATTTCATTCTTTCCTACAAGCACAGAATGTGCCGATGGAATCAGTAATGGCTAAAGTATGGAATAACAAGATATTTGAATATATAGGTAAATCGGTAAATGATGCGTCTACTCTTTTAGCTGAAGAAAGGGGAGCTTGTTTAGATGCGGAGGAAGTGGGAATTAAAGAGCGTTTTAGTAATAAAACATCTATCGCCCCTACTGCCTCTATTTCCATTATTTGTGGTAATTCTTCACCAGGAATAGAACCTTTTGCTGCTAATAGCTTCACACAAAAAACCTTGACAGGGTCTTTTACTGTAAAAAATAAAAACCTAGTTCGGTTGCTTGATAAAAAGGGTTTTAATACTGATCAAGTTTGGTCATCTATTTCAACTCATGAAGGCTCAGTGCAACATTTAACATTTCTATCTGCTCATGAAAAAGATGTGTTTAAAACCGCTTATGAAATTGATCAAAATTGGATTATAGAATTAGCTGCTGATCGAACTCCTCATATTTCACAAGCCCAATCATTAAATATTTTTATAGCTGGAAATGTCAGTAAAAAATATTTACATGATATTCATTTCAAAGCGTGGAAAAAGGGAGTAAAAAGCATGTATTACTCACGTTCAACCTCTATTCAAAGAGCGGATAAAGTATCGCATGCAGTATTAACAGATCAAGGCATGGCAGATTTAGAGGAAAAAAATAATATTGATTTAGAAGTAAAGAGTTCCACGGCAACTGATTACGATGAATGTTTATCATGTCAGTAGAGTGTTGCTGATTTTGTGTAGTTTATTCTAAAATAATGTGATGGTAACATGAATAATAAATGGATCGAAAATATAAATATAGAACCTTTATTAAAGGCTTTCTCTAAATTTGAACAATTTAGAGTAAATAGTGTAACAGAGCAAGAAAGAGCTGGAACAATCCAAGCATTTGAGTATTGTTTTGAATTGGTTTGGAAAATTATGAAACGATTACTAGAAGAGAGGGGTAAAATAGCTAATTCACCAAAGGAAACTTTTAGAATGGCTGCTCTAGAAGGGTTTATTTCTGACCCAGAAATCTGGTTTGATTTTTTAAGGAAACGAAACTTAACAGTTCATACTTATCAGGAATCTGAAGCTGAAAACATTCTTGCTATTACTGAATCTTTTTCATTTGAAATAAAGGCGTTTTTGCAAAAAATAGGTTTTGTAAATGATAAACATTAAACCAAAACATCTTGAGATCGTGCTTAGTATACTTGGAAAATATAATTATAGTTTTTATGTTTTTGGTTCTCGAATTACGGACAAGATTAAAGAGTTTTCGGATCTGGATTTGTTTTACACTGAAGATATTCCAGAAAAAATCATTATGAATATTGAAAATGAGTTCGAAGAATCTGATCTGCCTTACAAGGTTGATATAGTAAATTATAATAAATGTGATAAGATTTTTCAAGAAATCATGAAACTTGGATGCGTCAAATTGAAGAAAGAATAAATAGAGCTTTATGGAATATTATGATTCCAATTGCCAAAAACTTAACAAACAAGGAGTATTAACAATGTCATTATTATCAGCTAAACCTATCTACAAACCTTTTGCATATCCTTGGGCTTATGAAGCTTGGCATACACAGCAAAAGATTCACTGGTTGCCAGAAGAAGTTCCTTTAGCTGATGATGTGAAAGATTGGAAGTATAATCTGACTCCAGGTGAGAAGCATTTGCTTACTCAAATATTCCGATTTTTTACACAAGCTGATATTGAAGTAAATAATTGTTATATGAAGCATTACTCACAAGTGTTTCAACCGACTGAGGTGCAAATGATGCTGTCTGCTTTTTCAAATATGGAAACAATACATATAGCAGCTTATTCACATTTACTTGATACTATTGGCATGGATGAAAGTGAATATCAAGCCTTTATGAAATACAAGGAAATGAAAGATAAATACGACTACATGCAAAAATTCGGTGTAGAGACAAAAGAAGACATAGCGACTACGCTTGCAGTATTTGGTGCCTTTACCGAAGGTTTGCAACTTTTTGCATCATTTGCCATTTTGCTTAATTTTCCCCGTTTTAATAAAATGAAAGGAATGGGGCAAATTGTTACTTGGTCAGTGCGTGATGAAACTCTTCATACTAATTCTATAATAATGCTATTTAAAACTTTTGTACAAGAAAACCCAGAAGTATGGAACGAAAAATTGAGAAGTAGGCTATATGAAGCTTGTGCCACTATAGTCCATTTTGAAGATGCATTTATCGAACTTGCATTTGAAGTTGGAGGGATTGAAGGTTTGACGGCAAGAGAGGTTCGCCAATATATCAGATATATAGCTGACCGTAGGTTAATGCAGCTTGGCCTGAAAGAAATATATTTGGTAGATAATAATCCTCTTCCTTGGCTTGACAAGATACTAAATGGAGTTGAGCACACTAACTTTTTTGAAAACAGAGTAACTGAATATACTAAAGCAGCAACATCAGGTAGCTGGGAAGAAGCTTTTGATGGTATGGATAAAAAAACTAATAAATTAATTATTTGAGCTAATAGCACTGGTTTACATTAAACCAGTGCTATTAGGATTTTGTTTTTGCAAAATTTACCTCAACTCTAGTTTTAAGTTAATCAGCTGATTATTCAAGTGAGGAGGTATTAAGCTTATTTTGAATACATACTTCTTGAGTTTGGAAGCTAAATATAATATTCTTGGTAACCAATAAATTAGAATGTAGAGTTTATTTATTATGTTTCAAACATTAACTGAAAATCTAACCAAAATTTTTGATAAAATCAAAGGTACTGGAGCTTTAACAGAAGCGCATATTGATGCTGCTATGCGAGATATTAGAATTGCGCTGCTTGAAGCAGATGTTGCCTTACCAGTGGTTCGAGATTTTATTTCTGAAGTTTCAACAAAAGCTAAAGGTGTAGAGGTAATAAAATCTGTATCTCCAGCTCAGATGGTTATAAAAATTATTAATGATGAAATGATTCGGTTGCTTCAACCAGATGAAAGTGAATCAAAAATCAATTTACAAGGAGTTGCACCAGTTAATTTAATTGTTGTAGGTCTGCAAGGTAGTGGTAAAACAACAGCTAGTGCAAAACTTGCTTTGAAACTTAAAAATCAAGGTAAGAAAGTTTTGTTAGTATCTCTTGATACATATAGACCAGCTGCACAAGATCAACTTGAAATATTAGCAAAATCAATAGAAGTTGACTCTCTTCCTATTGTAAAAGATCAATTACCTATTGCTATTACTGAACGGGCGCTTAGTTTTGCAAAATTGTCAGGCTATGATGTTGTCATATATGATACTGCTGGTAGACTTCACATAGATGAAGAAATGATAAATGAAGCAATAACAGTCAAAGCTTTAGTAAAGTCAACTGAGACTTTCTTGGTTATGGATGCGATGATTGGTCAGGATGCTGTAAATGTAGCTTCAAATTTTAATCAAAAACTAGATATTACAGCTGTTATTCTTTCAAGAATTGATGGTGATTCAAAGGGTGGGGCGGCTTTAAGTGTACGTTACATAACTGGAAAACCAATAAAATTTTTAAGTACCGGAGAAAAGCCAGATGCATTTGAAGAATTTGATGCAAAAAGAATAGTCTCAAGGGTATTAGATAGAGGAGATGTTGTATCGTTTGTTGAGAAAGCTGCAAGTGTTATTGATCGTGATGAAGCTGAAAAAACAGCTGCTAAATTAAAAAAAGGGCATTTTGATTTAGATGATTATATAACTCAGATTAAGATGATTAAAAAAATGGGAGGCCTTGGTAGTATGATGAATTTTTTACCGGGGATGAATAAATTATCAGAAAAAATGGGAGATGTTACTTCTGGTGATAAAGTGCTGGTAGGTCAAGTTGCAATAGTGAATTCTATGACCAAGAAAGAGCGTAAAAACCCAGACCTTTTAAATGCTTCAAGAAAGAAAAGAGTGGCAGCTGGATCTGGTTCAACAGTGCCACAGGTCAACACTTTGTTAAAGCAGTTCAAACAGATTAGCACCACTATGAAAAAAGTATCAAGAATGGATCCGAAAGCATTGATGCGCAGTGGAATTGGGAAACTTTTTTCTTGACTATATTAAAAAATAAACTTACAATAACTTCGTATATAATACTGAGATTGTTATCAATAATTAGGTAATTAAAATGAGCAAAGGAAAAGCAAAGATAGCTTCTAAAAATAACCCAGAAGGAAGAGGCCAAGCAAAAGAGTATTTGTATAATGGTCAGAAAATTAAACCAGTAAAGTTAGTTATGGGTAGAAGGTCTTATTTTGCTGCTGAATATGATGAATCTGGTGAGTTAGTGCTTGGCAGTGATGGGCAAGCGATGCCTTGGGATAGTGCTAAAAATAGCCGTTAATCTAAGAGTTATTTTTCTTTTATATGAGATTATCTTCTGAGTTGTTAAAGTTGTTGGTTTGTCCTGCAACAGGAAATCCTTTGGTTTACGATCAAAAAGCGCAGCTTCTTATCAATGAAAAGGATGGTCTATCCTATCCAATTGTAGATGGAATATCATTGCTTCTTGCTTCGGAAGCTAAAAAAATAAAGATAAAAAAATAGTTAATCTTGCTATCTATAATTAAGTGGTTTAAAAAATATCTTACCAAGAATTATTTATATCAATTTTAAATTAAGAATTCTCGTAATTATATACTAATATATGTGTAATCATAATCTTTACACAAATTTAAAAATAATGTCTTAGGAGGTATATATGTATGCAAGATTCACAAAATACTATTTTACCTGATTACCAAGAAAAACTTGATGAAATTTTTGAGCATATACATTATCTGATAGATAATGATAAAATAGATAATGCAAAGCGTGCATTACTTGCTCTGCATTGTGCAGATCTTGCAGATTTTTTAGATACCTCTTCTTATAAATACGATATAATCCTACCAATCATCGCTGATGATATAGATCCACAAACTCTTGTTTGGTTGAGCGACAGTAATAAACAGTATGCTATAGAAACTATTGGTGTAGATAAATCTGTTGAGCTAATAAATCAATTAGATATTGAGGATTCAATTGAAGTAATAGATGCTTTGAATTCAGAGTTAAAAGATGAAATAATCAGCAAATTAAAAAATGATAAAAAACAACAAATTATTGAAGGTTTTCAATATCCAGAAGATACAGTTGGTAGAATAGTTGAAAAACATTTTGTCGCATTCCAAAAACATTGGTCAGTAGGGCAAGCGATTAAGTATATTCGTGAAAGTAACATAAAAAAAGATTTTCATGCAGGGATCGTAGTAAACGATAAGAATCAACCAGTTGGCAATATATTATTATGCACTTTGCTTCAAAGTTCGTATGATGAACCATTAATAAATTTAATGAACTCAGATTTTAAAATTGCTGACACTAGTACTAAACTTGATGAGATTGCTTTTATATTTAAACAATATACTTTGACTATCGTGCCAGTAGTAAATAAAAAGGGAAAGCTAGTTGGAAGTGTTTCTATTGATAATATGATATATATCATCGAAGAACAAACTGAAAATGAATTTATGCATCTTGGTGGTATTAATAATAGCGATATATTTGATAATTTATATGCAACTGTAAAACATAGATTTCCTTGGTTGTTTATCAATTTGATTACTGCGTTTGCTACATCTTTGGTTATTAATCAATTTAGTAATACTATAGAAAAGCTTATTACTCTTGCTACCATTATGCCTATTGTTGCTAGTATGGGTGGGAATGCTGGTACACAAGTTATGACTGTTACAGTTATAGCTCTAGCAAATAGAGAAATAAAACAAACATACATAACAAAAGTTGTTTTGAAAGAAGTATTTGTTTGTTTGTTAAATGGATTAAGCCTTGCTCTTATAGGGGCATTAATTATATATATCCCGTTTGCTGATTTAAAACTAAGTATTGTTTTTACAGCAGCGGTAATAATTAATTTTGCTGCAGCTGGCATGCTAGGCTCTAGTATCCCTATTATTTTTGATCATTTTGATATTGATCCAGCAACATCTTCAGGAGTGGTTCTAACAGCTTTAACAGACGCTCTTGGATTTTTTTGTTTTCTAGGATTGGCTTTCTTTTTCCTTGTTTAAAAATTACTTATAACTAACTTTTGTAAAAGTCTAGGTGTCAAAACAGAGTATTTTTTTAGATTTATAATATCTTATTCATAAGTTTAGTTGGTGTAACTTTTAATTTTTTTTATTAAAAAGTTTTTTGCTAATTTTAAGAATACTATCTTTCTCTCCAGGAAAATACAATTACAAGGTTAGCTTTGTATTTTAAGTTTTAGTTAATTTATAGCTTTTTTGTGAGATTAGATTTTTATTTTAGAAAAATTAATACCAAGAATATAATACTAAGTTATTAACAAATTTTGTGACAAAATTGTTAATAGGAACTGAATAATTGCTAAAGTGTTAGGATAGGGCGTTACGCTTAATTTCTAGGCAAGCTGGTAGTTGGTTTGAGTCACATTATTGGGTGATGTAGAGATTTAGATTTTTTTTGTATGCTTATCATACAATGTATGAGTAGCTATGTTTATTCCGTTAGCTAATGCTAGTACCAGTAAGCCTAGTAATTAATGTTTGTTACTATCATAATAGCCTCCAAAATTTTTATATTTACCTTATTAAGAATAATTATGCTCTTTAAAAGTAAATAAAGCATTAATATTATTGGAGTTTTAACTGTCTTTTGATTATTTTCTTTAGTTCTTAATCATAATAGAACTTATGTATAAGTGCAGAGTACATTTTATCTAAAATAAATATACATTTTGTAATGACATGATAAATGATAAAACTATCTGTTATCTGCAAAAAATAGTTGCAATAAACTATTTGTATCTATATAAAGAGTCTTGTTACATATTACTTGTATAGCTAGTATTATGATCAAACTGTTGTTTATGAGCAAAATATAATATTTTTTTAAGGCCCCTTCGTCTAGCGGTTAGGACGTTACCCTTTCACGGTGAAGACACGGGTTCGATTCCCGTAGGGGTCACCACACCTCTCTTTGAAATACTGAGGAACAGTACAAACATTTCCAAAATTCATTGTGATTCTAAATGAAAAAACAGATATTTTTGTAGATAAAACGAATAATATTAGTTATGCTTTGGTAGGGTGTATAAGAAATATTTTTTAATCTAGGTAAGATTTTTATGGGTATTAGTGTTAGTCAGCTGTTAGTTGTTTTGCTAATAATCTTAGTGTTGTTTGGTGCTGGAAAATTGCCTCAAGTCATGTCCGATTTAGGTAAAGGTCTTAAATCTTTTAAGGATGGGATTAAAGATGCTAAAGACGACAATAATGACAAATAAATAGATATTTAATCAAATTAAAGTTAAGTTTACGTATATGAAGAACAAAAATTTTGTTTTAACCTTTCTTTGTGTAATAACATTGGTTCTTACTTCTTGTAAGAGCAAATTAAAAGATGAAGGGATCATTTCACCAGAACAAAGTTATAATGCTGGTATAACGCAAATTGAAAAAGGTGAATATAAAAAAGCAGCTGAACATTTTGAGAGAGTGTTTTTTCAGCATCCTGGTAATGAAATCACTCCTCAAGCAGAGTTAATGCAAGCATATGCTCTTTATCTGGCTGGGGAATATGATGATGTTGTAGATGTTCTTGATATATTCATTAAGTTACATCCAAGACATGAGGATGTAGCTTATGCTTATTATCTAAAAGCTATGGCTAATTACGTTCAAATCTCAAGTGTTTTATTAGATCAATCTAGAACTAGATATGCAAAAGAAGATTTTGAAGAATTAATAAACCGTTTTCCTGGTACAAAATATGCGCTAGATTCAGCACTTAAGATAGATTTAGTTAACGATCATTTAGCTGGAAAAGAAATGCTAGTTGGTAGATATTATTTGAAGAAAAAAAATCCAGTAGCAGCAGTTAGAAGATTTCAAATTGTTATTGATAAATATGATACTACTTCGCATGCAGAGGAAGCTTTATATAGATTAGTTGAAACAAATATAATGCTTGGTCTTAAAGGTGAAGCGGCAAAATATGTAGCTGTACTTGAGTATAATTATCCACAAGGTAGTTGGGTTCACAATGCACGTAATTTACTAAAATAAAGTTATTTCATGCTGCAAAGTCTATCAATTCAAGATTTTATATTAATTAAAAGGTTGGACTTAGATTTTGTAGATGGTTTTTGTGTTATTACTGGTAAAACAGGAGCTGGTAAATCAATACTACTTGATGCAATCTTATTTGCTATGGGCAACAAATCTACTGGGCAAATAGTTCGCTCTGGCCAGGAAAAGGCAATTGTAACCCTTACATTTTCTGTTATTGATAAAATTATTCTATTTTTGTCGGAATATGATATCCAGCTCAATCTTGATGAAGATTTAATAATCAAAAGAGTTCAATATGCTAATGGTCGTAAAAAATTTTTTATTAATGATAACATAGTTACCCAAAAAATAGTTTCTGACTTGTTTGATCATCTTCTAGAGATTCATGGTCAACATAATCATACATCTCTACTAAATATTGCTTCCCATTTGGAAATATTAGACCAATCTGCTAATAATATTTCGTTAAGAAATAGAGTGTCAGATCTATATAAAGTTTGGCAAGAAATTTGTAATGAAGTTTTGGCAATTAATGCAGAAAGAGAAAACATTGAAAAAGAAATAGATTATCTATCTCATGTTTGTGCTGAGTTCAATGATTTAGGGATAAAAGATGGTGAAGAAGAGAAGCTTAGTGAAATAAAAAAACATCTGCAAATACGTGATAAGGAAGTCAGTTTAGTGCAATCTATTTTAAATGATCTTGATGCAAGTAAGATTGAACAAATTATAGCTAGAGCTCAAAGGAATATAGGTAAATCTGAAGATGCTAATCTTTATAACCAGATAAATATTAATCTTGAAGAAATATATAATAAAACAGAGGAGATGAAATCAGCTCTGGCTTATATTTTAGATAGTTTTAGTTTTTCTGAATATTCATTACCAGAAATAGAAGATAGATTATATGCAATTAAATCAATAGCCAGAAAACACGCTTGTGTAGCAAGTGATTTAGATTCATTTATGCAAGATAGCCAAACAAAACTTCAAAACCTAGAGTTAAAGCTAAAAAATAGTGTGGATCTAAATGATAAAATGATTAAAGCTGAGCAAGAATATTTTGATCAAGCTAACTTATTGTCACAAAATAGAAGAATCGCTGCAAAAGAACTGGAAAATAAAACAATGCATGAGCTTTCAATACTTGATATGAAAAAAGCGATATTTTCTGTTGAGATTAAGTCAGATAAAAAAACTATTAGAAGTAAAGGTATAGATGAAGTAAGATTTCTTGCATCAACTAACCCTGGAACACCAAAAGCACCAATTGATAAAATAGCATCAGGTGGGGAGTTATCAAGGTTTATGCTGGGATTTAGAGCTGCACTATTTGATAAAGAATCAAAACAGACAATTATTTTTGACGAAGTTGATGTTGGTATTAGTGGTAGTGTTGCTGATGTTGTCGGACAAAGATTAAAAGTTCTAAGCAAAGTAGCGCAAGTAATAGTCATTACCCATCAGCCACAGGTAGCAGGCAAAGCTGAGCAACATATTTTAGTCCAAAAAACTCAAACAAATACTGATACCAAGATCGTTGCAGAGTATCTTGATTTAGAAAAAAGGTCTCGAGAACTTGCAAGAATGATTTCTGGAAAAGAAATAACTATCAACTCAGTTGCAGCAGCTAAGGAATTAATGTAGAGAATTTATAATGATAAAGAATCTGAATATCTTTTACTAGAGGCAATAAAATCATGATTTTGAAAATTGTTTTTAGTATATAGCAGGGTTTTACCGGTAGTATTATCTATTACATTTCCTCCAGATGCTAAGATTAGAGCATGTCCTGCTGCTATATCCCATTCCATAGTTGGTCCAAATTTAGGGTATACATCTACGGAACCTTCAGCTACCATGCAGAGTTTTATAGAGCTTGGTATGCTAATTACTTCTGAAAAATTGTGTTCTTGGATATATTCTTCTGTTTTTAAATTAAAATTTCTAGAGCTAACTACGGCAATGTAATCTTTATTAGCTTTTTGTTCTACCTCAAGAGTTTTGCCATTTTTTTCTATACACAATTTTTTCTTATGGTTTGTAAAATATAATTTTCTTGAAGTCGGTTGGTAAATTAGTCCAATTACAGGAAATTGATTATGAATTAGAGCTATATTGACAGTAAAACTATCCATATCTTTTATGTAGCTTTTTGTCCCATCAATTGGATCTACAAGCCAGATCATTGCCTCATTTGAAATATCTTTCAATGGTTGCTCTTCACATATAATAGGTATGTTTTTATCTAAGATCGTTAATTTAGAGTAGATAAAATTACTAACAGCTATATCAGCATTAGTAACTGGCGAATTATCTTTCTTTTGTTCGGTTATTAATCCTTTGTTTCTTAAATCAATAGATATTTGTCCAGCTTCAATTATTATTTCTTTTAGATTCAAGATAAAGCTTTGATCCATTATATGTCCTTATAGTTTGATATTCTTACTTCTCATCATAGCTTCAAATGTATTAGT
The DNA here is from genome assembly GCA_045106635.1 of Rickettsiaceae bacterium. GTDB lineage: Bacteria > Pseudomonadota > Alphaproteobacteria > Rickettsiales > Rickettsiaceae > Megaera. Next base: position 4,163 of record JBGCEX010000048.1, on the reverse strand, counting down.
AAGTAAATAGGCAATAGTCATAGGTCCTACTCCACCAGGAACAGGTGTTATATAACTGACCTTATTTTTCACTGATTCAAAATCAACATCACCAACTAGTTTGTATTTATTATCGAACTCAACTCTATTAATACCAACATCTATTACTATAGCTTTTTCTGAGAAATAGTTTGATGTTAAAAATAATGGTTTTCCAATTGCGGCAATAACGATATCTGCATTGGCACTAATGGTAGCTAGATTTTTGGTTTTAGAATGGCATAAAGTGACAGTAGCGTTCTCTCTATTCAATAATGCAGCTAAGGGTTTACCAACGATATTTGATCTACCAATTATGACAGCATTTTTACCGCTAATATCAATTGTTGTAAGTTTTATAAGTTCAAGACAACCTCTTGCTGTGCATGGAATAATCCCTCCAGTATAGCCAGAATTTAAAATTCCTACATTTAAAGGGTGGAATCCATCAACATCTTTATTTGGAGAGATAGCATTAATTACTTTTTCTTCTGAAATTTGTTTAGGTAAAGGTAATTGAACTATTATTCCTGAAATTGAGGAGTCTAAATTTATACGTAAAATTTCAGCAAGTAAATTTCTTTCAGTTATAGTTTCATCAAAATTTATACATTTAGTATCTATACCAATTTTTTTGGCAGTATTGAGTTTGTTTTTAACATAAATAGTGCTAGCAGGATCAGAGCCAATCAAAATTATAGCTAATTTTGCAGTTAAGTTATTTTCTTTTTTTTGATATGCAACATTTTTTCTTAGCTGATCTAGTATTAGATTGGCTTTATACTTACCATCTATTAAGATAGCTTTTTTTCCCATTTATTTTTTTATTCCTTTTGTTGTTGAATACTCGAAATGCAGGGCTTTTCCATTAAAAACTCTGGTGTATGCATGGTGCAGAGCTGATGCACTTTCAGCAAAGCTAGTTAATATTAGTTTTAGTTTTCCTTCATACTTAGCTATATCACCAACAGCATAAACACCCTTTATATTAGTTTCGAAATAAGGATAGCTAACTTCAATATGATGATTGCTGATATTAAGACCGAAATCTAGAATAGGTCCTAAATTCTGGGCAAGACCAAAAAATGGTAATAAAATATCAGTTTTCAAGATTTTTTTGTTACCATCTAAATCTGCAATAATCACTTCTTCCAAAATGCCGTTTTCTCCTTTTAGTCCATCAAGTTGGTAATTAGTAATTAATTTTATTTTATTTAGGGATTCAAGTTCATGAATTTTTTGCACAGTAGCAGGAGCTGCTCTAAACTTACTTCTTCTATGAACAATGGAAACATTAGCTATTTCAGATAAGGATATTGCCCAATCAAGAGCAGAGTCTCCACCTCCTGCAATAACTATATTTTTACCTGCAAAAGATTCTCTATTTGTTATAAAATAGAGAACAGATTTTCCTTCATATGATTCTATATTCTCTAGAGGTGGTCTATTGGGGCCAAATGATCCAGCCCCAGCTGCAATTATCACAGCTTTTGCTTGTAACATAGTTCCATTAGAAGTTGTAAGCTTAAAAAAATCATTATGTTCGTCTAAAGCGACTATTTGTTCGGACAAAAAATATTCTGGTGCAAAAGGTTTTGCTTGCTCAAATAATTGGTTTACTAGGTCTTGAGAAAGTATTTGTGGATATGCAGGAATATCATAGATTGGTTTTTCTGGGTAAAGGGCAGAACATTGGCCACCTACAACTTCTAAAGCATCTACTATAGCTGATTTCATGCCAAGCATACCGGCTTGAAAGGCGCTAAACAAGCCAGAAGGTCCTGCTCCAATTATTACAACGTCAAACTGCATAACTAAATTTATTTATTGGTTTATTACAAGATATAAAATTAAAATAAGAATGCAAGCATATATGAATGGTACTAGCTGTTATTAGTAGAAGTAGCCTCTATTTTTATATAAATTGAATTATCAGCGCTTCTCTATGTGTTAAAAAGACTGTGAACTTATAAGTGCATAAAATACTAGAATTGAGTGCTTTTTTATGAAAATGATAAGTTATACTATTGCTCTAGAGAATGATTTTCTAGCTTTGCCCTAAATTTATGTTAATAAAACCTCCTTTTCTTCATTATTTAACACTGTTAAATTTTTATTTTCCGGTAGAGAATCGCACATTATATGAATTAATTTTTGAACTTCTGTTGCTTTATCAATATTCAAAAAACGATAATTATTACTATTATCAGTAACTAGTAATAGTAATCCAGTATTCCAAAACTTTTGCATCCAATTTTGCGTAACTAATACATTTGTAATATTTGAGTATTTAATAAATTTTTCTGATTTAACAGGAAAGGTGCTTTTAATTATAATATTATTTTTATTAAATGTATAAGAAGTGTTACGATAAATTGCTTTTCGATAAGGCAACAATATAAAAGATAATAAGGCGGTCATAATTGCAGTAATAATATAAAAATTACTATCAAGATAGCCATCATCAATATCCCCGTCTAAAGCATCAATTACAAAAACTATAAATAATATTACATAGGGTATTAAAACTCTATATAAGAATATTTGTAGTATAAAAGCTGGTTTTATAATAATTTCTTTTTTATTTTTTGTTGTCATAATTAAACCATTAAAAAAGTAATATTAAACAAAGGTTTTACCCAAAAGAACTATCTGCATCATTTATTAGGCCTTCAATTTGAACCTCTGTTTCTGTGTCTTGTACATTATCAGCTAGCTCTATAAATGGTTTCATAACCTCAGTTATATCATCGGCTTTGCTATTTGGAAAAAACCTATCAATGACAAAATCAACGATTTTAAATATAGTGGGAACTACTACTCCTATAATAAATGCTGCTAACTCAATGCCCGTCATATAATTCTCCTATGTTTGCATTCTAGACGTGAACTATCATCCAAATAGTAATTCAATAATATTAACAAAGTATTAATAACAACTTTTGTTAATATTATTAAATAACAAATATTGGTAATAAACGTGTATAGAATAACAAAAAGAAGGAATGTGTAATCTGTAAAAAGTTTTATTGCAACGCTTAGTTTTTCTATAAAAGAGAGTGAAACAATGTCTAATTAACTAATTTTATTTCCTAGTAATATGGTTCTAACATAGTTTGATGGTGTTTTTTTTAGATATTATATATTTAGCTAATATGCATCATATTCATTATCATCAAATAAGTACTGAGTCTAGGTCTCAACATGGAATAATTGGATAATTTAATAGTGTAAATGCATTCTTTGACTATTCTACTGCTAGAAGAGAAGAAATATTTATAAAAATAAAACAACACTTAGTGTATGATACATAATTTATGTTTATATGAGCTACTAATATGCCAATTTTATACCAAATGTTTGTATTATGACGCCTATTTTTTATATCAAAAATGGTAATTTAAGCTTTGCTGACAAAATTGTTTTATCATCTTTGGAATTATACATATATCCAGGAGATAAAATTTGTCTTGTTGGTAGGAATGGTTCTGGTAAATCAAGTTTAATGAAAGTTATTGCTGGAGAATATGAACTTGATACTGGAAAGTTATTTAAAGATCCAGTAATTAATATTAGTTATTTAAAACAAGATATAGCATTAAAAAAGAATTATAATGTTTATGAATTTGTTTTAGATGGAATCGTCAATCCTGAAGAAAATAAACATCTTGCTGATATTGTTTTAGATAAATTACAGATTAATGGCAATTTGGAGCTTCAAAATTGTTCTGGTGGTCAAATCCGTAGAGCATTCTTAGCAAAAACTCTTGTGTGTCAACCAGATATTCTTTTGCTTGATGAACCAACTAATCACTTAGATATTACAGCAATCGAATGGCTTGAAGAATATGTTAAGTCATATAATGGTGCTATTATTTGTATTAGCCATGATAGAGCTTTTCAAGAAAATGTAACAAATAAAGTATGGTGGATAGATCGGACAGAGCTTAGAAAATCAAATAAAGGTTTTAAGCATTACGATGAGTGGCGCAATGAGGTTATAAGTCAGGGCGATTGCATGAAATTTAGAAGGTGTATATTAGGATATCATAGAGAATATATATTTAATATATTTCTAAAAATATTTTATTATCAGCTATTATTTTTATGTTTTGTTAGAAAAAATTCTTTTTATAACATCAATC
>JBGCEX010000047.1:0-22334 GCA_045106635.1 Rickettsiaceae bacterium | reverse complement strand
TCTTTTATACCATGGTTCAAATCCTTTGTAAAAATCATCGACAAAACAGAACAAACTATCGTAATCTATATTTATTAGGGTAATCTTATTTTGTTGAAAACCATAGAATACCCTAATACCTTCACCTGTTCAGCTCTTTTTTTTATCCATAGTTCGGGTCAATTAGATTAAGTTATTCAAGAAGTCTAATCCAGAGTCTTACGATATACTTTCATTGCAATAGCAGTAATTACAAACATAAATATCATTAATGGCCAAATATTTGGCCATATTTCACTAAAATTACTACCTTTTAACATAATACCACGAACGATTCTTATGAAATACGTACTAGGTAAAGCACTGCCTATAAACTGCGCCCATTCTGGCATCCCACGAAATGGAAACATAAACCCAGAAAGTAATATTGATGGCAAAAGTAAAAACATTGACATTTGAAGAGCTTGCATTTGATTTTTTGCAGCAGCTGAAAGAGCAAAACCCAAAGCTAAATTGCAAATGATAAAAATTAAAAAACCAACTGCCAACAAAAATAAACTACCAAAAATTGGCACATCAAATAGATAATGAGCTGTTAGTAATATAATACTAGACTGCACATAGCCTATAATGATATAAGGTGTAATTTTTCCTGCCATGACTTCAATAGGTTTTACAGGCATAGAAAGTAGATTTTCCATAGTACCCCTTTCACGCTCACGAGTTAATGAAAGAGCTGTCATCATTATACCTGTCATAGTTAAAACGATACCTATAAGCCCAGGTACAATATTATAACGACTCAATCCTTCTGGATTATACATACGATGAATTCGTATTTCATATGGTTGGTCATTTTTTATTAAAGACGAAACCACATCATTATCACGACGCATTACACCCTCTATAATATTGTTTACTGCACCTAATGCACCAGAAATAGCAATGGGATCTGTTGCATCTGCTTCAATCAGTAAATTAGGTTTCTTCCCGCTTATTAGATTTCGACTAAAATCTCCTGGAATTGTAATTATAAAAGTTACAACACCCTGCTGTAACAATAAACTCCCTTCTTCTTCAGAAGAAATTTCATGGGTAATATCAAAATACTCCGAATTTTTTAAGCCAGAAACTATATTACGAACCACAGAGCTATGATCATAAGAAAACACAGCAGTGGGTAGGTGTTTAGGATCAGAATTAATAGCATATCCAAATAACAAAAGTTGCATTATGGGAATCACAGCTATCATACCCAAAGTAGTTCTATCACGTTTAAGTTGGATAAACTCCTTCTTAAGTACCGCCCAAATACGACGCACTGATAATCGTTGCTGGAACATCATAATTCTCTTCCTGAATCTAATCGTGCCATGTAATGAATAAAAGCATCTTCCATTGATGGAACTGACGTTGTCCACTTATAATTATGATCATTGCGATATGGCAAAATAGCCTTATCTAATGCATTTATATCTATACCACTAATATGTAAACTATCTCCAAAAGGAGCAATACTTGTAATTGCTGGATGAGATTCAAGTTTTTTTTGTAAATCAACTAAATTTTTACCACGCACCACCCATGTTATAAGTCCAGCATGCTCAATAACATTTGCTACAGTACCTCGAACAATTAGCTTACCTTCAGCAATATAAATAATTTCATGACAACGCTCAGCTTCATCCATATAATGAGTACTAACTAGCACTGTAAGGCCATCTGCTACTAATCTATGTATTTCGTCCCAGAACTCCCGACGCGCCTTAGGGTCAACTCCTGCTGTTGGCTCATCTAATAACAAAACTTCTGGTTCATGAATAATGCAAGCAGCTAATGCTAAGCGTTGTTTCCAACCTCCAGACAAGTTACCTGCTAACTGTTTTTGTCTTTGCTGAAGACCAAGATCTTTCAATGCTTTTTGCACACGTTCCTTTGGACGATCAAGACCAAACATATTTACTACAAACTCTAGATTTTCTTGAATCGTTAAATCTTCCCAGTAACTAAATTTCTGGGTCATATAACCCACATGCTGGCGAATTAGTTCAGATTGAGTGTTAATATCGTAACCAAGACAAGTTCCTTTACCTTCATCCGCAGTAAGCAATCCACATATCATGCGAATAGTCGTGGTTTTACCACTACCGTTTGGACCAAGAAATCCAAAAATCTTTCCACGCGGCACTTGAATACTAAAATCATCCACTACCTTTTTGGTTCCAAAAATTTTTGTTAGATGAGAAGCATCTATTATATATTCTGATTCAATCATGGCCTTGCAATTTCTATATCAACAGGAAGTCCAGGTCGTAGCATTGACAATGCTTGATCAGGAATTGCTTCAACCATGAATACTAGTTTTTGCCTAGAATCATTGCTGTAAATGATAGGCGGTGTATATTCAGCTTGTGATGAAATATAGCTAATTTTGGCTGATATTGGTTCGATACAACTATCACAGTTAATAGTAATATTTTGATTTACTGCAACTGTAGCTAAAATATTTTGAGGGATAAAGAATCGTATTTTTACATTTTCTATAGGTAATAAGCTTATTACAGCCCTACCAGCTGCTACATATTCCCCAGGAGAAAAGAATGTGTTTTCTACATAACTTTCAGCTAAAGCTTTAGGAACAGAATCTTGCAGTTGTTTCTGTACTTGAATATGTTTTTGTTTAGCCATTTCTAACGTAGCTTGCGCTGCTGTAATTTCATCTTCACGAGCTTCTAAACCAGCTACTTTTAATTGAGCCGAAAGCTCTTCAACATTAGCCTTAGCAGTTTTATATTCTGATTTATATCTATCATATTTTGAATAGCTAATAGCAGCAGATTTTATTAATTGTTGCGCTCTTTTATATTCTTTTTGAACATTTTCTAACAAAGCCTTTGCCTGATCTTGCTTTTTGATTATAACTTCAATTTCTTCAGAACGCCCCCCTTTAAGAAGATTTTCAAGCTGAGCTTGCACTTGCATGACTTCAGCCTTAGCATAGGTAACAGAAGCTTTAAGTTCTGCATCATCAATCGAAAATAAAGCCTGACCTGACTTAACATTCTGACCACGCTGAACAAATATATCCTTAAGAACTCCAGAAGTAGTAGGAGAAATATAGATATACTCTCCTTCTACATATCCATTCAGCACTGATTCTGGAGGTTTACAGGTAGTAACAGTAAAAATTATCAAAAAAAACAGAAAATATTTTGTCATACCGATGATTACATTTTCATTTATCTCTGCAAAATTCAAAACAACCTAATTACTCTATATGCTGTTTTATAAATCTAACTATTTAGATTTTAGGATACACTATAACCATTTAAACAAACAACTAACCCTATACAAAATTAGTTCTTTTTTACTGATTCACATCTTAAATATCTCATATTTTGTTTGTCTGAATTTCTTGCAACTAGAAAATAAAAAAAATAACTCTTAGAAAAATGATTTTTTTACATAGTGACTCAAATATCACTTGACTAATTTAAAATATAGCCTTATTTTCCAAATTATTCCACAAATACCCATATTAACCCATTTTTTACCATTTTAGTGTTAACCTTCAATAATAAATGCGAAGCAAGTTTTTTAAAGATCAATTTATAGATATAAAATGAATATTTTTCTTTCAAAATATCAAAATAAAATTGACAAAAAAGGCAGGGTTTCAGTTCCATCTGCTTTTAGATCAGTGCTATCTGAAGATAAATTTAATGGTATTGTTGTTTATCCGTCTTTTAAAAACAACTGCATTGAAGCTTGTAGCATGAATCACCTACAGGATATATACAAGATAATCCAAAATTTAGACCCCTATTCCGAAGAAAGAGATGCTTTTGAAACAATCGTTATGGGTGAATCTATTCAATTGCAATTTGATAGTGAAGGTAGAGTCATAATTCCAGCTCCTTTGATAGTTCAAGTAGGCATTTCTGAACAAGCTTTTTTTGTTGGCAAAGGTTTGGTTTTTGAAATTTGGGATCCAGTGCATTTTGATATTCATCTAAAATCCTCTAAAGCTCTTGCACAAGCTAACAGATTAACTTTAAAAAATCATGAACATCCAAAGGTAGCACTATGAGTAATATCTTGTTCCCAAAACATAGTATAGCCACCCCCCATTACCCAGTATTGCTTTCAGAAGTTATTCAGAATTTAAACCCAGAACATAATAAAAGATATCTTGATTGCACTTTTGGTGCCGGAGGATATGCACAAGCAATATTAGCAAGTTCTGATTGCTATGTCACTGCTATTGATCAAGACCCAAATGTTTTGAAATATGCTAAAAAGTTACAAACTATATATAAGAAAAAATTTGAATTTATAGAAGGTAACTTTGCTAATGCAAAAGAATTTTTAAATGGAAATCAATATGATGGAATTGTCCTAGATCTTGGGGTTTCCTCAATGCAACTTGATGAAGGAGAAAGAGGGTTTTCTTTTATGCGTGATGGCAATTTGGATATGCGTATGAATAACACAAGTGGTTATAGCGCTGCAGATTTTATAGCTAACACCTCTGAAACAGAACTTGCTAATGTAATTTATAAATATGGTGAAGAAGTTCAATCTCGTCAAATTGCAACAAAAATTGTCGAAGAAAGACAAAAAGAACCTATCATTTCTACCTTAAAATTAGCTGAAATCATTCGTGGTGCAATGCATTATCGTAAGGCAAAAATTGATCCAGCAACCAAAACATTTCAAGCAATAAGAATTTATATAAATAAAGAGCTTGAAAGTCTTGAATATTTTTTAAATAACCTTAATGAACTTTTAAAACCAGGAGCAAAAATTCTTATAGTATCTTTTCATTCACTTGAAGATAGTATAGTTAAGTCTTTTTTTAAAGATCATTCTGCAAAGAAAATTGCTAGATCAAAATACTCAAAAGAACCGGAAAATAGTGATATTACTAAATGGTTAAAAATAATTACAAAAAAACCCATATTACCAACTAGCAACGAAATAAAAGAGAATCACCGATCAAGATCTGCACGTCTCAGAGTAGCTGAGAAGATAGGAGGCACTAGATGATTATTTCTTATAGAGTTTTGGTCTATATAGTAATAACTTTATGCTTACTAACCATATGCAGTCTTTTTAGTATTAAAGATAGTGTTGTGACATTAAAATCTGAACTCCAAGAAGTAAGAAAACAAGTTCAAAATGAAGAAGATGCAATTCGGATTCTCAAAGCTGAACTTGCATATCTTAGCTCCCCGGAGAGAATTCAAAAACTCGCTTCTAAATATTTGACTTTAGAAAAACCTAAAGTCACTCAAATGATAAAAGACCCTTTAATTACAGAAAATTTAGAGACATCACAAACATTAGCTAACTCTAAATCTAACAAAGGTAACACTAAATGGCATTATAAAAAAGGACCTACTAAATATTTAACTATGGTAAAAGGTCGAAAGTAAAAACCATATTAGCACTAAAAAATGCAATAGTTAAGATTTAATCTTATAATTGTTAAAGTAAAAAAAACAACTAAGAGGTTAAAATGAATTTAAATCAAAAATAGGATTATTAGAACTAGCAAAAAGCTCAAGAAACATCCCATTACATTGCATGCTTGGCTTACGTTCCCTAGTTGTTTTACTAATTCTAGCAATCCTAATTTGGCTTGATAATTTTATCTAATTGAGTCATCATTTAATCTCTTGTTAAAACGGTTAACTTTATATGTATAACTTTTATACATTCTATACCTATTTTTACTAAACTGTTAGATTAAATTCGAAGCTTTGTATCTCTTGAGACGAGAAAAAGCTTAATCTAAAAAACTCCACTTTTGAGTTTTTTATTGTTCAAAAAATTTCTTAAAATTGAATAATCTATACTCTCTTCAAAATAACTTCTTGAGTTGAATAACACATATAACAGTGGCGGAAACACAGTTAAGTTTCCGCCACTTGTCTCTTGTTTATGTTATATTATACAGATCACTTACCAGATTTTGCTCCATCAAGAGCAGCACCAAGTATGTCCCCTAGGCTTGCGCCACTATCTGTTGAACCATATTCTTTGATAGCTTTTTGACGTTCATCTATCTCTAAAGCTTTTATAGAAAGACCTATTTTTTTAGTTGCCTTATCAATAGAAATAATTTTTGCATCAAGTCTATCACCTTCTGCAAACCTATCAGCTTTTTGATCATATTTTTCAGCTGCTAAGTCAATTTTTTTAATAAAAGCAGTAACTTTATCAGTAATATTGACTTCAACACCTTCTTCTTTTACCTCAGTTACAACGCAAGTTACAACCATATTTTTTTTGAATTCTTCAGTGATACTATTATCATTAGGTTGTTCAGAAAGTTGTTTGATACCAAGAGCTACTCTATCTTTTTCAATATCAATATTTAGCACCTTACATTCAACTTCATCACCTTTTTTGAAATTCTTCAAAGCCTCTAGTCCATTTTCATCCCAACTAATATCAGATTCGTGTATCATTCCATCTGTATTTACATCAATTGCTACAAACATACCAAAATCCGTAATGTTTCTAATAGGAGCATTAATAACACTACCAACAGGATGATCTTCAGCAAACTTCACTAAAGGATTATCCTGACATTTCTTAATACTTAAAGAAATTCTGTGTTTTTCAGTGTTAACATCCAAAATAACGAACTCAACTTCTTGACCAATATTCAATAATTTCTTAGGATTTTGATTAGTCTTGCCCCAAGAAATTTCTGAGGAATGCACTAAACCTTCGATTCCATCTTTCAGTTCAATAAAAGCACCATAATCAGCAATATTTGTGACTTTACCTTTCATCATTTTGTTAACAGGAAATTCTTCTTTTATGTTTTGCCAAGGATTAGCATCTAACTGCTTCATACCAAGGGAAATTCTTTTTGTTTCTTCGTTGTATTTAATAACTGAAACTTTAATTTCTTGACCAAAACTAAGTACTTCTGAAGGGTGATTAATTCTACTCCAAGAGATATCAGTTACGTGCAATAATCCATCTACACTTCCAAGATCAATAAAAGCACCATAATCAGTAATATTTTTAACAAAGCCACTTAATACCATTCCTTCTTTGATCGTCGATAGCATTTCATCTCTTGCTTCTGACCTTGATTCTTCAAGTATTGCTCTTCTTGATACTACAATATTTCCAAGCTTTTTATCCATCTTTAAAATTTGGAAAGGCTGCTCAATATTCATAATCGAAGTAGGGTCTTTAATAGGCCTTACATCAACTTGACTCCCCGGTAAGAAAGCTACTACACCTTTTAGGTCAACAGTAAATCCACCCTTAACTCTTCCAAAAATAATACCTTCTACATTTTCTTGCTTATCAAACAATTCTTCAAGTCTAAACCAAGATTCTTCCCTAATAGCTTTTTCACGACTTAAAAGAGTACCTCTTCTACCTTCAATTTTTTCAACAAATACATCAACAATATCACCCACCTTTGGTAATGCTTGATTAGCACCTGCTTGAAACTCTGATACGGCTATTCTACCTTCATTTTTAAGACCAACATCAACAATTATAACATCAGAATTTGCTTCTACTACTTGACCTTTTACTACCATGCCTTCTTTAACATGACTTGTACTTACACTTTCAAGTAAACTTGCAAAATCTTCGTTAGTTGGAGTAACATCACTTAATTGAGGAATAAATCTTTTCTTTTTTAACATAAATATTAATATGGTTTATGAGCTACCAAATTGTACCAAAATTCAGCGCAAATTATTAAGGTTAATAAATAAGATAAATCCCTAGGTACGACAAATGCAGGGATCAACTTAACTCTATATAGTTTTTAATTTTAAGAATCACTTGGTCTTGACTGATGTCACTAGTATCTATTACAAATGCATCAGGAGCTATAGAAAGAGGTGCAGCTTTGCGAGAACTATCTCTTAAATCACGCTCTTCAAGCAACTTCAAAACGTCATCGAGCATACAGTCTTTTCCTTGTTCATGCAACTGTTTATATCTTCTCGTTGCTCTTTTATGAACATCAGCAGTAATAAAGATTTTAATATCTGCATCTTGTGCAACTACAGTGGTTATATCTCTTCCTTCCATTATAATTCTTGGATAAACTTGAAGCATTTGGATTAAATGTGCATTTAAATTATTACGAACCTCAGGAATAGTTGATATTTTAGAAGCGTAACTTCCTATAGTTTCTTGATTCAAATCAATGTCTTTTATTAATTCAATCAAATCTCTGTTCTCTGACAATTTGATTATTTTAGTAATATCTGTAACATCAATATTATTGATAATACACAAATATGCAAATCCCCTATAAACTATACTAGATTGTACATATTGCAGATCAAACATCTCTGCTAACATATTACTTATTGAACTCTTTCCAGATGCTGATGGCCCATCTAACGCTATGATAAAACTATTAGTTTTATCATATGCTTTTTCTTTTAAACTCTTCATTACCCCTTGCATGTATTAATATTGCACTTCTCTCTTAACATACATGATGTTTTACTTGATTTTGAATAAGATTTCAAATTAAAACCTTGAAATTCGGAAAAAAACAAGATAAACAGATGGACCTAATATATAATTATTTCATAGGGCGGTTAGCTCAGTTGGTTAGAGCATTACGTTGACATCGTAAAGGTCGGAAGTTCGAATCTTCTACCGCCCACCATTGCTAGTTTTTATGACTAGAAATATTTAATAAACGCATGAATTAGTTAAAAAACTCATGAAATCAGAGTTACCAATTAGAACTTTACTGATTAAAAATAGGCTATCTCTAATAGTAGAAGCAATACTCTCTGTAACTGACCAGAAAATAGCGAAAATTATTCTCTTTGGCTCTTATGCAAGAGGTACTTGGGTTGAGGATACTTATATTGAAGGACATACAACTTATAGCTATCAAAGTGATTTAGATTTATTACTGATCATGAAAAAAGGTAAATCTTCACGCCTACAAATGCTAAAGATGGAGGAAAAGATAGAAAAGCAGTTAAAGAAAAAACGATTAGAGGATAACCCATGGGTAACATTAATCATTGAACCCATAGGGGCAGTAAATAAGCAGTTAGAGACAGGGCAGTACTTCTTTTCTGATATAAAAAAAGAAGGCATCTTGTTGTATGATAGCGGTGAGTATCAACTATCAGTTGCTAAAGAACTAGATGCAGGAGAAAGAAGAGCAATAGCTCAGAATGATTACGATTATTGGTTTAAGAGGGGTTCTGGATTTCTTACAGTTACTAAATTTTGTGCATTTGAAAACAATGATTTTAGTCTTGCTGCATTTGAATTACACCAAGCTACAGAGAGCTTCTATAACGCTATTTTGTTGGTTTTTTCAGGTTATAAACCCAAATTACACGATATAAGAAAGTTAGGTTGCATGGTAAGCAATTACCATAACGACTTATTAAAGATATTTCATATAGATACCTCAGAACAAAAGAAATGTTTTGAGTTATTAAGGAAAGCCTATATAGAGGCAAGATACGACAAGAATTACGAAATAAACAAAACCCAATTAGATTATTTAATTAAAAGAGTAGAGAAATTAAAAATAGTGACTGAGAATGTCTGTTTAACTGAAATAAAGCGATTAGACGAATTTAATTTCTTCTAGCACTGTATCTAAATCATAAACTACCTTTGCATACACTTTTAATAATTTCAATATATCCATTACTCCTCACTTTTCTTAATAATTAAAAAACCAACTAAACCATCATTTCTAGTTAAGAGTATATCAAATAACCCAGATAGTTTTTATATTAGTTTCTTATCATAAATAACTAATCACTCAAAAAACAAAGATTTGCTAGAATAGATAAATACATAATTAATTATCTAACTAATGTTTTTTTGAACTTTCTAAAATCTTGAAGCCTTAACAACAGTCCAATTTTTAGTTGCAAAAGAAAAACACTTTCTATATAAGATGGAGAGTTGTTGACACAATATAATCTAAATTAACTTATATATAATACTTAGTAATCATGAAAAATTCTATATTTCAACCTAAAAATCTACATGTTCAACCTAGTGAGACAACAAAGTTAAATCTTTTTGTTAACAGAGCGCAAGAATTGTTTAGTAGTAGAAAAATCACTTTAAAAAAATTAAATCAAAAACTTGATATACTTACATCAGCTCTAGATGAACATATTAAAGATAGTAGCATTCAGTCTAAAGCATATTACACTCTATTTAAGTCAAATGTAGATAAACTTCATAAAATTATTCCAAAACAAGGCGTACTATCTAGTAATATGTATATTCATATTAAAAGCTGGATTGATTATATGCTGAGTGATCAGCTTATAAAAAATGTTTTTGACCATTCTAATTTTTCAAAAATGCATCAACAGGTCTTACATATAGAAAAACACTCTCCTTTTATTGACACACCAATATCTTTTTTAAAAGATATAAGCACCATGTCTTTGAATTTTAACGGTACTATGATTTTATATGATAATTACTTACAATTCCCCACTAAATCATTACAACCAATTCATATGTCCTTAGAAACTATTCCAGCTGTTAGTAGTTTAACCTTTGGAGAAGCGACGCTAAAAAAGCTATTCAGCACAATTGATCAGATCAGTGAGTATTATAATATTACATCACTAAAAAATACTTTGACAAGGCATGAAGAATTTTTGACTATCTAGTATTCATCAAAGTCGTTTAAATTTAGATGAAGTATCTTTAATTCAAGAATCAGGTGACCAGTTATTAGGTTCTGGAATTATAGAACATGATCCAACACTTGTTTCTACCAAACATAATACACTAGCTACTAAATTATTAAAACAACAATTATACAGTCTATTTGATCTACCTAAAGTTTTAGTAGATATTACAGCTGGTTACATAGAAATTGATTATGCTGTAGGCCCATATAACGAATTGACACTAGGTAAATTAAAAAAAGTAGCTTATTCACAATGGCATTCTTATTTACAACAAGCCAGTAGCATCAAGACTGCGCAACAATTATTAGACAGGTTTCCTAAAATTCCTCATAAATTATCATATAAAAGCAGCAATCATTCTTTTAAAAAAGCTTATGAAACTTTAAAAGAACAGATGTATAAACTATATAGTGATAAAACTTTGTCAGAATCAGATTTTTTAGCAATACAAAAACAAGTTTTAATTGAAGAAAAAAGGGGTATAGGTCTTATTTTAGAACAAGCAACTGAAGGAAAGAAAGCTATGTCATCAAAACACGTTCAGAAAGTTGCTAAGTATTATAATGAATTTAGAAATTCTACTAGAGATGCAATATCAACTATTAATAAAGAAACAATTTCATTGCTAAAACAAAGAATAGACGTTTTTGTAGAGAGTATGAACTTATTATATTCTGACGAGTTGAATCCCTTACTACTTAATTTGATACATCATTTAGAATACTCTGGAGTAAAAAAAATAAATTCAAACGGTCATTTTCTATTAATGGATAGGTTAAATCTAGATGTAACAGAAATAGATACGCAAAGTATATTATCTAATAATGTATACAAATTAGCACGTAACTTTCTTAAAGTTATAATAACTCACTTACAATCTGATGACTTAGGCGCACCATCCAGACAAACTACATTAGAACAAATATATAAACTAACTGATGGCAGTTCTCAGTTAATACTCCACACTAGTAGTTTAGATATAGGAAAACATTGGTTAGAATCTCGTCCAAGCACCGATAACCCTGCTTATTATTTACAATGGTTAACTGATATATTAATCAAGAAATCTGTGAATTTAAAATATGGACCAGATTGCTTATTATATAAAAAAGATGGATTTTCTTCAGCTGAAATCGTAGTTAAAGAAGCGCTTCAACGAATGTTTTCATTCATCGAATCAGTTCCATATAGTATTAATATAAAAAACAAGATGGGAGAAGTTTTTTTGAACTATCTATTCAGTAATGATAAATACATAATAGATAATCCTATGATTTACCAGGTAATCTTTGACTCTCAACAAATAAGAGAGCAGCTTTCTTTAGAAACAATCGATATTTCAGGAAAAAACTTATTGCATTATTATTTTTCTCATACACCTAGTATTATTGTTGATTGGTATGGAAAGCAAGGAGCGCTCCCTGGGTATTTTAATCAAATTGCTGCACTATTTCAGCAAAAAATTAAGGAAAAAGAAGGAAGTCACCAAGATAGCACTGGTAGTACTCCTATGCATTATTTAGCACTATCTGCGACTAAAGAACTTTATGAAAGTGATTTTGATTTTTCACCATGGAAAGATATGCTCATGATTCCAAATTTACAAAATGTTTTAGGGGAAACGCCTCTTCATGTTTCATGTTTACGTGGTATAGATACATATTACTTTTTTCAGCTATTAACGAATAAATTATCTCCAATCTGGTATAAAAATTATAAACTTGATCTTACTGCATTAAGCGCTCAAGGCGATTCTGTTCTTGATTTAATTCATAAAAGTGATGATGATATTTTAAAGCAAGCTATAAGTGAATATATGATAAGAGCTATCTACGGGGGAAGAGAAGATGAATCTATACTTAATTTTTCTGGTGTATTGCAAACAATACTGCCTGAGCAGTTGTTACAAATTGATATTACCAATGATATTTTTGGTTTCTTATATGACATAACTGATTTTAACAAGAAAATAGACTATACAATCCAAATTTCAAACTTATTAAGAAAACTTAAATTAGAAACTTCACCAGTACAAGATGTAATAATGGAGTATATAGCTGAAGATGAGGTTTTCGACATTGAAGCATACGATACTTTACTATCGGGTGACGGAGTATAAATTAACTATGCTCAGTCTACAATAAAGTTTGAATTTACAATAATATTGTAGACTGAGATATATTAAAGATATTTCATATAGCCCCCTCAGAGCAAAAAATAATATTTTGAGTTATCAAGGATAAGCCTCTTAAAGACAAGGTACGATAAAAGTTACGAAATAAATAAAATCCAATTGGATTATTTAATGGAAAGAGTAGAAAGATTAAAAATAGTGACTAAAAATATTCGTTTAACTGAAATAAAATGATTAGAAGAGTTAGCCAAAATTAAATAAACAAACCTTCAAAAATCCGAATTGAGTCAATTTGATTATAAAAAATAAGAATTATTCATCAATTGCAATATTATAATAGATATACGACTCTTAAAGAGTTTTTAGTATAAAAATCTAGCTAGAACCTGATTTATATTACAACATTGCCTATATTTAATTCTCCACACTCTTCCATCAGCTCATATAAAATGACCTACTCATCTTCTGTATAATTAAACAATTTTTAATCTACTAATTATTTCTTCTCTAGTAAGTAATGGAAGCAGGTTTTTTAATTCAGGCCCTTTATCCATCCCCGTTAATGCTAGTCTTAATGGCATAAACAGATCCTTACCTTTCTTTCCAGATTCTACAGATATTATTTTTGTCCAACTACTCCAAGTATCCTGATTAATTATTTCTGGCAAAGTTTTAGCAGCAATCACTAAAAGCTGGTGATCTGGAACTTCTACTCTTTTTGGATTCGCACAAATCTCCCACCAATCTTTAATATCTGATATTTTTTGTAAATTAGGGCGCACAGCAAGCCAGAAACTCTCATCAATCTGATTGAAATCCATTAAACTAAGCTTTTCTTTAACATCTTTATATTCAAGATGAATAATTAATTTATGATTTAGGAGCTCCAACTCTTCAGATGAATAGGTTGTTGGACTTTTAGAATAAGATGAAATATCAAATGTACTTAATAAATCTTGCATATTGTAATTTGGTACCACAGGATTAGCAGAGCCAATTTTACTAAAAAAACTATTTATAGCCATCGCTTCAAGATTTTCTTTATCTCGCAAAGCTGATATCTCAAACCCCCCTTCCCTTTTTGAAATCTTATCACCTTTAGTTTTCACAAGACTTAAATGCCCCAACTCTGGAACTCCTCCTCCAAAAGCCTCAAACATTTGAATTTGAACAGCTGTATTACTAACATGATCTTCCCCACGTATAATATGCGAGATTTCATAATCAATATCATCGATTGTTGAACAAAGCATATAGGTCATAGTGCCATCAGCACGGATAATAATAGGATCACTTAAATTACTTCCCTGATAAGATATCAAACCCTTAACCATATCTTGCCATTTAATTTCTGAATCTTGAATCAGGAATCTATAATATGGTTTTCTACCAGATTGTTCGTAATTATCTATTTGATCTTTTGTCAATTTTAAAGCAGCCCTATAATATATAGGAGGCAACCCACGTGATAGCTGAAGCTTTCTTTTGACCGATAACTCTTCTGGGGTTTCGTAACATGCATATAGCCTTCCACTCTCCAAAAGAAGTTTTTTAGCTTTTAGATAGTGATCTATCCTACTATTTTGATTAAAACTCTCATCCCATTCAAGACCAAGCCAATTTAAATCCCTAACAATTGCATTTTTATACTCTTCTGTACTTCTTGTTATATCAGTATCATCAATTCTAAGAATAAATTTTCCATTATATTTTCTTGCATACAACCAATTAATTAAAGCTGTTCTTGCATTCCCTACGTGTAGAAACCCTGTCGGAGACGGGGCAAATCTAGTAATAATTTTTTTCATATACATTTTTATTATTTTTTACTCAATACCACAATAATTATTAATGGTACAGAACATCAAAGATGGCTCAGACTATCATCGCTTTAAAACAATAACAATCTAAAAAAATTAAGAAATCAGCATTAATATTTTCTAACTACTTCCTATCAACCCATCTAACCCAAGCTTGCCAATCTCTAAAACCTAAATCCTTCTCAAAACCAAGTAAATCATGGTTAGTTTGTTTACAAATTTTCTGGTCTAGACTTAGTAATTCTACTCCAGATGATAAAGCTGCGATTTGAGTTTTGCAAGCTAGCTCAAGATGGTGACAATAAAACATAGCCTCATGTATAGTATTTCCAGAAGTAATCATACCATGATGACGAAGAAACATAACTTTTTTATCAGCTAAATCACGTACTAGATCAATTCCATGGGAATTGTTATCTAAAGCGAGAGAATTATAATCATGGTAATTAATCTGATCATAAAAATGCAATGCCCATTGGCTTAAAGGCATTAGACCATTCTTCATACAAGATACCGCAACAGATTCTACTGTATGCAAGTGAAAAATAGCTTTTAGATCGGGTCTTGATTTGTAAATACTACCGTGAATAATGTAACCAGTTTTATTATACTGAAACTCTTCTCCTTCAAGAACATCCCCTTCAAAACTGACCTTTAATAGATTATCTTCTGTAACCTCTTCAAATCTAAGACCAAAAGGGTTTATATAATAATACTGAGCACCTTCTGGCCTTGCTGAAAGATGGGTGTAAGTATGATCTGCCATACCTAATTTTGCTAAAATTTGATATGCATAGCTTAGGTTCTTTCTAATTGACATCATATATAATTTTTTGGTTTAAAATCTAACTATCTAAATTAAGCCATTTTTGAACTAAGAAAACTCAGATTTCTGTAATTAATACTTTCAGCAATATGAATTTTTTTTACATAAGCTGAGCCTGCTAAATCAGCAATAGTTCTTGCAACCCTTAAAACCCTGTTATAACTCCTCATCGAGAATTTAAATTTTTGCGCTGCATCATTCAACATATTGCGACCTTCATCTACTGGCAGAGCATATTCAATAAGTAACTGGCCGTCCAGATTATTATTAATACAAATATCATAACCTTCATAACGTTCTGCCTGTATCTTTCTGGCTACAATTACTCGACCTGCAACAATATCAGAACTTTCTGAATCATCTACTTTAAACGAATCAAAACTATAAACTTCTTCATTGGCCACTTCAACATGTAAATCAAATCGGTCAAGAATTGGCCCTGAAATTTTACTTTGGTAACTACTGCTACATACGGGAGCCTTATTACATTCCTTGCTTACATCACCTAAATACCCACATTTACAAGGGTTCATAGCTGCAATTAATTGAAAATTTGCGGGATATTTTACCTGCATACCGGATCTTGAGACTAAAATTTCTCCAGTCTCAATTGGCTGCCTTAAGGACTCTATTACCCCAGTAGGAAATTCTGGTAACTCATCTAAGAATAACACGCCATTATGAGCTAGTGAAATTTCCCCTGGTTTGACTCTCCTCCCTAGCCCTCCTCCTACCATGGCTGCTGTTGAACAACTATGATGCGGAGCTCTAAACGGTCTTTCACTAGTTAAGCATTCTTGAGTTATATTACCAGCAACACTGGCAACCATACTAATTTCTAAAATTTCGCTTGGAGTAAGTTTTGGTAAGATACTTGGTAACCTTGAGGCAAGCATAGATTTACCGGTACCAGGTGGTCCATACATTAGCATATTATGCCCACCAGCTGCGGCAATTTCAAGAGCTCTTTTAGCAATCTTTTGACCTCTAATATCACGTAAATCTGGATAATTAGATACCCCATTACTGACTACAGGTTCTGGTGTAGCTATCACTTGAGAACCGCTAAAATGATTAATTAAACTAAGCAAATTATCTGCAGCGATGATCTTCTCATTTCCTGACCAAGCAGCTTCAGATCCATTATATTTTGAGCATATGATTCCTTTATCTCTACTACTTGCTCCAATCGCAGCTGGTAAAGCACCATTTACTGGTAAAATCGAGCCATCTAGAGATAATTCTCCAAACACTAAATAGTCTATAATATCTTCGCTAGGTAACACTCCCATTGCAGATAATATCGCTGAAGCAATTGCTAAATCAAAATGACTACCTTCCTTTATAAGATCTGCTGGAGCCAAGTTAACTACAATTCTTTTTGCTGGTAAAGCAAGACCAATGGATGACAAAGCAGCTCTAACCCTTTCTTTTGACTCAGCAATAGTTTTATCAGCTAAACCAACAATAATAAAGTTTGGCACTCCTGATGTGATTTGCACCTGAACATCAACATCTATTATATCTACACCTCTAAAGGCAAGGCTACAAGTTTTAGTAATCATAAGAATAAATGCTTCATAATATGTAAATATTATTTTTTTGTAAATATAATTATTAGTTGATTTTTACTATGATAAAACAACATATTAGTTATAAGATTATGGTTTCTATTGTAATATCCCTATGATTGCTAGAACAATTACAATAACTTTGATTCAATAGTCTTTGCAGCCTTAAGCGCTATTTGTTTACCATGAGTTTTAAGCCCTGTTTCTACAGAAAATTTCAATAAACTACCTTCAAAATCACCATACATATAACTTGCTCTAATGGTTTCCATATCAATATATTCAGCATAAGCAGAGATTGCTGTTCTACAGCTCGCATCAAAATAAGCAAGAAACTCCCTTTCAGCTTGGCTTAGATACCAAGTAGGCATGTGATTAATCTTATTGCAGATTTCAAGCATTTTTTGATCACCCACTCTTTTTTGTATAGCAATAACCCCCTGACCAGCTGATGGAATCATTTCATCCACAGTTAAAGGAAAGCAATATTTTTCATTAAACATTTCTAGCCTTTTAAGACCTGCACATGCAAGAATTATTGCATCAGGAGCATCCTTTTCTAATAGTTTAGCAAGTCTAGTTTTAACATTACCCCTAAACTGAACCACTTTTAAATCAGGTCGTATTTTTTGTAAAATAACTTTTCTTCTTACAGAAGATGAACCAACCACAGCTCCATTTGGCAACTCTTGCAGTGATTTATATTTATATGAAACAAAACAGTCTCTCGGATCATCCCTCTTCAGCACAGCAGCTATTTTAAGCTCTTTTGGTAATATTCCCGGAACATCCTTAAGTGAATGAACAGCTAAATCTGCTTGACCAGCAATTAATTTCTCTTCTAACTCCTTTAAAAATAATGCTTTACCACCAATATCATACAAATTTTTATCAGTTATTTTATCACCTGTTGTAATCACTGGAACTATTTCATAAGTTATATCAGGAAAACATTCTTTTAACTTACTAACAAACAAATCTGTTTGAATTAACGCTAATCTACTTTTTCTAGTAGCAATTCTTATTACCATCTAGATTAATCCAAGAAAACTTGTAATAGTTAAAACCTTATTTCTCACTTGCGAATTTGCTCCTATTATTATTGGATAATTATCAGGTAAATGCCCTATTCCTTGAGCCTTGAATGCTGGTATAGTTAAATGCTCTCTACAAAAACTCCTAATTGACGGTTCTATCCTGTCATCTGAGCAACTAAAATCTCCCATAATTAAAGCTTTTGCTTTTGAAAAAAGACCTGCATTTTTCATTTGTAATAAATAACGATGCACATGATAACCTTTTTCATTTACATCTTCCAAAAAAATAATTTTATCATTTGTATCAATGGTAAGAGTAGAACCTATCATATGGCATATAATGGCTAGATTACCTCCAGTAATTTTAGCATTAATATTTACAATATTATTTGCCAGATTATTTAATGATTCAAGCGAAAAAACCATATCCTTACCAGATAACACAGAAATAATAGAATCCAACATATTAGCTTGTTTATCAACAAGCGAAGTTATAACTGATCCATGTATTGCTGGCATTTGAAATTTCTGATTGAATAACAACAATAGCGCTGTTATATCACTAAATCCAATAATAATCTTAGGATTTAATTGGTCTAAAGACAAACCAACTAAATCAAAAACTATTTCAGAAGCACCGTAACCTCCGCGAAAAGCCCAGATAATCTTAACATTAGGATCAAAAAGCGCATCTTTAATTTCACAAATACGTTGTTTTGTTGCAGAAGCAAAATATTCTAAATCTGCAGAATTTGATAAAATATTTCTATCATACTTACACTTAAAACCTTTTCCTTCTAGGAGGTTTACCCCAGCCAATAATTTTTCTTTTGCATTTTGGCATCCAGAAGAAGGTGCGATAATTGCTACTTCATCTTGGGCTCTGTTAAAAGTTACTTCTCTTTCCATTAGAATATTAATTACTTCGAATCAACCCAAGAAATATTACCATCTTTACGATAATAAACGACGTTAATTCGATTATTTTTAACATTCTCAAACATTAAGGCTGGCAAATTCTCAAGATCCATTTTCATTACCGCTTGACCCACAGAAAGCTTTAATATTTTTGTTGCTTTTTCTGCTATAATAACTGGATTATCAAAATCTACTTCCCCTGACCCATCATCATCATTGTCCGTTTTATTAGGCGAGATTACATATTTCATAGTATCAGGTGTGATTTCCGATAATTTTACTCTAGTTGAGTGATCCTTTAATCTAGATTTGTATTTTCTTAGTTGTTTCTCAACTTTATTCAAAGCGCTATCAAAAGCAAAATAAACATCATCAGCAGATGTATTACTTTTAATAATTGTATGTCTACCAGTACCATCATGTATAATAATATCACACGAAAACTGATAGTTTTGTTTATGAAAATGCACCGTTGCTCCTGATGCATGGTCAAAATACTTGTTGACCGAACCAGTAACCCTATCTTTTACATATTCTTGAAAGATGCGCCAATCGCCATATGTTGACCAGAAACTAAAACTTGCATACTAACTTTCCTACTTATTTATTACATTATAATTCTAATTATGAATACTCATAACTAATCCATTTATATTTTAATGCCCACATAGATGTCAAGAACCACTTTATTAGGATCTAAAGCACGACCATCATAAAGTTCAAAATCAGCCTTATATAATCTTTCACCTGCCAATTCCTTAGGATTCATTTTCCATATTTTTTTCCACATATCCACGCATACATCCGGCATTGCAGCCGGTTCTTTATTAGTAAACTTTGCATAATTTTGAACTGGTATAGTAATTGTTACAAAATCTCCAGATAAGTTATTAATGGAATTTACCTCCTCACCAATAAAATAAGTATAGTTACCTCTAAAATCACTATCATAATCTGTATAGACACAGTAAGTTACTCCTGGATTAGATCTATCAGGAATTTTTCCAGCTAATTCATTATAAAAGTATTTTTGAGCCGTAATTGCAATTTTATTAGTTAATGGATCAGGGTCAGTTTCAAATATATAATTATTATTAGCAGAGCATGTAATACCGACTAATTTTTTTTCTGACAACGTAACAGCACTTCTATACATAATTTACCACTTAATTTATTCATATTAAAATCCAATGTATCAGCAATAATATATAATTTAAATATAGGAACAAATTAAAACTTTATACAGCTATTTTTTGGGTTCTTTGGACTTTATCATTAACAGGTTTTTTTAATTTTTTCTTGTAAAAGAACAATTTTTTACAATTAAGCTTAATTGCTTCCTTCGTTATTTTAACTACAAAACCTGGTTCAATTCCAGCCATATAACATATTTTCTGAAAATGATCACTATTACCAAATATCCATACTTTTGCATCTTGTTCTAATAATTTAGCTCTAGGTAGTTCAGATATATTAGTTGCATCTATTATAGCCTGGGTAATTATCGCTTTATATAAAGTTATTTCTGAAGATGAACTATATTGTTTTAAACGTTCGAATGGAGCTTAAAATTTTATGACATTGTACATATTCTATTTACTCTATTTTATTTTGCTGGACTAAAACTCAACTTATGAAGACATAGTATTAATATTAATAAGTTTAAAACTAATATAACAATTTTTCTTTTCTAACTAAGCTTTCTTTTGGTTTAAAAACAAAAAATAGATTTTTTTTATAAAACCAAATCAACGAATATAGAATTTCATCTATATACAAGCGTATTAAAGCTTTAATGATCATTTAATATCAAATCATTTCGACATGTTTGTTAAAACCTTAGGTTGAATTAAAGCAAAATGTTGCATAAAGCTTACCTCTAAAGAAATGAAAAATACACCCAACAGATGCCACGTAAAATTAATTTCTCTTACTCTCAACTAAAAAAGACTACGGATATTAAATTTTAATATGATACTATGTATTGGTTAGACTCATATTAAACAATTAATTTAATTTTAAGAGGTATGGATATGCATTTCTTTCACCAGATTCAAGTGATTTTTATTCTTTTGTAGAAGCTGCAAAAAAGAATTACGCTCCTATTCGTTCATCACTAATATCAGCACAAAATCTGTTTGAAGATTCCTGTAACCCTGCTTATCATAATTATTTTAGCGCTCTTACCAGAGCAAGCTTAGAAATGACCGAAAGACTAACTAGAGATTATGAAAAACCACAATTTGGCATCACTGAGTGCGAAATCGACAACAAACATCAATCAGTTCAAAAGAGCATCTTGCTAAAAGCTCCCTTTTGTCACTTGTTGCATTTTGCTAAACCAAGTTATAAAAAACAACAACCCAAATTATTGATTGTTGCACCAATGTCAGGACATCATTCAACTTTACTACGTGAAACTGTTCGGGATACATTGCCATATTTTGATGTATATATCACAGACTGGGTCGATGCTAAGCAAGTTCCTATAACAGATGGTAGCTTCGACTTAGATGATTTTATAGATTATGTAATAACTTATATCAAATTTCTGGGAGATAACGTTCACGTTTTAGCTGTTTGCCAACCAACAGTACCAGTACTAGCTGCAACAGCAATTATGTCAGAAGATAATCCATCCAAAGTTCCCAAATCAGTGATTTTAATCGGGGGGCCAATTGATGCAAGAAAAAACCCTACCCAACCGAATAATTTTGCCACTGACAAAAGTCTAATATGGTTTGACAAAGCATTAGTAACTAACGTTCCAGAGAACTACCCCGGACATAGACGTAGGGTATATCCGGGATTTATGCAACTTGCTAGTTTTATTAATATGAATCTTGATCGGCACATAAATTCTCATGTAGAATTATTTAATGATCTATTAAACAAAAATACTGCAAAAGCTGAAAAACAAAAAAAATTCTATAATGAATATTTATCAGTTATGGATCTACCAGCAGAATTTTATCTACAGACTATAAAAGAAGTATTTCATGATTTTTCTCTTGCTAAAGGCAAATTTATTTCTCGAGGAAGAAAAGTAAATTTAGATTTCATAAGCAACACCGCCCTTATGGGTATAGAAGGAGAAAACGACGATATAGAAGCGGTTGGTCAGACAAAAGCTGCTCTTAAATTATGCAAAAACATTCCTGACAGCAAAAAATATTATCATTTACAAAAATCTGTTGGGCATTATGGGTCGGGGCTGTTGAAAAAGCCTAGATTTTTATAATTAAGAACATTTCTTATAGCTAAAAACTTTCCTTATATCCAAAAATGAAAGAAAGAAGATTTTAGCTGATTTATTGCCTACCATAAGGAAATTAGAATAGTTTATCCC
>JBGCEX010000046.1:0-34972 GCA_045106635.1 Rickettsiaceae bacterium | reverse complement strand
CTTGAGCGGAAGGTGACAAATCAAAAGATACCTATCTTGTCCAAAAGATTTCTTCATAGATCACCACACAATAAATCATACATTATTATTTAGCTAAAAAATCCTTAAGCTTTCACAAACTCATTAAGCTTTTTTGCCACAGCAAATATTTATTTGCTTATTTTGCATCTTTCTTCGTTTGATATGTATTTTATAACTGTTACAATTAGCTTGTCACCGTCTAAGAAAACGTGGATACACTTAAAATTGGTACTTTATTGGATTGGTTTTAATGGATTGGCGCTTGAGCAGAAAGTGACACTGCAAAATGGACAAATCTCACCTCTCAGCAAACTCGATTCTTGCATTCACAACAAAAACAAACTATTGCGTTACAGCTTTTTTCTGAATCTTTTCAACAAATCCTAAGCCTTAATCACTTCTTCAAACTTATCCTGTTTCGTATAAATCAAACCATCTCTTTAATGCTCTACAACATATATTAGTAAATACTCTGTTTTAAAAGCACCATATTACACTAACTAATATATAATTACATCTCCACCTTTACATCATTCTGTTCAGCAAGATATCCTATTAATTCTTGCAACACCCCTTCTCTAATTGTATTTGTTATTTGAGTTAAAGACGTATCTTTAACTTTTTTAGCTTTAGTTGTATCTACTTCATCATACTTAACAAAAGCAAAATAAGCCTTTTTATCATCTCTTACTAAATTTGTAACATGACCTTTTTCCGTCTTAAATACAGAATACATTAATTCACGATTGATGCTTTCTTCAGTAATAAAATCAACTCTAGTAATAGATTTGTTATTCTCAACCATAATCCCTTTCTTTTTCAAAGATTTCAAACTTACTTTCTTTGATTCGTAGTCCTTTTGCGCCTGTTCTAAAATTTTAATATTTTCCGTGGCAATTGCTTTAGCTTGAAGCATAGAAGAAATCTTCCCCTTTACTTCATCAAATTCTTGTTTTCTAGATTGGATGATTTTTTTTAGCTCCAAAAGAATTACTTTGTTTTGACTTAGCATTTCTATAGGGTAAGAAGCTTCTGACTCCACCATATCAAATACAGAATCAGCAATTTCCGAAAAATTCAATTTATCATCAGCTAAGAGATTATCTTTAGTAATAGACTCTACACTAGAAATTTTTACACCATATTTTGCAGCTATTTCTTCTAAAGTTAAACCTGCTGCAACATCTTCTTCTAAGTTTTTAGAAATTTGATTTATTAAATCTTCTGCTTTTGTGGATTGTAATATTTCTAACACCTCTTTCTTAACTACAGAATATGACTTATCATCAAATTCATTCTTATTGGCATCATAATAATCTTTAATTTCTTTTTCTTCGACTGTAACTTTTTTTACAAAGAGTTCTTTCTCAACTGTTATATAATCAAAACTTCTGTGTTCTGGTACAATAAAATTATTTTCATTATTATTGTAAAAATTCTCAAGATCCTTATCTTCCAATGGAGTCAATGACAAAGCATTTTGTTTATTTTTTAGGTCTATACTAATAACATCAAAATACTTAGTTCCAGCCATGTAATTAATCATATTATTTACCATTATTTTAGATGGCTGAAAAGATTCCATAAACACACCAAGCAGAGATGTGTTTATTAAATCTGTTTTAAGATTTTCTAGATACTCATCTTCATCTTTTTGAGAATTACGAAAAGCTGTTTTAAACAATTGTAAATCAAAATTCCCATCCTCATTCTTGAAATAAGGCATTTTTTTAATATAGTTTATTACCAATTCATCACTTATTTCAAAATCATATAATTTGCCAAGATAGCTAATCATTGCATCATTAATCAATCTTTGCAATATTTGGCTATCAATATTCAAGGCCTTTATTTGCTCTTCACTAAGATTTATATTGTTTTGGCGTTGTATATAATCTATCTCTTTAGCTTTAACAGTTAAAAACGTTTCTACTGGAATTGAATCTGTCTTGCTAAATTTTATTATATCCCCCCTGCTATTACCACCGAGAAAGCTAGAAGCACCTATACCAACAAAACTCAACGCAACAAAAATTAATAATATTTTGACAAAAATATTATCAGCACCTTTTCTAAATTTAGTTAACATAACAAAATTACAATTTACTTTCTATTTATTTGATTTATAAAATAGATAGCAAATTAAATAACTGCAAGGTATTTTTCCTATGAAACCATTGATTATTACAAACTGGAAAATGAATTTGACTTTTAATGAGGCATCTGAGCTCGCTAAGTCAATTTTAAGTCACGAAGATCATCATCGTTTGATTATTGCCCCACCCACTCCTTATATAGCTTATCTTGCGCAAATTTATAAAAAATTAAATTTTTGTGCGCAAGACATCAGTACTAGAAGTTCATTTGGAGCATATACAGGCGAAAATTCAGCTAAATGCTTTAAAAGCTGTGATATTAATTATTCGTTAGTAGGTCATAGTGAAAGAAGATCTCTATTTGGGGAAAACAACACAATAGTACGTAGAAAAGCTGAAATTTGCCTTGATAACAAAATAACACCAATTATTTGTATAGGCGAAACTGAGAAAGAAAGACACAGTGGCAACTACGAAGAGCTATTATTAAAACAATTAAATGAATCTACTCCGGATACAGATAAACCTCTCATTATCGCTTACGAACCAGTTTGGGCAATAGGAACAAAAACCACTCCTACACTCGAAGAAATAAGTGAAATAGTTCAACTAATAAAAAGCAATAAACAGACCCTTATTGCAAAGTCTTTGCAGATAGTATATGGTGGATCTGTAAATTCTAAAAATTACAAAAGCATAACAACTATAAAGAACATTAGCGGCGTTCTACTAGGTGGAGCTTCTTTGGATAAAGACGAATTATTCAGAATTTTAAACTCATAAGTAATACAAATATTGTTCTAAAATATGTTAAACACTCTTTTGTTCGTTCATTTAGTAATTGCCTTATTACTTATTGTTGTAATTTTACTACAAAAAACCAGTACTGATGGTCTAAGTGGTATCGGTGGAGGTGGAAATAACATGGGAGTAATGAGTGGACGGTCTGCCACTAATTTTTTAGTAAGAACTACCATAATATTAGCAACAATATTTTTTATAAATGCTGTAGTACTTGCAAACTTGTCAACACAAAAACATAATGATTTTACTTCAAAATTAGATGCAGTTGAAAAAAATACAAAAGAATTACAACCAGAAGAAGAACATATCCCCATTGCCAAGTAATCATAAGTGAATTAACTTAAATATATAATTATGACTAATATAGTAAAAGTAAGAAATATTAAAATTGCAAACAACTTACCTTTTACCTTAGTCGCAGGGCCTTGCCAAATAGAAACATTAGATCATGCTTTGTTTATGGCAAGCGCAGTCCAAAAAATTACTGACAAGCTAAACATTCCTTTTATTTATAAATCCTCATACGATAAAGCCAACAGAACTTCTGTAAACGCTCAAAGGGGCGCAGGTATAGAAAAAGGACTGAAAATCTTGCAAAAAGTAAAATCTGAAATTGGCTGCCCAATTCTAACAGATGTTCATGGTGAAACTCAATGTCCTCTAGTAGCTGAGGTTGCAGATGTCTTGCAAATCCCTGCTTTTTTATGCAGACAAACAGATCTACTAATGGCAGCAGCTAAAACTGGTAAAATTGTTAAAGTAAAAAAAGGTCAATTTCTTGCTCCATGGGATATGAAAAATATCTATGAAAAATTAAAAGCCTTTAATGCAACTGGTATTATTTTAACCGACAGAGGAACTTCTTTTGGCTACAATACTTTGATTTCAGATATGAGATCTCTCCCCATAATGGCAGAAACTGGAGCTCCTGTTTTCTTTGATGCTACTCATTCAGTACAGCAACCTGGGGGTGCGGGTACTAGTAGCGGCGGCCAAAGACAATATGTTGAATTATTAGCTCGATGCGCTCTTACCGCTGGTATTGCAGGACTCTTTATAGAAACTCACCAAGATCCAGATAACGCACCTAGCGACGGACCTTGTATGCTTAAACTAGATAATTTAGAGCGAGTTCTTACAAAACTAAAACTCTATGATGAACTTGCAAAAGAATTAGAATGCAAATCATAAACCTATTATGAGAACAAAACGATAAAAATGTAACTATCTTTAGGATAAACAGACCATAATTGAACATACACACAAGGATTTGAGAAGGACGCGCGCGCATGATGACCAAAAATGATCATCACGTTGAGCACCATCTATTTGGATTGTCTGAACCTCCTTCCGTAATTGACAACACCCAATCAATAACTTCAGACTCATCCAATATATCACCATTAAATATTTTTGAAGGCACTAAAGCGTGTCCAGAATTTCTATTTGGATATATTCTAAGCTCCGTTGGATAAAAGAAATCAAAACTACCACTAGGAGATCTTGCTTTGCTAGCGTAAGAACTATTTGTTTGAATGACTGTTGGAAGACCTATATGCGTAACACCAGGAATCTGAAGCATTTGATCCACAAATGACCAACAGGTACTACGACAAAAATGGTCAGTAAAAACAAATATCTTCGCTTTAAAAGGTGCGCTATCTTGATTTGTATACAAATTAAGATCTTCTTTATAAATATTCCATTTTTTTTCGAAAAAAACATCTTTTTTCTGCAAAGCTTCCGCAAAACTCTTAATCTCTAAGGCATTTGCAACTTTTTTAAAATCAAAAAAATTCTTCTTACTAACCCTAACTTTTTTTATCCAAGTAGAATTAAAATCATGATTCTTGCCAAGATGTTTAATATAATCATCTCCCCACAAATTACGAATAATAGGCCTTGCCCACACAGCTCCTCCGCCTCTATTCCCTCTTAAATCAAATATTATATAATCTTCTTTAGCAAGTTCTTTAAGCTTTGAAAGCATGCCAGTATAAGAAATAGCCTCCTCCCGAGTTAAATAAAAACTAGGAATAGTAATCCAGACACCATGCGATAACATTTCAACTTTAAAATGCTGATCAGGCACAGGTTGCTTTATGGATCTACTGACAGCTAAGGCTCCTAAAGACAATTCAGTATATTTTAACTCTAACTTACGCTCTGTTTTTCCATCAGTAATAGTCGCTGTTAAAGGAAACGGTACATAACGGTTTCCATTAACTATAAGGGTAAAAATACTGGCTGTTTTTTGAGAGAATTCAGAGTCATCACTACCATAAAATGGAAAAATATATTTTTCAAAATAATCATCTATTGGTATATCATTAATATGTGTAACATGATTACCAATGCTAACATCCTTTAGATAATGAATATTTGGATCTTTATATATGATAATATGATGGTTAGCATATTTTGCTGTTAAAAACCCTGGATAGCTTTCTTTAGGCAATGGTGTGTAATTTCTCATACTTATGTAAGGATCACCAAATCCATTCAAATAAAACTTCATTGCATAGTAGCAATCATCCCTGTCTTTGACACCATCTACTAACTTTTGTGTATACACATAACCTTCTTCAAACCATTTTCTAAAAGGTTCAGCATCTGGGTCTTTAAACGGGGCTGAATTTTCTTCTATATTTTTCCTGAAGAATGCTAGATCTTCCAAGCAGTGCTGTTTATAATGAGCCGCCTCTTCTTTTGTAATTCCTGTATTTACAGATGCAACAATAACTTTCAAACTGCTAAAACTGATTAAACAAAAAAATAGGATCTGAAATACCTTCATAGAAAGATTATCTAGATTAGAACCTGTTTTCTTAGAATTTTTCAATTTTTTTAGCCAATTTAATTAGAATGATAAAAAATACAATAAAACTCTTAGTGATCAATAACAACCTAAATAAGGAGGAAATTACTCCTCCTTATAAAATCATTTAATCTGTTGGACATTCTGAATTAGCATCACTACCACTTAGGAACGCAACAAGTTTAGGTGCACTAAATATAATACCAACACCTGCGGCAGTAGCAGCAGCAATACCCCAATTTAGCTTACCCAGGAAAAGACCAACACCAACAGCAAAGATCGCTATTGTTGCAATACCTCTAGCTATACCACCTGAGAGATTTGCTACTAAACGACATAAAGTAGCACCAACAACGTCATTGCCCGCAGCTCCGGTAGCAAATGCTGCATCACAAGATAATAAAATTATACTAATCGTAGATAAAACAAGAAACAACCGCCATACCAAATCACGGTTAAGCTCTATTTGAAAAGTCGAAGAATTCATAAACACCTCTTATAGTTAACAAAAAGTATAGTTAGATTTCGATAGAGTCTAACTATACTTTTCTCTTTACACAATTAATCTGTTGGACATTCTGAATTAGCATCACTACCACTTAGGAACGCAACAAGTTTAGGTGCACTAAATATAATACCAACACCTGCGGCAGTAGCAGCAGCAATACCCCAATTTAGCTTACCCAGGAAAAGGCCAACACCAACAGCAAAGATCGCTATTGTTGCAATACCTCTAGCTATACCACCTGAGAGATTTGCTACTAAACGACATAAAGTAGCACCAACAACGTCATTGCCTGCAGCTCCGGTAGCAAATGCTGCATCACAAGATAATAAAATTATACTAATCGTAGATAAAACAAGAAACAACCGCCATACCAAATCACGGTTAAGCTCTATTTGAAAAGTCGAAGAATTCATATAATACCTCTATAAGTTAATGAACCAGAATGATATTACTGAGTCTATATTGGAGATATTTCACTATCAAGCTTAAAATCATAGTTTTAAAAGCTATTAAATAAATTAATTTACAAATTGCTAAATAAAGTGGGTTTTTAGCAACAAAACCCCTAAAAGCTAGTTTGTTACAATAATTTATAAAAGTCACTCACTAAAAACAAAGATCCTGTAATTACTAAAACAGACTCTTCATTTGCACTTAAATTACTTATTTCTTTTATTGCTAAATCTAATGAATCACTAGGCTTAATATTAAGCTTTTCACTCTTTTTAACAATTACATCTGGATTATAGCTTGAAGGTTCTGACACAACCTTTACAGCCCTACCCTCTATAACTAACCCTTGAAAATACTGACAAAATTTTTCTATATCTCTATTGTTCGTCATACCTATTATAATATATACAGGTTTTTTTATATAATCCTTTATCCACGAGGACAAAACACAAGCTCCACCTTCATTATGAGCGCCATCTAGATATATCTTTGTATTCTCGCTTATTAAATGTGAGTATTTTTTAGGATCAACCCTCTCTATCCTACCTGGCCATTTTGTGTTTGCTATACCAGTTGCAATATTTTCTCCTTGGATTTTAAACTTATCATTCATCAACATAATAGATGCAACTACGCTACTTGCATTTAAATATTGATGTTGCCCAAGAAGAAATGAAGGATATGGAATAATCACTGAGTGTTTTTTAGAACGATACATTAAACCATCATTAGTTTCTTCTATTGCATAATCATATTCATAACAAAATACTGGACTATTCGATTGATTGCATCTATCAATTAAAACTTCGTATACTTCATCGTTTTGCACACCAATAACACAAGGAACTCCTTCTTTTATAATACCAGCTTTTTCTCTAGCTATTTCTACTAAGGAGTTACCAAGATGACGAGTATGATCGAAAGAAATAGTTGTAATAATAGTTAAAAGAGGTTTTTCAATAACATTGGTGCAATCAATTCTACCTCCCATACCAGTTTCTAAAATTAGCAGATCAGCTGGGATTGATTTAAAAGCCAAGAATGCAGCAAGCGTAGTTCCTTCAAAAAAACTCGGTTCTAAATCCAGTTCTTCAGCTTTTACTCTTACTTTTGCCAACAATTCGAATAAATGATAATCAGAGATATTTTTGCCAGCTAAATAGATTCTTTCATTAAATTCAAGTAAATGAGGGGAAGTATAAGTATGAACTCTATAACTAGCTGCTTCAAATACACTACGTAGCATTGCAACACTAGATCCTTTACCGTTAGTACCAGCAATATGAATAGTAGGAGGCAAATTTTTATGAGGAGAATCCATAGCACTTAGCAAGGTTTGCATAAGTTGTAAGTCACATTTCTTCTCTTTTTGCCAAATAGGCAACTGAGGCCAACTGGATAAATTTACCATCAATATTATCATTATCTATTTGACAAAATAGTACAAAAACCGCTAAATATAGCAAGTTAAATCATGTTGATATTAGGTGTTATGATAAATATTACTTTTCCAGATGGATCAAAAAAACAATTCAGACAAGGAATAACTGGTTTTGAAATAGCATCTGATATATCCACCTCTCTTGCAAAAGACGCAATGGTTGTCGAAATTAATGGTCAACTAGCAGATCTATCCTTGCCAATTGAAACTGATAGCTCCCTTAAAATTTTAACTTCAAAAAATCCTGAAGTTCTAGAAATCATCAGACACGATGCCGCTCATATTGTTGCCGAAGCTGCTAAAGATTTATTTCCTGATATACAAGTGACTATTGGCCCTGCAATTAAAGATGGTTTTTACTACGATTTTGCTAAATCCACAGCTTTTACAACTGCAGATCTTGAAAAAATTGAAACAAGAATGCGTCAAATAATTAAAGAAAATCAGAAATTTATCCGTGAAGAAATGGATAGAAATGCAGCGATAGAAATGTTCAAACAAATGGGAGAGCATTACAAAGCTGAAATTATTCAGTCAATCCCAGAAGGTGAGAAAATTACTTTATATCGCCAAGGAAGGTTCGTTGATCTTTGCCGTGGACCGCACTGCCCTTCTACTGGAAAAATTAAACATTTTAAACTAATGAAAGTAGCAGGAGCATACTGGCGTGGAGACAGTAAAAATGAAATGCTACAACGTATTTATGGCACTGCTTGGGCAACTAAGGAGCAATTAGATAACTACCTATATATGCTCGAAGAAGCAGAAAAAAGAGATCACCGAAAACTTGGCAAAGAGCTTGGTCTGTTTCATCTACAAGAAGAAGCTCAGGGAATGGTTTTTTGGCATCCAAAAGGCTATAATATCTACCGCACCATTGAAACTTACATTCGCAGAAAACTTGAAAAAAGCGCTTATGTGGAAGTTAAAACTCCAATGATGCTAGATAAAAAACTTTGGGAATTATCAGGCCACTGGGAGAAATTCCGAGAAAATATGTTTGCCATTGAAGAAAACGACAAAACTCACGCTCTCAAACCAATGAATTGCCCTTGTCATGTACAGATATTCAAACAAGGGACAAAAAGCTATCGAGATCTCCCCTTACGAATGGCTGAGTTCGGTTGTTGCCACCGTAATGAAGCAACAGGTGGTTTACACGGATTACTACGTGTAAGAAATTTTGTTCAAGATGATGCTCATATCTTTTGCACTGAGGAACAAATTAACAGTGAAACTATTCTATTTTGTAAGCTACTTCGAGAAGTATATAATGATTTTGGTTTCAAAGATATTAAGGTTAAATTCTCTGATCGCCCAGAAATAAGAGCAGGAGAAAATTCAGTCTGGGATAAAGCAGAGTCATCTCTCAAAACAGCTATTGAAGAAACAGGTTTTGACTATGAAATGAATCCTGGCGAAGGAGCTTTCTACGGACCTAAACTTGAGTTTGTTTTAACTGATGCAGTTGGTAGAGATTGGCAATGTGGTACTCTTCAAGTAGATTTTGTACTCCCAGAGCGCCTTGATGCAGAATATATTGCTACTGGCGGAGAAAAGAAAAGACCTGTAATGCTACATAGAGCAATAATTGGTACCTTTGAAAGATTTATAGGGATCTTAATTGAGCAATATGCTGGTCGCTTTCCTTTATGGCTAGCACCAATTCAAATAGCAATCGTTGGCATAACTAACGATCTTGACGAACACATTATAGAATTAAACAAAAGATTTATTGATAGTGGCATCAGATCTGAGCTTGACATTTCAAGGGAAAAAGTCAATTATAAAATACGTAATTTTTCTAATCAAAAGATTCCGTTAATTGCTATAGTTGGGAAAAAAGAACAAGCAGATGGAACTTTAACAATTAGAAAACTTGGTTCTTCAGAAGAGCAAGAAACTCTTTCTGTGGATGAAGTGATCAAAATGATTAACGCAGAAAATAGGAAATATTTAGATTAGAAATTTCTTGTTTATTACATCTGCCAATTAATTTATAAATATATTTTATAATGGAGAATTTTTATAACAAAGTTTAAGAAAAGCAAATTTCCAAATTCTAACAAGGAAATTACAGCCAAGGAAGTAAGGTTAGTTGGCCAAGATGGAGAAATGATAGGTGTCGTTACTCTAGACGAAGCTCTTCGGCAATCAAAGGAACTAGGTCTTGATTTGGTTGAAATCTCGCCAAATGCCGAGCCACCTGTTTGCAAAATTCTTGATTTTAGCCGTTATAAGTACGACGCCAAGAAAAAACTACAAGAAGCTAAGAAAAAACAGAAACGAACTGTTCTCAAAGAAATGAAGTTTAAAGTTAACATTGGGCAAGGTGACTTTGACGTTAAACTTAGAAAAATTCGTGAATTTCTTGAAGGAGGAGATAAAGTAAAAATTTCTTTATGGTTCAAAGGGCGTGAAATAATACATAGAGATAAAGGTAATGAATTATTTGCTCAAATTATTGAAAATCTTGAATCTGTAGCAAAAATCGATTCTGAACCAAAGATGGAAGGAAAACAAATAATTATGGTAGTAACCCCATTATCTTCCATTCAGTAATCATGTTCTATATTTGAAATAAGTTACTAGGTAAATAGAAAGCTAATAGATGCATTTATGAGTTGAATTACAATATCAAAAAATATTCAACTAGTAATATTTAAATGATAAATAAATTAAACCCTGGAGAGTCACCTTGCTTCACGATGGTTATGGAGATAAAACAAATATTGTTAATGCTTTGAGTACAATTATTACCAATACAAATAAACTTAGATATAAATTTCTTAAAATTAATAATTTACTTCAAGAACATAATGAAAATTAAAACTTTGTATCCCTGCACTTCGTCAATCATTCTATTTAGGCGCTCCTTCACATAGTTTGCATATCATTCAAAGTTATTTTGATGCTCCGTAATATTCTCCTTAAATGAATGTAATTTGATTTATTACAACATTACAGTACTTACAGTAAAAAACTCATCTTTTTGGCAAACAGACTATTTGCAATATAGTTTCTTGACCCACTAGCTCATAGCAAATATTTTTAATATAAAAACGATATCATCCGCTGCTTCTTTTAAATAATCAAATCTTGAAGAAGCTCCTCTGTGGCCAAAATCCATATTTGTTTTAAATATTATCAAATTATCATCTATTTTTTTGTTTCTAAGTCGTGCTACCCATTTTGCAGCTTCCCAATACCCAACACGCGGGTCAGTAAGTCCAGCAGTAACCATTAGATTAGGATAATTTTGAGCTTTGATATTATCATATGGTGAATATGATTTGATATAATCAAAATACTCTTTTTCTTTTGGATTACCCCATTCTTTAAACTCCCCTGGTGTAAGTGGTAGAGTTTCATCAAGCATAGTATTCAAAACATCAACAAAAGGAACATGAGCAATAGCAGCTTTAAATAATTCTGGTTTTTCATTAATAACATCACCTATTAACATTCCACCAGCGCTTCCACCTACTATTACTATATTGCCTTTAGATGTATATTTTTCTTTAATTAGTTTTTGTGCTGAAGCAATAAAATCATCAAAAGTTCTTTTTTTAGTAAGAAATTTTGCTGCTTCATACCAATCATGGCCTAGATCATCTCCACCCCTAATATGAGCAATAGCAAAAACAAACCCTCGATCAACCAAAGAAATAGCTGAATTTCTAAACACTGGCGGAACAGCATATCCATAGGAACCATATCCGTATAAATATAAAGGATTTGAGCCATCCTGCTTAAATAACGATTTTTTATAAAGCAAAGTAATGGGAACTTCAACATTGCCAGACTGAGCAAATATTCGTTTAGTCTCATATTCTTCTGAATTAAAACCACTAGGAATTTCCTGCACCTTTAAAATATCAAGTTTTTCATTGTTAAAACTATATTGGTAAACTGTATTTGGTCTACTGAGCGATGAATAATCAATACGCAAGTCATTATGCTCAAAGTTAGTACTATAACCATAAGCTGTATAGGATTCATCAGGGAATTTTATCTCCTTTGTTTTACCATCTTTTAGCTCTTTAACTACGATTAAAGGCAAACCATTATGTTTATAATTTAATAAAATATATTGTTCTGTTATATCAAAAGCAGATAAATATTTACCCTCTTCTTCCTTGATATATTCTTGCCAATCTTGCTTTATATCATTTGTTATTAGAAGTTTGAAATTTTTTGCCCCATTATTGGTGTACATATAAAAATTATTAACACCATGATCCACAGAATAAAGAATTTCATCAGTCCTCCTTTTTATAAGAACAGGTGTAAAACTCTTGTCACTCATGGGGAAAAAATAACTTTCGCTACTATCATGACCACCAGTATTAATAAACATAAACTTCTTGCTAGAACTTTTATTTACTGAAACAGAATATAATACATCTTTTTCATGATAAATTAATTTATCTTCGCTACTTTTTGTTCCAACTCTATGAAACATAACTTTATCATGACGCCAATTCTCATCAACGGGTGTATAGAAAAAACCTTGTCCATTTTCATGCCATACTATTGAACCAATAGTATTTTTAATTTCATCAGTTAGGAACTTCTGATTTTCTAGATCGAAAATTGTGATAACATATTTTTCACCACCAGTAAAATCAACTGAATAAGCCATAAGCTTATGATCAGGACTCATTGCAATGGCTCCTATAGTGGTAAATTTTTTACCCTCAGCTAATTTATTAACATCAAGAATAATCTCTTCTGAATTTTGCGTAGCACCATGTTTCCTGCAATATATCGTATAATCCCTATCTTCTTCAGTACGCGAATAATAGTAGTAATCATCTTTCTGGACGTAAGTAGACTGATCTGCAAGTTTAATTCTACCCTTCAATTCTTCAAAAATTAAGTCTTTCTCTTTTGCTAATGGACTCATAAAATGATTGAAATAGTCATTTTCTTCTGTTAAATAATTCAAAATCTCTTTATCTGTAATTTTCTCCGGCCACCCTGCACCACGAAGCCAATTATACTCATCATCAATTTTTGTATCATGTATTTGAAAACTGTAAGGTATTTTTTTTGCACTTGGAGTAGTTGTCATTTTATTTTCCTGATTAGTAATTTCAATAAGTTTTTGATATAGATTACAACTTTAAATATTAACGTTACTTGTTACTATTATTTTAGTATTTTTCATTTCATCATACGCTTCAAGAGCCCTTTGTCTTGCTTTTATATGATCTACAATCGGTTCTGGATAATTTATGCCAAGTTTTATATTAAGTCTAGATAATAAATTTTCTGGGGCAAGCCAAGGAGTAAAAAGATATTTTATTGGCAAGTTTTTTAATTCTGGTACAAATTTTTTTGTATAAACACCTTCTGGATCAAATTTTTTTCCTTGTAACATGGGATTAAAAATACGAAAATAAGGAGTAGCATCTGCTCCACTACCAGCAACCCATTGCCAACTGGCACTGTTATTTGCAAGGTCAGCATCTACCAGACAATCATAAAACCACTCCGCTCCATAACGCCAATCAATTAACAAATGCTTTACTAAAAATGATGCAACTATCATCCGCACCCTATTATGCATAAAGCCAGTCTGCCATAATTCTCTCATACCTGCATCAACAATAGGATATCCTGTTTTCCCATTTTGCCATTTTTGTAATAAATCATCATTTTCGTGCCATGGAAAGTAATCAAAACTCTGCTGCAAATTCCTTGTGGGTAAATTAGGAAAAAAATAAAGTAGACTATAAGAAAACTCTCTCCAAACAAGCTCTGATAAAAAATGCTCTGCATCTACATCATAATTATTCTTTTCTAAATAAGACCTAATTCTATACCAAATTGTATTTGGTGATATTTCACCAAAATGCAAATGCGGTGACAATCTTGAGAAATGTTCTAAATCAGCCCTGTTTCGTAATTCTTTGTAATTTTTTAACCCTCTCTGAAGAAATTTATCAAAAACTATATTGGCATTATCTTCGCCTGGTTGCCAAATTTTTTTAAAACTCTTGTACCAGTTAACTTTAGGAATCAAAGATAATTCTCTAAGTGTTAAGGATTTGATTTTAAGTAAATTTAAATTAGCAGGCTTATCAATAGGCAATCTAATTTTAGAATTACCAGAAGCATAGTTTTTTTTATAAAATGGCGTAAACACTTTATAATTAGTGTTGTCTTCTTTTACAGTATCTTGAGGCTCAAGTAGCAAGGCAGAGTTGAAACTTTTGGCTAAAATGTTTTTGTGTTTCAGACGCTCTTCTATTTCAGCGTCTCTTTTAACCGTAGCTGGTTCATAACATCTGTTCCACACTACCTCAAAAATATTATCTTCTTTGATAATCTGAGCAATAATTTCTTCTGGATTACCAATAAAAAAATTTAATTTATTATTTAAAGATCTATTCAAACTCTCTAAACTATGATGCAACCACCATTTACTTGCTTCTCCTATACTAACATTACTATCTAAAACATAAATAGGAATGATGGGATGCAGCGATTTAGCAACATAATCTAGAGCTAGATTATCAGCTAGTCTTAAATCTTGCCTAAACCATAATATTATCGGTTGATCAGATTGATTATACATTAGGCATATTAAACTTAGTTCATTCTAAAAACTATAGTCTTTTAGATTAAATTATATAACAGGCACGAAGAGTGAAACCTATGAGCATTAGGTAAGCGACAATATTGCCAATCCAACTAAAAGACTATCATTATATGTTAGCAT
The DNA here is from genome assembly GCA_045106635.1 of Rickettsiaceae bacterium. GTDB lineage: Bacteria > Pseudomonadota > Alphaproteobacteria > Rickettsiales > Rickettsiaceae > Megaera. Next base: position 20,101 of record JBGCEX010000046.1, on the reverse strand, counting down.
CATCACCGCCTACACTTTCTTCACCATCTTCACTCTCGCCCTCTTCTTCAGAAGAGTCAGCAATCAAGGAAGCAGAGACTACTTTCTCACCTTTTTCAGTTTTAAACAAAATAACACCAGAAGTACTTCTGCCAGTTATCCGAACCGCATCAAGCCTACATCTTATTAACTTTCCATTATTAGTAATAAGCATTATTTCATCATTTGTATTTGCTGGCATTGAAGCTACCACTTCTCCTGTTTTGTCTGATAAAACCATATTTACAATTCCAGAACCTCCACGGTTCGTGATGCGATAATGATAAGCTGAACTTCTCTTTCCAAAACCATTTTCAGCAATCGTTAAAATAAACTCCTCACCTTTAGCTAAATCAATAATTTGCTCTTTAGATAAAGAAACGCCCAGTTCTTCTGGTGTAAATTCTTCCATATCTTTGCCTATCTCTAGCCTTTTCTCAACTGATATAGTAAGATACGCTTCTCTCTCTTCCATACTAGCTTTTATTCCATGAAGAATAGTCATGGAAATTACTTTATCCCCTGACGCCAATTTCATCCCCCGAACACCATCAGATGTCCTACTTCTAAACACTCTCACTGCATTTGCTTGGAAACGCACAGCTTTACCCTTCTTGCTTGCAAGTAATATATGATCCTCTTCTGAGCAAGTAGCTACATTAACTAACGTATCATCCTCATCCATTCTAATTGCAATCTTACCATTAGCCTGTATTTTCTTGAAGTCAGACAAATCATTTCTTCTAATATTCCCCTTACTAGTTGCAAACATTATATGCATATTGTCCCATTCTTCCTGATTCTCTGGCATTGGCATTATGTTAGTAATAACTTCGCCTTCTTTCAGAGGAAGAAGATTGACAATAGGGCGTCCCTTGCTTTGAGGATTACCAAGCGGTAATTTATATAATTTCAAACTATATACTTGTCCGATATTGGAAAAGAACAACATAGGTGTATGAGTATTTCCAACAAAAAGCTGTGTAAGTATGTCTTCATCACGCATTGAAAGACCAGAGCGTCCCTTACCTCCACGTTTTTGAGCGCGATAAGTAACAAGTGGTACTCTTTTGATATACCCACTTAGAGTCACCGTTACCACCATATCTTCTTTTTGAATCAAATCTTCCATGTCATGCTCAAAATCACCCTGAGCAATTTCAGTCAATCTTGGAGTTGCATATTCTTCTTTTACCTTCAAAAGTTCAGATTTCAATATAAATAATAATTTTTCTCTGGAACTCAAAATATCAACATACTCTTTTACTTCTGCAGTGAGGGCTGTCAGATCAGATTCAAGCTTATCTTTTTCCATTGCAGTTAAGCGTTGCAGTCTCATTTCAAGAATTGACTTTGCTTGCACTTCTGTTAGATGAATTTTATTATCATCACTAATAATTGCTTTATCATCAACTAACTTAATTAAGCTTGTTATATCAGAGCAGTTCCATGCTTTTGTCATTAGCTGATCTTTTGCATCATGCGGATTTGCACTTCCCCGAATAATTCTTATTACTTCATCAATATTACTTACAGCAATTCTAATTCCCAATAATATATGAGCTTTATCTCTAGCTTTATTTAATAAAAAGATTGTTCTTCTAGTGATAACAACTTCACGGAACTTAATAAAAGCACCAATTACTTCTTTCAAATTCATGACTTTAGGCATACCCTCATCAAGGGCAAGCATTATTACACCAAAACTAGTTTGTAATTGGGTAAATGAGTAAAGTTGATTTAGAACAACTTCAGCCACTGCATCTTTCTTTATTTCTATTACTACTCGGACTCCATCTTTGTTAGATTCATCCCTAAGGTCACTAATACCCTCAATCCTTTTTTCGCGTACAAGCTCTGCTATCTTCTCGACTAATTTTGCCTTATTGACCATATAAGGCATTTCAGAAATAATAATAGATTGTCTATTATTATTATCTTCAATATCACACTTACCACGAAACACTACACTACCACGACCAGTAAGATAAGCTGAATGCACACCACTTGATCCTAAAATAATTCCACCAGTTGGAAAATCAGGTCCATTAACCACTGATATTAATTCATTTATATCTATATCGTTATTATCAATATAGAGCGCACAAGCATCTATAATCTCACCAAGATTATGGGGGGGGATATTAGTTGCCATACCAACAGCAATACCACCCGTACCATTAACAAGAAGATTTGGAAACATGGCTGGTATCACGTTAGGCTCACTCTCTGAACCGTCGTAGTTAGGGTGAAAATCGACAGTTTCCTTGTCAATATCTTCAAGCAATGTATGGGAAATCTTAGCTAACCTAGACTCGGTATAACGCATAGCAGCAGCTGAATCACCATCCATTGAACCAAAGTTACCTTGACCATCAATCAATGGAGCTCGAAGAGAAAAATCTTGCGCCATACGAACTAATGAATCATAAACGGCACTATCTCCATGAGGGTGATATTTACCAATCACGTCACCGACTATTCTTGCTGATTTTTTGTAAGGTTTATTCGCATAGAACCCAGATTCATACATTGAGTATAGGATTCTACGATGCACCGGTTTTAAACCATCCCTAACATCTGGAATAGCACGACTAACAATAACACTCATAGCATAATCCATGTATGAACGTTTCATTTCATCTTCGATACCTATTGGTATGATTATCTGATCCTCTAATTTGCTCACTATATTTTTCCCTGAAATTTATGTAGTTTAACGGCTATGAGATTAGTAGAAAATTATCTAATTTGCAAGGTTTTAAGAGCTGAAAAGCATTATATTTTATATGAATTCAAAATATGTTAAGAAAAAACAGCTCCTTAATAAAAATAAGATCACCAGAGAAACTAAGCTGACAAATCTCTAATTTTATTCAACACTTCGCGCGCATGACCTTCTACAGAAACCTTTGTCCAGATATGGGCTATTTTCCCTTGCGTATTAATTAAAAATGTAGCTCTATTAACACCCATATATTTTTTACCAAACATTGATTTTTCAACCCAAACACCATATTTGGAACAAGTTTCTCCTTCTACGTCAGAGCCAAGATTAAATTTAAGATTATACTTATCTTTAAATTTACTATGCGATTTTAAATTATCTCTTGAAACTCCTAAAACCATGGTGTTTAAAACCTGAAAATCTTGTAACAATTCATTGAAATCCATTGCCTCAAGAGTACATCCTGGTGTATTATCTTTTGGATAAAAATAAAGAACAACATACTTGCCCTTTAGTTCTTCTAAACTATATTCTTTATCTTCAGATATTTTTACTAAAAACTCAGGTGCTTTATCACCTATTTTTAAATTACTCATATTATTTTACCAATTCATTACCAAATTAAAATACCCTTTTTTTGTTGCAGGAGCAATAAAAGAAGGAGAATTACAAATAATTGGATCATTAAATTTTTCATGACCAAATTTATCTGTTTTAAATACCGGAATTTTTATCTCATCAGCAAATTTTTTTAAAACTTTCATAGTAGTTTTATCATCTTGATCAAAACTACCAAAAATAATAGCTTTTACCCCTTCAAGAATTTTAGCTTGCTTTAAATGATTTAGAAGCCTATCAGTTTGATAGGGTTTTACACCAACATCTTCTAAAAACAAAATTTTGCCATTAGTTTGGATTGTCCAATCAGTACCAAGACTAGTAGTAACTATTGTTAAATTTCCGCCTATCAAACTAGCATCAATTTTATTGCTACTTCTAGCTATATCATTAAGAGGAATAATATCTTCAATAGTTGTGTCTTTTACTTTATGGATAATAAGACGAGCTAGTTTAAGAATACTAGATATATTTTTTTCATCCCTCACTAACTCAACTAACGAAGAACCATGAATTGTTCTCCACCCCCATTCTTGGTTAAAAAATATGTGCAATGCTGCAATGTCACTATAACCTATGAAATTTTTTTGTTTTTTTGGTTTTGGTAATTTTATCAACTTTTCAATCAGCTTCGCTGAACCATACCCCCCTCTTAAACACCAAATAACTTCAATCTCTTCATTATAAATGGCATTTTTTAAGCATTCAAAACGTGTTTCATCATCAGCAGAATGAAAAGGACTATTAGAGTTAAAACACTCAGACTGCAAATCAAGATCCAAACTACTGCTTTTCAATTTAGCTAAATCTTTGCTAGATACACCAGAAGCAGGAGCCACTACAGCAATTTTTGTATTATTCAAAATTTTTGTAACGAATTGCATATCCGTTGCAAATATATTTTGAGAAAACAAACTACATAAAACCACTAAGACTTTAAGCAGATTACAAATCTTATTTATTCTTTTTAGTATTTCCATAGAAAAGCCATTATTCTTTCCTTCTATAATAGATAACATCATTTTGTACCTAATAAATCATATTTTAATTTAAACTTGCCATTTTTATTCAAAATTGCCCTATATATTTGTAAATTCTCTAGCACTCTTTGCACATAGTTTCTTGTAGCTGGGAAAGGTATACTCTCCATCCAATCAATCACCTGATGGTAGTTTCGAAACTTTCTCATATCACCATGTAAACTCAACCATTTTTTTACTCGATGAGGACCAGCGTTATAAGCAGCAATAGCAAGGACATAAGAACCTTGATGTGTTTTGATCATATCCGCTAAATAATGACTACCTAGAGTAAGATTATAATGCGCATCCTGCGTTAACCTATTTAACTGACATTTCATAGCTAATTTTTTAGCAGTATCACAAGCTGTCGGCTTCATAAGTTGCATTAAACCCATGCCATTATCAGAGGCAATTACAGCTTTCTCAAAGCTAGATTCTTGTCTAACAATGCTATAAACAAGAGATTTTTCTGTTGGTATTTTTTTTATTTTATATGGATCTGGGTAGGAATAATGATCTATAAAAACATGTTTTTGTAGAGCCCTTCTAGATATCCAAACTTTGTGATGAGACTGCGAAGTTTTAGTTGCTAGAGCGATCGCTAATACATCTTCTTTCTCCGTAGAATCAACTAAATTTTCTAAATATATTTTCACAAGACTGCTACCAGCAGCATATTTACTGACCAAATTTGCTGCCTTTAAATTCTCACTATTTTTGATCAAATTATCATTTTTGCTGTGATTAGCAGTGATTCTTGGTGGTAATCTTAATTTAGTCGCGCCAATTTCTATAGTTGCAACTTGTCCATAAAACGTATAACCAAATCGATGAGCAGTTTGCTCATATAATTTTCTTGCTTGTTCTTTTTTACCACTTTGTGCATAGGCTCTACCGAGCCAATATAATCCTCTTGATACACTTATAGGAGTTTTTACTACTTGATTAAATTTTTTAAAATGTTCTATAGCAAGATCTGGTTTATTTAAAAAACGCAAAGCTAACCAACCAGCTAAAAATTCAATATCCCTAACATTGTCAGGCGATGTAGCAAAGTGATTACTAGCAAGTCGATAAGCATCTTTATATCTTTTATTCTCAATATATTCTCTTGCTATATAGGTTTGAACCTTTACAAAATCATTTTCATGAAATTGATAATGTTTTATAGAATTTATTAAATTCACTATTTCATTACTTTCTGGAAGTTCACTCTTTCTAAAATTAATATATTGGTATACTACCCCAGATGTATAATATTCTTTTGGAACATTTCTAAACAGTTTCTTTGCATCTTTATTCTTATTACTAAAAGCTATTTGAACTTCAAAAGCTTTTTTATATCTAGAATCCGCCAAATTGAATAAACTTTTAGCTAAGGTGGTAGAGCCTTTCCAAATTAAATTATCTATTCTTTTGATAATATCATCCTTGCTTAGGAATTTTTTAAATTTCCTATAAAAAGCAATCTGCTCATCTTTGTTAAAATCACCGTATATCCAACCATCTTTTATTATAAAAATCAATTGATTTACATCAGTCAAAATTTGTGATGCAGCCAAAGCATAGTATTTATAACCACAGCTAGTAATAGGAGGGTGCTTACTAAACCATTGATAAATTTCCTTTTTATTATAATTATCATCTATTAAAGTTTCTGCTCGAACTTTCAACAAAGTATTTTGCGGCCATTTTGGATTTTGATTTAAAAAATTTACTATCTTTTTAAAATCAGTATTTTTATAATTTTTATCTAAAAACTCTTGCGATAAAACTATCTTAAACAAAGTCTTATCATTAATTTTTTTAGCTAAATACTCGGCCTCTTTCCAATTTTTATTTTTTATACATTCAAAAACTTGTTTATATGACTTATCATTAGATGAATCTTTTTTGTTTGCTAGAACCTCAACACACAAACAGAAATTCACTAGAATTGTTAAAATAATTGACAGTCTGTGTATATTTCTCATAATGTTTTCAAACAAAATTTTTAATATTATTTTATCTTTATGAACAGAGCTTTTATTTTCCCTGGGCAAGGGGCACAAATTGTTGGAATGGGTAAAGACTTTTACGATAATTTCGATGAAGCAAAATCCACTTTTAAAATTGTTGACGAAATTTTAAATTATAAACTTAGCAACATAATTTTTAACGGTTCAAACGAAGAACTAACCCTTACCACAAATACCCAACCAGCTCTAATGGCTGTTTCTATTGCAATATTGAGAGTTATTATAAAACAATCTAAAAAAAATACAAACGAACTTTCGTCATTTGTAGCTGGCCATTCTTTAGGTGAGTATAGCGCCCTTTGTGCAGCCGGAGCTTTATCCTTAGAAGACACGGCCAAATTACTGCATATTAGAGGAACTTCTATGCAAAAAGCTGTTCCACAAGGACAAGGAGCTATGGCAGCATGTATAGGAATAAGTAATGCAGATTTACAAGAATTATTAAATTTTTCTAACATAGAGGGAGTCTGCCAAATTGCTAATGACAATGTAGATGGGCAAATTGTTATAAGCGGACATAATGAAAATATTGACTATATGATATCAGTATTAAAAGACACTGGTTATAAGGCAATTAAATTAAAAGTCAGCGCTCCTTTTCATTCAGCGCTTATGAAACCAGCAGAAGAACCAATGTCAGATGCTTTAGCCCAAACCAACATTAAAGCACCTTTAATCCCATTAATTGCAAATGTTACAGCAGTGCAAACAACTTCTACAGATGAAATTCGTACTAACTTAATCTCCCAAATTTGCGGGACAGTTCGTTGGCGTGAAACTATGAATGAGTTAAACCATCTTGGAGTCACGGAACTAGTAGAGATAGGTTCTGGCAAAGTGTTATCAGGCCTTGCTAAAAAAACACCTCATAATTTTAAAATAACGAATATCTCAACTATTACCGAAATGGAGAATTTTCTAAGTGAGATTTGATTTTTTGGATATTTCATTTTTATTTAAAAATACCATAAATTATATTTTTCCCTTTAGATGCTCAGCATGTAGTAATCTTACAAATAGTAATGACGGAATTTGCAGTTCATGCTGGCCTAACTTTACATTTATAGATAAACCTTACTGCATTATCTGCTGTAAAAAATTTGAAATTAATTTTACTGAAATCAATATTTGTGCTAAATGCATTATTTCAAAACCTAAAGTGGACATGATTAGGACACTCTTAGAATTTTCGCCAGAAACGAAAAAATTAGTACATAATTTTAAATATAAAGATAAAACAAGTTTGGCAAAATTATTTGCTAAACTTTTAAACAATAGGTTTTCTAAAGATTTACAAGATATCGATATCATAGCCCCAGTACCTATGCATAAATTCAAACGTATTTTTCGTAACTACAACCCTCCTCAAATATTAGCCCAAGAACTATCTAAAAAATTACATAAGCCTGTTATTCCTAATCTATTAATAAAAAAAAGAATGACAAAAAATCAAATTGGATTAAACAAAAAACAAAGATCACAAAATTTACTTGGTAGCTTTCAATTTAATAAAAATTTTAAAATTCAGAACAAGATTATTTTATTAGTCGATGACGTTCTGACTACAGGAGCAACCAGTACTGAATGCGCCAAAATCTTAAAAAAAGCAAAAGCCAGCACAGTAAAACTTGTAACAATTGCCAAAGTATAATTAACTTTTTGATCATTTAATACAACAGAAGAGCAATTTAACATCCTCTTTTTATATTTTTTGATACTATATTTCTAAATAATTTGAACGCTCAATTGTTTCCCTTAAAAATGACTAATATCACATTACAATTTCATTCTTCGCTCATTGTGATAGTTTTAAAAGTTATGTTCTGCTAAATTTGCAAGTTTATTCATTGCATCAGGCAGGTTATTTTTTATTTTGCGTCCAATTATAAAAGCAAATAATGGTGCGAGCATTCCTTTCATTTCAATATGATGGGTAATTGTTATTGTGCCATCAGCGTTATCTTTTAGATAATGAGCAAAAATCATTTTAGTCAAAGGCAAATACGAGGTATTTGTAAAGGATTGTTCTGTAGTAACTTCTACCACTTCGAATTTTACTTTGAGACCTCCTTTTGGTTTTAAGACGCCCTTAACCCCTTGAATCAATTTACTTCCTTCTAATCGTGCATATTCAATATCTTCGTCCCATTGAGGCCATGTAGTTAAGTTGGTATAAAGCGCCCAAATAGCAGACTTAGCTGCTTTTGTTATTACAGATTTATTTGCTATAATCATAAGCATATATCTTTAACTTAGTACAGTTCAACTTATCTTGAACTAACATTATATTTTCAAAACTATTTTTTTCTTAAAAAAACTGGAACATCCTGAATTTGAGAACTATTTTTAGAAAGACTCGGCGTAATATTATCTTTTCTATCATTGTAAATACTACCATTTTGAGTCTCCGTTTGACCCTCCATTGATCTTTGCGATTCATTCGACTCAGCATTTTTTAAAGAATTCCACATACGTTTTAGTAAAGAAGGTTTCTTCACAACAGGACTAAATTGTTCTTTATAAACAGGGGAAGCAGTAGTTTGCGGTATGATAGCTTCTTCAGATTCTGAATCTATACGCGCTGATAATTTTGCTATTTTTTCTTGTAAATCTGCTTCACTATTAAATGCACTACTCCGCTCTTCTTCATCTTGACCTTCATACACTGGAATTTCTTCTATTTCCGCGGAAAATTCTTCACTATACAAGCTATTTTCTTCATGCGCTTCTTCTTTAACAGCAAAGTCTTGGCGTTCATTACGGGCAATATTAACTGATTCCGAATCTATACCAGTTGCAACCACAGAAACTCTTACAACACCTTGCAAATCAGGGTTAAAAGTAGATCCAAAAATGATGTTTGCATCACTATCTCCAACTTCTTCCCTAATCCTATTTGCTGCACTATCAACTTCATATAAAGTCATGTCTTTACCGCCAGTAATATTTATTAATACACCTTTAGCACCAGACATTGAGGTATGATCTAATAACGGATTAGCGATAGCAGCTTCTGCAGCTTTTATTGATCTTTCTTCTCCAGAAGCCTCTCCTGTCCCCATCATCGCTTTACCCATCTCACTCATTACAGTTTTAATATCAGCAAAGTCAAGATTTATAAGACCAGGCATAATAATTAAATCTGTAACACTTCTAACTCCAGAATGAAGTACTTCATCCGCCATTTTGAAGGCATCGGTAAAAGTGGTGGTTTCATTAGCAATACGAAATAAATTTTGATTTGGAATAACAATTAAAGTATCAACATGCTGTTGCAACTCTTTCAATCCACTTTCAGCGACTTTCATTCTTCTAGCCCCTTCAAATAAAAACGGTTTAGTTACAACACCTACCGTTAAAATCCCCAGCTCTTTTGCTACCCTTGCTATCTCAGGTGACGCTCCTGTTCCTGTTCCACCGCCCATGCCAGCAGTAATAAACACCATATTACTACCTTCTAGATACGATCTAATCTCATTCTCAGATTCGACTGCAGATTGTTTTCCTACATCTGGAGAAGCTCCAGCTCCAAGACCCTTTGTTGAAGAAGCACCAAGTTGAAGCTTATTAACACATTCTGAATGACTTAAAGCTTGAGCATCTGTATTAGCAACAACAAATTTAGCTCCTTGCAAATTAGAACTAATCATATTATTAACAGCATTCCCACCAGCTCCACCAACACCAAAAACTGTAATAATCGGTTTTAAAATAACATTCTCGGGCGCTTTGAATTCTAAAGCCATATTTTGAATCCTAGTTTCATATTTACTTTCAAACAAAAGAAATTTTAATTTACTCAACTTATTACCACATCTAAAATGGCCTCTAAATGTTTAGAAACAATCTTTTAAAATCATATTGAAGATACTTATACTTTAAAGATCTTCTTAAATAATTAAGTTAACTTTCAAAACTTAGTATAATTGGTTAATATAATGTATAATATATGAGATTTAATAACGTATCAATGCCAAATAACATTTTTTATAAATAATTTTAAATTATTAATTATTTGCTGTTTCTAAGCGCAACATTAGCATGCCATATTTATAAAAACTAGACAAACAAATACTCTGTCGATACTATACAGACTGATTTACCTCTGATTTACCTCTATGTAATAAAACTTATAATATGAAAAACTTTTCCATCCTTGGACAGAAATTTGAAATAATACCCTTTGTAATTGTTTCTTTATGCACAATATTTTTGATTTACCTTGGTAGTTGGCAATTAGAAAGACTAAAAGAAAAAGAAAATTTTATTTCAACAATTGACCTCAATATCCAAAACCCACCCATCAAAATGATGAGTTTTCAAAATACACCAGAACTCTATTCTAAAGTAGAGCTTACAGGTCATTTTTTAGATCATCAAAATATCTTTTTATATGGCAGAAGATCTGCTTATCCAGAAAAAGATGGCTATTATTTTTTATCTCCATTTAAAGATGTTTCAGGAAATATTTACCTAGTATCAAGAGCCTGGATACCTCAAAGCACTAAAAAAAATGCTAGTTCTTTTTCATCAAAGAATGAAGAAACAATCATTGCTTTTGTTATGAAAGAAGAAGAAAAAAGATTTTTTATACCAGATAATGACACTAAAAATAACATATGGTTCACGCTTGATTTACAAGAAGCTAGACAAAAACTAGGAATCACCAAAAGTGATTTTTATTTACTGCAGATAGAAAGCTTAAATCTACCAGAAGGGGCGCTTCCTTTGACCTCTACTTACTTAAACATAGTAAGGAATGATCATTTAGAATATGCAATTACTTGGTATAGCTTAGCAGCTTTTTTGTGTATAATTTATTTTCTTTACAATAAGCAATATAAATCTTAGCCCTCAAATTCATCTGACATTCCTATTATTTTTACTGGTTCTATCATGTTAAATGATTTGGCACAAAACCCATTAATATTTATATATGCCATAGATATACGGTCATGAGGAAAAGAGTCAAATTCTTGCGAAACAACTATAACAAAAGAATTAACACTCTTTGCTTTTATAACCCACTCTTTAGGATGACGAACTATTTTACAATTAGTAGCTAAAAAAGATTTGGACATCCGATTAACATTGCCGTACAAAGCCTTATCGACTTAAATTATACACTAATACTAGTTAATAGTGTAACATAGAATTTTATATCCTAAAACTTCCTTTAATCAGTAATTATAATTAATCCACCTCACCAATATTAACTATGATCAGTGGTGATTTATTAATTTCATGCTTTAATATTCTTCTAATAGCAGCACGAGCACAATCTTGTATTTGGTCAATTAACAACCTACCTTTTGACTGTTTCCTCTGATTATGCAACGCATCTACCACTTCTTGTGTAATAGAGTTTAAAAACTCTTCATCTTCTTTCGGATCAAGAAGTCCTGGCATTACTATCAATGGTTTAGTAACTAATTCTGCTTTACCATTAACTACTATCGAAGCAACGACAATACCAGCATCTCTCATCCTACGACGCATTTTAAAAATTGGCGACGAATCAGACAATAAATAATCACCATCAACAGCTAAATAACCATTTTCAACAAAATCAATTACTTTAGGATTTATTTCGTCAATTAATACAACGCTACCATTTTCAACTTCTACAGTCTTTTTGATGCCATTTGCTCTTGCTAATTTTGCCTGCTCATGAATATGCACAGGTTCTCCATGAACAGGAATACAAATTTTAGGCCTTACTAATTCATACATTTTCTTTAATTCTTCAATAGCAGGATGACCCGACACATGGACAAAATGATCCCTTTCGGTAATTACCTCTACTCCCATTTTCACAAAAATATTAAACATCCTAAATATTTTTTTATCATTACCAGGAATAATTTTTGAAGAAAATATAACTGTATCTTTTGGGGATAGTTTTACTGAAGAATGAGTTTTGTTTGCCATTTTGGCAGTCGCTGCCATTGCTTCACCTTGGCAACCAGTAGCTATAATTAACAACTCCTCTCTTTTATAATTCCCAACAGCTCTTTCATCAATTAAAGGAGCAATATCATTCAAATAACCACTCTCTTGAGCAGCGGCAAGCATTCTATGAAGACTTCTACCAGTCAAAGCGATTTTTCTACCAGCTTTTTGACCAGCATGAATCAAAGTATCTAACCTTGCTAGATTTGAAGCAAATGTCGTAACCACTACCATTTTTGGACAACCAGCAATAATATCTACAAGACTTTTTCTAACATCTCCCTCTGAACCTGATACACCTTCGTTAAAAACATTAGTTGAATCACACACTAAAGCAAGAACCCCTTCATCTCCACATTTTTTTAAGACTTCCAGATCTGATGATTTACCAACAACTGGGTCAGGATCAAATTTCCAGTCACCAGTGTGCATAATATTACCAGCAGCAGTTCTTATCATCAAAGCTTGCATCTCTGGCGCAGAATGAGTAAGAGGTACCATTTTAATTGAAAAAGGGCCTAAATCAAATTTATCACCAGCATTCACCACATTAATTTTTATATCATTAGCAAATGCATATTCTGATAATTTCATCTTTAAAAAGTTTCTGGTAAACTTAGTTGTATAGATAGGGCATTCTAGATTGCTCCATAAATACTGAATTGCTCCTAAATGATCTTCATGAGCATGAGTCAGCACTAAACCAAGCAAATCTTTTTTATGTCTTTCAATAAATTTCAAATCAGCAACTATCATATCTACACCTGGGAGATATTCATCTGCAAATCCACTTCCACAATCTACCATGATCCATTTTCCTTGGAAATGGTACAAGTTAACATTAATACCTATTTCATTTGCTCCACCAAGTGGAATAAACAATAATTTATCTTTATAAGTTTTTGGGTTGAACGACATTTATTTTTCTATATTATTAAATTTTCTTGCATTAACTTATAAACGATTAATGATGCCCCGTCTATGGATAAATAATTACCTTGTTAATACCATCCTAATCATCACTGGTTTTCTGTCACTTTTGCTTGTTATATTCCCAGGACTTGATATATCATTTTCTGAATTTTTTTTTCCACAGAAAATGGATTTATCTATAGGAAAAATTTTTTAGTTTATCAAATATATCAATTATTACCCTTTTTGACTAAGTTATTCATCTTAGTCTGCCTACTATATCTTGCATATATTGCCATTAAACATAAAAATTTAAAAAAAATCATAAGATCTGGGGTGTTTTTCTTGTTTATTACCGCTACTATTTCTCCAGGATTAATTGTAAATGAAGTTTTTAAAGAAAATTTTGGCAGAGCAAGACCTCGTAATATAGAAGAATTTAATGGAACACAACATTTCACTAAAGCCTTCAAGCTAAGCAATCAATGCGAGCGCAATTGTTCATTTTCTTCTGGCCATGCTGCTATGGGGTATTTTTTTAGTGCAATTGCTTATACAACAAGTTTATTGTATTTTAATAAAATCTATATTGTAGGGGTTGTTTTTGGTAGCATGGTTGGTCTCTCGAGAATTATGATGGGCGGACATTTTTTAAGTGATGTTATTGTTTCAGCTTTTATAGTATTATTTTTTAATCATATAATATTTATTTTATGGCAAATGCTACTAAGAAATTTGAAAAAATAGCAATTATTCATCCACATACCCAAGGATCAACAAAAATAGCTAACGAACTAAACAAATATTTCGCTCCTACCGAGCCAGAAGAGTCTGATTTAATAATCGTAATTGGTGGGGATGGAAGCCTGCTTCACGCCTTACATCATTATATGGACTTAAATATACCATTTTATGGTATTAACTCTGGTAGCGTTGGTTTTTTAATGAATAATTTTCATCTTGAGAACTTTCCTAATAATATAAAACAGACAAAATATACAAATTTATATCCTTTAGAAATGAGAGCGTTTAATATCAAAGGAGACGAGTTTAAAGCGCTAGCAATTAATGAAGTTTCTATTTTTAGACAAACCAACCAAGCAGCAAAATTCCAAATAAAAGTAGATAATATACAAAGAATAGAAGAATTAACAGCAGATGGAGCGCTAGTTTCAACACCAGCTGGAAGTAGCGCATACAACCTTTCAGCTGGCGGAGCAATAGTACCACTTAAATCAAACGTTCTATGTCTTACACCAATTTGTCCATTTAGACCAAGACGTTGGCATGGAGCAATATTACCGTCAGACGTTACTATTGAATTTAATATTTTTGAAGCTGATAAAAGACCAGTCAGCGCTGTTGCAGATTTTAATGAATTCACTAATGTTGAAAAAGTAATTGTCAATTCATCTAAAGATAAAATTATTAAAATTTTATTTGACCAAAATCATACTTTTGAAGATAGAGTGATAAAAGAACAATTTAGCTACTAAATATATCATGCATAAATCAAATACAAAACTAGCTTTATCTCTTGTGTTATTATTTACCAGTATGCTAATACTAACTTTTGCATCTGTTCCTATATACAACTTGTTTTGTAAGGCTGTAGGCTTCGGAGGAACCACGCAAAGGGCAGAATCTTTCGCCAAACCTAAAAAAGGTACAAGAAAAATTACCATAGAATTTGATGCTAATGTTGATAAAAACCTACCATGGAAATTTGTTCCTAAACATCGTCGAACAGAAGTAACCACCGGAGAAAACGCTCTAATTTTTTATGAATCAGAAAATTTTGGTAACCATGATATTATAGGCACTTCCGTTTATAATGTTACACCTGACAAAGCTGGAAAATACTTCGTTAAAGTTCATTGTTTCTGTTTTGAAGAGCAATTACTAAAGGCTGGTCAAAAAATGTTGATGCCTGTTTCCTTTTACATTCACTCAGATCTTGATAAAGACCCAGAAATGGACGATGTTGATAGGATTACCTTATCTTATAGTTTCTTTAAAGTACGTGATCTATAAAACAAAAAAATTCTAGACATATAAGGTAGCTAGATAATATAATATATGTTGAAGATATGAAATTGCTGAATTGCTTTTTTTATGTAGAATGAATTCTAGAATTTAGCATGGTTATTCAGTAAAAACTGATAAATTAGAAATTAATAGGTAAGATAATGTCCACAAAACAACAACATCCTTTTCATCTAGTGGAACTTAGCCCTTGGCCTATTCTCACTGCATTCTCTCTCTTTTTCTTAACACTTGGGGCTGTATTTCTAATGCATGGCCACCCTATGTCTAAATATATTAGTATTTTTGGAGCATTATCAGTGACGTTTTGCTCATATCATTGGTGGAAGGATGTTATCAACGAAGGTAGAACTCATCATCACACAGAAAAAGTCAGAATAGGACTAAGAATCGGCATGTCACTTTTCATATTATCAGAAGTAATGTTCTTCTTTGGTTTTTTCTTTTCTTTTTTCTCAGCAAGTATTTTCCCGGCTGGAATATTAGATGGAGTATGGGTAGTAAGCGAAGGATCATGGCCTCCTAAAGGGATACAAACTTTTGACCCTTGGGATATCCCATTTATCAATACACTTATTTTATTACTTTCTGGAACTACTGTTACTTGGGCTCATTATTCTATCACACAAAATGATCAACGGAATTCTGTAAGAGCCCTAGGCATAACTGTATTATTAGGTTTTACTTTTACTGTATTTCAGGCTTATGAATATCATCATGCAAGCTTTAAATTAGTAGATGGTGTATATGCAGCAAATTTTTACTTAGCTACTGGTTTCCATGGTATGCACGTAATACTTGGCACTATATTTTTAGCAGTATGTTATTTTAGAGCAAAAAATGGACACTTCGTCCGTGGACACGGACATTTAGGCTTTGAATTTGCAGCATGGTACTGGCATTTTGTTGATGTAGTCTGGTTATTTCTTTTTGTATTTGTATACGTACTTGGTAGATAAATGATCTATTACCGTAGATTTGCAATTGAAAAACGCTGTTCTACTTCAAATCTACAGATCATTATCCAAATAGTTCATTTGACAAGTGTTAATAAATTACATAGTATTTTCCAATAATTTTTTTAGGAAGTAAATGGGTTCTAATCAACTATATCTTTTTAAAGATAAAAGATTCTTGCCAATATTTATTGTGCAATTTTGTGGATGTTTAAATGATAGCATAATAAAAAATGCTCTTATAATTTTAATTACATTCAAAATAGCAGAAAGCTTGAGCATTGCTCCTTACATGCTAGTAATGCTTGCTAATGTTTTATTCATCGCTCCTTTCGTACTTTTTGCAAGCTTAGCTGGTCAAGTAGCTGATCGCTATGAACGATCAAAAATTGTTAAGATCATAAAATCTATAGAGGTTGGTATAATATTACTTTCTACTTACGGCTTTTATAATGAGAATTTAATAATTTTATTTGTTGCTTTAACCCTGATGGGTATACATTCAACTTTTTTTGGCCCTATTAAATATAGTGTTTTACCAGATCAGTTAAAAAAAGAAGAGCTTCTGGGTGCTAATGGTTACATAGAAGCTGGAACATTTATGTCTATAATGTTTGGCACTATGCTTGGAGGATTCTACAATTTTGATGGCAACTTAGTTATTATACTTGCTATCATTATAGCACTCATAGGTCTTGTGGCTAGTTTTTTTATGCCTCTTTCTAACAATACAAACCCAGAAATAAAAATTAACCCAAACATTATAGCAGAAAGTATGACTATAGTGAAATATGCTTATTCAAGAAATAAAGTATATTTAGCTATTTTAGGGATTTCTTGGTTTTGGTTTACTGGCGCAGCTATTTTAGCTCAGATACCACTTTTAACCAGAGATACTTTAGGAGCAGATAAAAATGTAGCAACTTTGTTTTTAGCAGTATTTTCAATTGGTGTGGGTGTTGGATCATTTTTATGTAACAAGATTTTAGCCAACAATATTACGACAAAATATGTTTTTATTGCAGCTGTAGGTATAAGTATCTTTTGTATCGATTTATATTTTGCTGCTAGCATTGCTGAAATTACTTATCGCCCTGATCATTTAAAAAATGTTGCTGATTTTCTTGACGAATTCCACTATTTGAGAATATTATTTGATTTATTTTTTCTTTCTGCTTTTGGTGGATTTTATGTAGTACCATTATTTGCAGTAATGCAATATTTTACATCTCCTCCTTATAGAAGCCGAGTAATTGCAGCAAACAATTTAATCAATTCATTTTTTATGGCTAGCTCTACAGCTATATTATCATTACTTTTTTATATGAATTTTTCTATAACATCCGTAATTTTAATAATAAGTATTTTAAATTTTGTAGTTGCTCTTCATATATATAAATTCATTCCAAATACAAAAATCATTCCTCTAAAGTTTCTACAAAAGATTTTTAGAACCATCTTCAGTCTCTTTTATAAAGTCGAAGTAAAAGGTATTGAAAATTACAAAAAAGCTGGAAAAAGAACCGTTATCATTGCAAATCATTTGTCATATATTGATCCAATTTTAATAGCCACTTATATACCAGAAAACATTCAATTTGCTATTAATTTATCAGTAGCTAAGAACTGGTGGGTTAAACCATTCCTTAAATTAGCTCGTACATATCCGATAGACCCTAATAACCCCATGGCAATTAAAAGTTTAATTGACGTAGTAAAGAAAAATAAAAAAATTGCAATTTTTCCAGAAGGAAGAATTAGTCTTACTGGTGCTTTAATGAAGGTTTATGAAGGCCCAGCTATGATAGCTGATAAATCAAACGCTACGATTTTACCAATAAGGGTTGATGGCACTCAATTCACTTGTTTTTCAAAAATTCGCAAAACACTAAAAACTCGTTTTTCTTTAAGACGTAAAATCACTATCACTATTTTACCACCTGAAAAAGTTGATCCACCAAAAACTCTTGGTGCTAGGGAAAGAAGAAAATATATTAGTCAATCCCTATACGATATAATGAAAGATATGATGTTTGAAAGCTCAGATTACCAACAAACATTATTCCAATCATTGATTAATTCTGCAAAATTATTTGGTATGAATACAAAAATTTTGGAAGATATAGATGGAAACAAAAGTAATTATCGATCTATTTTTTTGAAATCATTTATTCTGAGTGATTTAATAAAAAAACAAACGGATGTTGGAGAAAAAGTGGGTATTATGCTACCCAACATGGTCGGTAGCATAATTACTTTTTTTGCGATGCAATCTTCTGGAAGAATTCCAGCAATAATTAATTTTACCTCAGGAGCAAATAATGTAATTTCTTCTTGCACAACTTCTCAAATCAGAATTATTTATACCTCTTTGCAATTTGTAAAAAAAGCAGATCTTGAAGAGCTTGTTACTCTAATATCAGAGCAAGGAATAAAACTTATATATTTAGAAGATTTAAGAAAACATATAAAACCTTTGTTAAAAATAAAAGCCATAATCGGTAGCATTTTCCCACAAATTTATTACAACTATCTTTGTCCAAAAAAAGATGATCAATTGCCTGCAGTTGTATTATTTACTTCTGGCACAGAAGGTAGACCCAAGGCAGTTGTTCTGTCTCATAGGAACATACAGTCAAATCGTTGCCAGGCTCTTGCTATAATTGATTTTACCCCCAATGATTTAGCTTTCAATGCACTACCTCTCTTTCATAGTTTTGGCATGACTGCAACAATGATTATGATTCTTGGAGGCGTTAAAATATTCTTATATCCATCTCCTCTTCACTATAGAATAATTCCTGAAGTAGTTTATGATATAGGTGCAACAATAATGTTCGGTACTGATAGTTTTTTAGCAGCCTATGCTTCTTATGCTCACGCATATGATTTTTATTCGATGAGATATGTTATAGCCGGAGCAGAAAAGCTCAAGGAAACCACACGGCTAACATGGCTTAATAAATTTGGTATTAGAATACTTGAAGCTTATGGCGTAACAGAAGCATCTCCAGCAATTGCTACCAATACGCCAATGTATTACAGAGCTGGCTCTGTTGGAAAATTTTTACCAAAAATTGAATATTTTTTGCAACCAGTTAATGGGATTAGAGATGGTGGTAGGCTTTGTGTTAAAGGGCCTAATATAATGCTCGGTTATATAAAACCAGAAAACCCAGGTATAATAGAACCCCCATTTGTTGAAAAATTAGGGAATGACTGGTATGATACTGGTGATATAGTAAATGTTGACTCGGAAGGCTACATAACAATATTAGGCCGTGAAAAACGGTTTGCTAAGATTGCAGGAGAAATGATTTCACTTGTAGCTGTAGAAGAATTAGTAGGCAAAATAAATCCTCACCAATCTCAATCTACTAATGCTGCTATTTGCATTCCAGATGATAAAAAAGGCGAACAAATCTTATTATTTACAACAATAAAAGATTTAACAAGAGAACAAGTTGCCAAGAAAGCAAAAAAAATGGCAGTTTCAGAACTATATATACCTAAAATTATAGCAGTCATTATAGAAATCCCTCTACTTGCTAGTGGAAAAACTGATTATTTAAAAATAAATGAACTTGCTAAAAAATATATTTAAAAGAAACGAATAATTTTATATTTGAATATCACAAAATAAAATCATAATGAATAGCTAAAAACTGTGACTTAATCATAACTTGACTATTATAATTTAACAAAAAGACAACAGATGCAAGATGCGAATATTTAATATTATGATGTCAAGAGATCTAGGTGGCATCCAACAGTCTTTTCTTGATTATACTATTTCTTTAACTAAGGAAGGTCATGAGGTTGTTAATATAA
>JBGCEX010000045.1:0-6591 GCA_045106635.1 Rickettsiaceae bacterium | reverse complement strand
CTTTAATGGGAAAGAGTCTATTGACGTTAAGGTTTCTTGAATACAACATTAATACTAATGTTTTTAATAACTGGGTTGTTCAGATCTGAGAGCTATGATTGAAAAGGATGAGCATATATTATAATATTCCCACCTTATTTTAAATTACATAGCTATATAATTGCTTTAGATTCTTTTTTTAAATATTTAAGAAATTTATTAGGTCACTCTAATAAAGATGGTTTTATTATAAGGGTTAGTTTTAGCTAACCACATTTGTAGCAAACTCAAAGAATTATAGGGTTTTACTAAGAAAGAAAAAGAAATAAATATACCCACTCTACAATAAAGTTTGAATTTACTTAGAAAGCTTTTGATTTAATCTGATGGAGCGCTATAAAAAGTGCTTATCTTTAAATACTAACTGTATGATTTGATTTTGAAAGAAGCATTCGCTTTTCATGAAAAATTGAATCTATGACATGACAAAGACCATTCTGTTAGAATGACAAAATGGTCTTTTAAATAGAGGTTTATAAACTTAATTAGCTTCTTCTTTAGTAAGTTTTTGATATTCTTTGCTAAGTCCTTGTACAGCAAAAATCCACAAGATCACTATCACGAAGAATATACCCGCAAAATAAGGGGTTGCATCTTGAAACGTATATGTAGGTAACAAAATAAAGAAAGTTGACTGAATTATACCACCACCAGATTTACCGAATCTTCCACCTATAACATCAACAGCTGCTTTACCTTTTGTTTTCATCTCATCATCAAGAGGAATATACGCCATTTCTTTTGTTGAATCAAATAAAGAGTATTTAGTTGCCTTACTTAGTACATTTTGAGCTGTTCCAACAATTACAGCTAAAGCTAAAGGTCCTGTACCAAAAAACGCAGCAAAATATAGGCCTATAGATTGATCAAATATAATAAAAGAGAAGAAACCTATACCAGTAAATAAAATCATCAAAGGAGTGAATATCGCAGCTGTTGCCCAAGATACTCTTCTTAATATGTTACTACCTACAAGCATAAAGATAATTGCAGCAACACCCTGATACGCTTGAAATGTTCCCATGAACATTGTGTAAGCTTCTTTTGTTGGATATAACTCTCTTAATTTTGCCTTCCATACACCTTCAACTAAATTAATCGAGATCCCATACGCTAATATCAAAGTTACAACCAATCCTAAATATTTTGAAGTAAAAATCATTTTAAAACTTTCACCAAGAGATAATTTAGTTTTTTTCTTTTTAGGTTTTCCAGTAGTTTCTCCTGAGTCATAAAGACGTGGGTCAGTAAGAACATGTTTGTTCATCCATGAATAAAAGAACATGACAAGAATGTTGCTAAAAATAGCGACGCATATTACAGGAATAAAGCGATGTTCTTCAGCAACTATATTGGTGTCCAAACTAAGCAAATAGGTAAGCACTAACGCTACTAATGGCAAAGAAAAATTACCGAGTAAGCCAAACATTGAATAAAATCTTTTTGCTTCATTTGTTTTAGTGATTTGATTTGCAAACTGCCAAAACAACAAACTGAGCATCATACTACCATATAATTCAGAAGCAGCATAGAAAGAAGCTATACTCCATTGCCCACAAATTCGAATAAACCACTTGAAATTAGGGTATTCTAAAACTAATCTTTCAATAGTTTGATGACTTGGATGAAAAAATTCTGGATATGGATATAATACAAAAGCAAAAAACGTTAGATAAACCGAGAAAAACCCAGTAACAACATAAAATACTTTCTGTTGACTTAAAACATTACAAAGTTTTGCATATATAACCATCATAATAACTGCTGACGGTAATACTACATATGTTTTTAAGAAACTTATTGCTTCTGGGCCTATACCAGTTACAACAAAACCATCTTTTATTGAACGAAGAGTAGAATAGTTAAAAAGAATGCAAAACATCATAGCTGCCATTGGCAGGAATTTTTTGTTTTCATGCCATTCAATAGGCCAAAACACTCTTCTTAATTCAGAGACAAAGCCAGATTTCTGTACATTTTCCATATCGTGTGATTATATTTAATTAAAGTATATTTCGTTGAAATAATACACAAAAACCTTCTAAAAGTCAACGCAAACATTAATTATTTTTTATCTTTAGCAAGAGTGTAATCCAGTTAGATTTGTTAGTAATTTTTTCAACTTCAAGGTTGCTTTCCTTATAAATGTTAATTATTTCGTGCATTTGATAATCCAAAAATCCCGACAAAATTAACTTTCCACTCCTCTTTAACAAAAAACATATTGATGGGGCTAACTTAATTAATGGCTGAGAAAGAATGTTACTAACAATCAAATCAAATTTTTTATTCTGAAAATTTGGATTTTGTAAATTTTCACCAGAAGAATTTTGATAAAAATTAATTTTAGAATTATTAAATTGTTGATTAATTTTTGCCACCTCTATTGAGTTTTCTTCAATATCACACGCCCAAATTTTAGCTTTTGGCCATGTTTTTTCAGCAGCAAAGCTTAATATACCACTGCCTGTTCCTATATCATAAATTGTTTTAAAATCAAACTCTGACAACTTTTCAAGTATTTCTAAACATCCTGCTGTCGTGGGATGATCCCCCGTGCCAAAAGCTCTTGATGCTTCTAGAATAATTGGCAGAGAACTAGGTGGACATTGATCTAATTGCTTTAAAGTACTTATAAAAAATCTACCAATGCAAATTGGAACTAATTGTTTTTGGTATTCAGATACCCAATCTTGGTCTTTTATAGTTTTAAAATCAATATTACCAATAATTTCAAGATTATTTTCATTGGAAAATTTCTGAATATTTTTTACCAAAACCATCTTTTGTGGTTTTTTAGCAAAATAGGCTTCAAAGCACCATATATCAGCATCATCAGCTTCAATTGTTTTAGATTCTATCTCGAATGTACTAACACCTAAAATGTTTTCTGAAAAAAAACGTTCAAAAACTTCTAAATGCTTATGTAAAGTGTTAAAGTGAATTGTATATATCAGTTTTGATTGGCTAAAAGGATTATCCATAGTTATATATCTGAAAATAAATTAATGCTATTAGTTTTTACAAGTAACAATGATTGCTACATTATTCAACATAATTATTTAGGAGTGTTTTATGAAGTTTTTTAAAATTATTATGCTAACGTTAATTTCAACGTCAGCTACAACATCTTTTGCTTTAGAAGATACAAAAACAAAACCAACTACTACGCAATCTTCAATAACAACTTCTGGTAAGATTAAAGAACCAGCAGAGTTTCAAAAAATTGTAGATGAGTATAAACAATATGTATCTAAAATCCCAGTTGAAATTCGCGATGAAATAATCGCTTATCGAAAAGAAATAGCAAAGATTAATAAGCAAAAAAGATTATTATATAGAAAATTATCTCAAGCAGCACAGGACTATTTAAAAACAGAGCAAGAATATAAGAAAAAACTACCTTTAAATAGAAAATCTTTGATCAACGTAACTAATTAAAATTAGCAAAACATTAGATTTAAAAAGCAATGAATATAGCATCAGCTAAACCTGCTCATAAATTAAATAAATTTATTTGCATTAAGAATTAATTACTTTATTATCACGCCTGATTAAATTTGCAATTAACTTAATGGTCTAGAATGAGAAAAGTCGTCATTTCAGGAATGATCGGAAATGCTCTTGAATAGTATGATTATGCATTATACGCACAATTTGCATATATAATTGGTTTAAAATTTTTTCCTGAAACTGAATTTGTTGAAATTCTAACTTTTGCACTCTTTGCAGCTGGTTTTCTTGTAAGACCTATTGGTGGTATTTTATTTGGCCAAATAGGTGATAGATTTGGTAGAAGAAGCGCCTTAGTTATTGGAATAATGATGATGGCAATTCCAACGGCCGGAATAGGATTGTTACCTTCCTATGAATCAATTGGAATTGCCGCTCCAATTACTTTAGCAATTATCAGACTAATTCAGGGGTTCTCTTTAGGTGGAGAATTTAGCGGATGTATTGCCTATATAGTTGAACACTCTCCAGATAATAGAAGAGGTTTAGCTGGTAGCGCATCTTTTGTTAGCATGTGTCTTGGAATGTTACTGGGTGTAGGAGTTGCTAATGCTTTTTCATACGCTTTAAGTGAAGAAGATTTGCTTTCTTGGGGATGGAGAATACCTTTTGTCTTTGGTTTAGTAATTGGATTGGTTGGGTTATATATAAGATCCCATCTATCTGAAAGTCCTATATATAAGGCAGCAAAAGAAGGAGGGTATCTCTCTAGAACTCCATTGCGTGAAACTTTTACAAAGCACTGGCGTAAATTGTTAATGGCAATTGTTATCTATATAAATGTTACCGCGCCATTTTATACAACTACCGTTTTTATGAAATATTTCATGTATAATCTTGGTTATACCGCACAACAAGGCTCTGTAGTATGTGCTATTATACTTGTAACTATGACCATAGTTTTTCCAATTTCCGCTCATATTTCAGACAAGATTGGAAGAAAACCTGTTATTATCTTTGGTACTATCTTACTAATATTAGCTATATACCCAATATTCGTAGCCCTAGCTTCAATGAATTATATTTGGGCCATTTTATCGCAAATAATTTTTGCTGCAATCATTGGAATTTACATGGGACCAGTACCAACCTTACTAGTTGAACTATTTCCTACTAGAG
Source organism: Rickettsiaceae bacterium (assembly GCA_045106635.1). Taxonomy (GTDB): domain Bacteria; phylum Pseudomonadota; class Alphaproteobacteria; order Rickettsiales; family Rickettsiaceae; genus Megaera. The sequence continues at coordinate 1,920 of JBGCEX010000045.1, read as the reverse complement.
TAAGGTTTACAGGAGTTGCTATTTCCTATAACTTAAGTGCCTTAGCAATTTTTGTTTTGTGTATTATTATCTTTTACAAGGAAACGTATAAAAATAATTTATCTGAAGATATTGTCTAGTCATGAATAATACCTCTATCCAAGAGTTTGAAATACCAGATGCTAGTAATAAAGTATTAATGCATTCTTGTTGTGCTCCTTGTTCTGGCCCACTAATGGAAAAGATGGTGCAATCCTCTATTGATTTAACAATCTTTTTTTATAATCCAAACATTCATCCAAAAAAAGAATATGAAATCCGAAAAAATGAAAATATACGCTTTGCTGAAAAGTTAGGTATTGATTTTGTTGATGCAGATTATGATGTACAAAATTGGTTTGCACGAGCTAAAGGTATGGAATATGAACCAGAACGTGGAATTCGTTGTAGCATGTGCTTTGACATGCGTTTTATTAGAACAGCTCTTTATGCCCATGAAAATAACTTCAAGGTTATAACATCTTCACTAGGTATTTCAAGATGGAAAGATATGGATCAAATAAATAAATCTGGTATTAAAGCTGCTTCCTATTATCCAGATATAACTGACTGGACCTATAATTGGCGAAAAGATGGTGGAGGTGCAAGAATGTATGAAATCGCCAAAGATGAAGAGTTTTACAAACAAGAATATTGTGGATGTATTTATTCCTTACGTGATACAAATAACTGGCGTAAAAAGAACAATAGAGAAGAAATTTCTATTGGTGAAGAATTTTATGGAGTCATTGATAAAAAATCATAATCTTTAATTATATTATATTTATTCTCTTCTGCTGAACTCATTACGAGTTAAAAACTTCTTTAATAAATTTTAATAAAGGTTTGAATTTAGCACTATAAGTTCTGTTTTATTATTATATTGCGAGACGTAATTAAATGAGATATAAATGCTTGTACAAACAGCATTCCTATAGCTTTTGAAGAAAAATGAGTTTAATGAATTTGTCTTATTTAAGAAAAATTATTGAAACTATATTCTTGCTTATAAGTCTTCGGAGTACATTAGTATATCAAAAGGTGCACACATAACAAGTTAATGCGTATGTATTTACTTGCTTGACAGAACTTATAGTTAGCAAATCCATTTGATAAACCATCTTGGGGTGCTGAAATTGAATTCCAGCGGGTTATTTATAACCTCGGTGTGTTAATTTGACTGGTACTTAACCAGACGTTCCATTGCTGACCGCTTCCCCATGTGCATAGCTTTCCTATACTCCGAGTACTATCAGTCAGTCCGACTTCTTCTGTATCATTTGTCAGTTCTTGCCTATTTTGACTTGTCCCAACATACTCTTTCGAGAACACAGAAGATCTCCCAAGTTTACGTAAACTCCATCTCATACCATGCAACGGACTTAGACCCCGATAGAGTGAGTGATGACTTACCATAATGTCATCCTTCATACTGCCTTCCGCACTATAAAAAAACGTCGGCCTCTATAAATATCGTACATTTTCGGGGCTCAACACCTTCACTTGCGTTGTAGCCTGATATGTCGCTTCTATTGGCTTCATCACATTCGTCACCGCCTGCAATGCAATAGTCGCTTCTATGCTGTTGGTTAGACTTTGCATAGGTTGGATTTTCACCAACTGATTTTTACGCACTTTCCTTGGCGCACTTATAATAGTACGTACTAGTGTAAATACGTACATGGTTATATTATTTCAAATGCTGAAGAATATTTTATCTTTATTTTGTTAAAGATTTATACAAGAAGTTATCAACAAATGTTGTGAATAAGATTGTTAATAAGAACTAGGTAATTGCTAAAATATTGGGGTAGGGTGGTGTGCCTAAACCTTAGGCAGATAATGGCTGATGTAATAAAGCGGTTTAGATTTTTTTTGTAGGCTTGTCAAATAATGCATGAG
>JBGCEX010000044.1:0-54489 GCA_045106635.1 Rickettsiaceae bacterium | reverse complement strand
ATAAAATCTGGATTCGAAGTTACATATAAAAATACATCTTGATGTGATCTTCTTCCTTTTTTGCTAAATAATTCCCCTATGATTTATATCTCTTGTACCAATTTCGTACTGTATTTGCTGCTATTTCAAATTTTATCGATGCACGATTGCAGCTATTACCTTGGTTGACATGTGTTATTACTTTTTCCCGAAGATCTTGACTGTATGATGATGGCATTTCCCCTTTATTGTAACAGATCTATACACCTATACGCAAATCTCAACTTAATCTACTATATAATAGATTTTTCTATAAAAGTGAGTAGCAAAGTACTAATAAAAAACTGTCTATAAGTGAATTAAGGATGCAACCCTGATTCTAAAGTAATGAAGATTTTACCATTATACTTTAAAAAATAGATATTGAAGTTTGTAACTAAAGATCCTTAGAAAATTTAATGCATTAATTTAGCAAAGCCTAATTAATTGTAGAAAGTATTATATTAAGTTTCCAACATTTTCTAGAAATAGTCTTGCTCGATGAGAATTTGGTTTTTTAAAGAATTTATCTGCAGGTTGATCTGCTAATATTTTACCTTGATCCATAAAAATTATTCTATCAGCAATAATTTTGGCAAATTTTATATGGTGAGTAATAACAATCATTGTCATTTGACTTTTTAACTTGGCAATAATTTCTATTATATCTTTGACTACCTCAGGGTCTAAAGCGGAAGTTGGCTCGTCAAATAGCATAACTTCAGGATCCATCATCAAAGCTCTAACTATTGCTACTCTTTGCTTTTGTCCGCCAGATAAATCTGCAGGATAAGAATAAATCTTTTCTGCAATGCCAAATTGTTTTAGAAGCAACTGTGCTTTTTCTTCTGATTGCTTTTTACTAGCCTTTATAACATTAATTGGCCCATAAGTAAGATTCTCAAGCACATTCATATGCGGAAAAAGATGGAATTGTTGAAAAACCATGCCAATTTTAAAACATAATTTTCCACGATTGCGCCTTGTTAATTTTTTACTATCTATTAGAACTGACCCAGTGGTTGGGTTTTCTAAATTATTAATACAACGTATTAAAGTTGATTTTCCACTTCCTGAAGATCCAATTATGACTACAGTTTCTCTTTTGTCAAAAACTAGATTAATATCAGTGATTGCTGGTTGACCAGCATAACTTTTTGACACATTTTCAAGTGCTATCATAGAGCTAATCTTCTCTCTAAAATTTTGGCAAAAGTGCTAACAATCATAACCATTATATAATAAGTAGCTGCGGCTGTCAGCATAGGTGTGAAGTAAGCATAAGTCTCAGCAGAAACCGCTTGAGCTCTTCTCATTATATCCATGCCTCCTATTATCGAGATTAAAGCTGATTCCTTAATTAAATTTATTAGCTCATTTACTAAAGCTGGCAAGATATTACGTAGTGCTTGAGGTAAAATAATATCTTTCATTCTAAGAACTGGAGGAATACCAAGAACTTTTGTAGCTTCTATCTGACCTTTGTCAACTGCATTAATTCCAGCTTTAATAATTTCTGAAACATAAGCTCCGGAATTCAAAGAGAACGCGATAACACCTGAAACAAATATGGTGATTTTTAATCCTAGCAAGCTAGGTAAACCATAATGGATTATAGTTAATTGTACAAGCATTGGGGTACCCCTAAACACGGATGTATAACTACTTGCAAATATGCGTAATATTTTGCTATCAGCTGTTTTAAAAATTGCTAATATTGTTCCAATAATCATGCCAAAACACACGGATACAAGGCTGTATTGCAAGGTAACTCCAGTACCTTGAATTATATAGTAAAGATGAGGCCAAAAAGCTACTAGGTCGCTATACATGAATAAAAATCACAGTAAAAGTAAAAGCTTAGAGAGGGGTAAATACTCAATATAAAAGGGCAAATATAATACTAAATACTATTTGAGTCAATAATTTACTGCATTTTATGAGTTTGAATATAATTATTTATATGACCAAACTTGTGATAAGTAATTAATTATAACTTAAATATTTCAGCTATTTGAATTTCTATTGTCAATGATAGGCTGTGGTTATATACTTAAATTTTTGAGTATTAACCAACAAAGGGCAAATATATATGTTAAAAATTTCTTTCGAAAATAAAGATTTAGATAATAATGAAGCTATAGCAGTTATTATTGGCGATGATTTAAAGATGGATTCCGAGACTTTACTGATTGATCAAAAATATCATGGTCTAATTTCGAAAACCATCAAAGATGAAAGAATTTTTAAACCAGAATATGGTCATTCTAAAGTTCTAACTACAACAAATAAAGATGGCGAAATACGTTATCTTATTTTGATCTCATTTGGATCACAAGAACATATTTCAGAAGTAAGAATCGAAGAAATAGGTGGTAAGATTCATACACTCGCAACTTTTTGCAAAGCATCTTCAGTTGGAATAAATCTACCAAACAAAATAGGTTCTTTTAAACAGGAAAATATTGCAGCTTTAATGGGTGGAGGTGCGCTACTTGCTTCTTATAGGTTTGATAAATATCATACAATGAAAAGCAATGATGAAAAATTTATTACAGAAGATTTTGATATTATAGTTGATGATCATGCTGCAGCATTAAAACTTTTTGAAGAGCAAAAATCTCTAGCATTAGGTGTTTTCTTTGCTCGTGATTGTGTAAATGAAGTGCCAAATATTCTCTATCCAGAAAGTTACGCAGAAAGAATCATCGATAAATTAGACCCAATTGGTGTAGACGTAGATGTGCTGGGTGAAAGTCAAATGCGTAGTTTGGGAATGGGTGCATTGCTTGGTGTTGGTCAAGGTTCATCAAACGAATCCAAGTTAGTGGTTATGAAATACAACGGCCTGGATGATGATAGTGATCCAATATGTTTTGTGGGTAAAGGAGTAACTTTTGACACTGGTGGTATATCTTTGAAGCCCCTTGCTGGTATGGGAGATATGAAATATGATATGGGTGGTTCAGCTTCGGTGGTTGGGGTTATGAAAACTCTTGCTTTAAGAAATGCTAAAGTTAATGTTGTGGGGATAGTAGGGTTAGTTGAAAATATGCCTGGTAGCAATGCGCAACGACCTGGAGATGTTGTACGAACTATGTCTGGTCAAACGGTAGAAGTTTTGAATACTGATGCGGAAGGTCGTTTGGTCTTATGTGATTGTGTTACTTATTTACAAGAAAACTTCAAACCTGCTTGTATTATTGATCTAGCAACTTTAACAGGAGCAATTTTAATTTCCTTAGGTAATACATATGCTGGATGTTATGCGAATGATGATGATCTTGCTAATAAATTGATAGCATCATCTATTAAAACGAATGAGAAATTATGGCGTATGCCACTACACCAAGATTATGATAACATGATCAAATCATCAGTTGCTGATATTGCCAATATCGGTTCTGAAAAAGGTATGGCTGGTAGTTCAACTGCTGCGCATTTCATAGGTCGTTTTATCAAGGAAGGAGTAAAATGGGCGCATCTTGATATTATTGGTGTTGCTTGGGATAAAAAAGGAACAAATCCAATTTGTCCTAAAGGAGCTGTTGGTTTTGGCGTTAGATTATTAAATCAGTTCGTAAAAGATAATTATGAATCAAAATAAAAACCCGCATATTTTTGTTGTTGGTAATGAGAAGGGAGGAGCTGGGAAAACTACTTGTTCAATGCATTTGATCATTGGGTTACTTGATAAGGGATATGATATTGCAAGTATTGATGTAGACTCTCGTCAGCATTCTCTAACTAGCTATATAAATAATAGAAAGATTTATAACGAGAATAACCCCAAGAATAATGTGATGATGCCTATGCATTTTCATATTAGGAAAAGTAATAATCAAGATGTTGCTGAACAAGAAGAGCAAGTCTCATTTGAACAAGCTTTAAATCAGGCAAGGAATCATGCGGATTATATAGTAATTGATACACCAGGAAGTTATACTCATTTGTCAAAAATTGCTCATTCTTATGCAGATACAATAATTACACCAATTAATGATAGTTTCCTAGATTTAGATGTAATGGCCAAAATAGATGGCGAAACACTTGATATATCCAAACCATCTATTTACAGTCAAATGATTTGGGAACAAAAAATGGAGAGAGCAACTAGAGATAAAGGATCGATTGACTGGGTTGTACTTAGGAATAGACTTTCAAATCTTGATGCGCATAATAAAAGAAATGTAGGTGAAGCTCTTGAGAAATTATCAAAAAGAATATCTTTTCGTATCGCTCCTGGTTTTAGTGAAAGAGTGATTTTTAGAGAGTTATTTCCACAAGGTCTTACTTTACTTGATTTAAAAATTGCAAATCACAATAAATCTTTTAGTATCTCACATGTGGCAGCAAGGCAGGAGCTAAGATCATTTTTTGACATGCTAGCTATAAAAACTAAAACGCTTCAAGTAGGGTAATTAATGGTGTGAATTAATATGCAAAAAATACAAACTATTTGTGTTATTGGGTCAGGAGTTATGGGTAGTGGTATAGCCGCCCAAATTGCCAACTCAAAAACTAGTGTTATCTTACTTGATATTGCCGATAATAAATCAGGTAATAAAAATAAAATTGTAAATGATTCTTATGAAAAATTATTAAATTCAAAACCCGCTCAATTATCACATCCAAGTTATGCAAAATATATAAAACTTGGTAATTTAGAAGATGATATTTCTTTAATAAGAACAGCAGACTTAGTTATTGAGGTCATTGTTGAAAAACTTGATATAAAACATCAATTATATCATTCCATCAGCAAATATTTGAAACCAACAGCAATATTGTCATCTAATACTTCAACCATACCATTATCAGAATTAAAAAAGAATCTTCCTCTTGATATACGCAAAAACTTTGTAATTATCCATTTTTTTAATCCGCCAAGATACATGGAATTGGTTGAACTTATTACTGATTCAGAAACGTCGCAGGGTATTGTCCCAGAATTATCCATGTTTTTGACAAAATTTCTTGGTAAAACAATTGTAAATTGTAATGATACCCCGGGGTTTATTGCTAATAGAATAGGGTGTTTCTTGCTTGAATTAGTAGTTCGTAATGGCATAAAAGAAAATTTAAACCTATCACAAATAGATTATATTTTCTCAAAACATTTAGGTTTCCCAAGTACTGGTATTTTTGGATTATATGATCTGATTGGTCATGATGTAATGGGTTTGATATCCAGCTCTCTTTTAAGTTCTTTAGCAAGTAATGATAACTATCATAAAATATATGCTCAAAACCATATACTCGATAAAATGAAAGATAAAAATCTTTTGGGAAGAAAATCAGGTAGTGGTTTTTATAAATTATCCAAAAATGCGCAAGGTAAAAGAATAAAGCAAGTAATTAATTTTGACGAGTTCACTTATCAGCTCTCTCCAGAAATTATTGAATATAAGGATATAGAAGATCTACTAAATTGTGGTGATAAATACAGCAAATTTATATCGAATATTTTACAGGAATTTTTTTCATATGTTATATCTCTTATGCCAACAGTGACTAATGACAAGGCTAACATCGATTTAGCAATGAAGTTAGGGTATAGTCTAAAATATGGAACATTTGAGTTGTTGGATAAAATTTCTGGTGGTGGAGGGCAATGGTTAAAATCAAAAAATCTAGATATAAAAATTCCTGATTATAACAAAACTAGCTCTATTGATAATACCAAATTAGTTCCAGAAATAATCTTAAGTAATAACTCCGCAGAGTTGCAACTTGTAAATGACAATTACGTTTTTGTTATAAAATCAAAAATGAACGCTTTGAATAGCGATGTATTTAATTTGATTATTGATGCAACGCATTATTGTGAAGATAAAAATAAAGAAATGTATATTTTTCCGCGTGGTAATAATTTCTCTGCTGGAGCTAATTTAAATTATTTTAAAGAAGCTATCGTAAATCAAGATTTCAAAGGAATAGAAAAATTTTTACATCTTGGTCAAAAAGCTATGCTACGCTTAAAATATTCTAAGATTCCAGTAATATCATGTGCTATAGGCTTAGCTCTTGGAGGTGGTTGTGAAATTTTACTTCATTCTGATTTTGTAATAGCTCATCAAAACTTAAATAGTGGTCTTGTTGAACTTGGTGTAGGATTAATTCCAGCATGGGGTGGTACTAAAGAAATGTTTATTAGAAGCAACGGTGATAAAAACAGATTACTACAGCACTTAAAAAATATACTCTTGCAAAATAAAACTACTTCTGCTGATTATTTTGCTCTGGATTATTCATTGCAGCTAGATGTTAACATGAATAAAAATTTCATTTTAGAACAAGCTTTTGATATAAAATTTAAAAACTCTTCTAAAGGTAATTATATTAATTTGCCTGATATAAACCTGAGAACTGAATTAGAACTCGCTAAATTTGATGAATTACAAATAGATATTCTTGAATTTTTTCAAAAAATAATCGATAAAAAATCTATTGCTGAGCAAGATTTATTAGATTTAGAAAGAGAAAAATTCTTGCAATTATCATCCACTCCACTTGCTTTAGAAAGGATTAGTAAATTTGTATAACAAGTATGATGTAATAGTCATTGGTGCTGGAGCAGCTGGTTTGATGGCAGCCATTTGTGCTGGCCAGAAGGGTCAAAGAGTCTTAATTATCGAACATACCAATAAAATTGGTGAGAAAATAAGAATATCTGGTGGTGGTAGATGTAATTTTACCAATCTTCATACTAGTAGTAATAATTTTATCTGTCAAAATCGCCATTTCGTTAAATCTGCTCTGTCTAATTACACTCAACATGATTTTATTAATTTGATTAAATCTTATAATATTGCTTATCATGAGAAAACTTTAGGGCAATTATTTTGTGATGGTTCTTCTAAACAAATAATTGAGATGCTATTAGATTTATGCAGTAACAACCAAGTTGAGATAAAATTATCATGTATCGTTAAAGATGTTGTTAAAAATAATCTCTTTAACATACATAGTGATCAAGGAGAATTTAATAGTAATGCTCTTATTATCGCTACTGGGGGTCTTTCAATTCCTAAGATAGGTGCTAGTGATTTTGGCTACCGAATAGCTAAAAAATTTGGACTTACAATTATCCCAACTAAGTCAGCTTTAGTACCTTTAATAGTTCATCCAGAAAAAATAAAATTATTTGTAGAACTACGTGGAATCTCAAACTATTCAGTTGTTACTTATAAAAAAACTAACTTTAGTGAGAATATTTTATTTACTCACAAAGGACTTAGTGGCCCAGCAATTCTACAAATTTCATCATATTTGGATAAATTAGAAGATGAAGAAATATTTATTAATTTATCACCGCATTTTGACCTAGTAAAAGCGTTTATAGAAGATAAGAACAACAAACAAACTGTTAGCAATTATCTCAAAAATTATCTTACCAATCGTTTCGTTGACAATTTAGCTTTATCAAATAGTGATTTTAATCAACCAATTACTGATCTTAAAAAAGAGAAATTAATATTCATTGCAAAATCATTACATAATTTCAAAGTATTAATAAGTAGTAGTGAAGGTTATGAAAAAGCTGAAGTGACATCTGGTGGAATAGATACAAATCAATTATCTTCAAAAACTATGGAAACTAAAAAAGTACCAGGTTTGTATTTTGTTGGAGAAGTGGTAGACGTAACTGGTTGGCTCGGTGGTTATAATTTTCAATGGGCGTGGTCATCAGGCTTTGCTGCTGGCAATGCGGCTATAGTTAGCACTTAAAAAATAGATTATAGCAAGGCCTTGATATAGTTTTAAGTGTTAAATCTGCTAAACTTAAATCTTTGTTACAACATATTAAGAAACTCTAAAGCTTGTAATATCTTAATAACACTCTTTCTTTTTATATCGTATGTGAAAATCATGCTTGTTTGACAATAATAAAGAGTTTGTGTACAGATATATACTGTTATTTATAGAGTTTGTTATGGATTTAATTAATCTAGAAAAAAAGTTTGCTTCAATTGAATTACGCCTTTCTGAAATAGAGAGTAAATTGAGCAAAGCAAAGGAACAATTGATTGCAGATTCGGAAGTTTTGGCTTCGCCTAAAGTTGACTCTCATTTAATACAATCACCTGTTTCAAGCTCTAATGAAGTAATTGAAAAAAAACCTGGAAATTGGTTAGGCATTGTATCTGTTATTTGTTTTAGCTGGAGGGTTTATTATTAAGTTGTCGATAGAAACAGGATGGCTTACCGCAGAAAGACAAATTGGAATTGCAATTTTGCTTGGTGTAAGCTTAATTTTTTCAAGAGCTTTATTAGTTAATATAGATAATGAGTATTCAAGCTTTCTACCAGCAGCAGGAGTTATTATTCTTTATTTAACAATATTTGCTGCTCATCGCTACTATTCGCTTATTTCTTTTGCAATAGCTATTGGTTTGGTTTGTATAATTTCAGCTATTTGCGTATGGCTTTACATGCAAATTAAACATGATGTTTATACAATTATAGCTGCTGTGGGAGCATATATTTCACCAGTTTTAATTGATTTAAATAGTAATGCAATATTTTCCCTGTACTATTTTTTGCTCTGTTCCATCACTTTCTCATTTATTTCTATATGGGTGCACTCTCGTACATTAACAGTAATTTCAGCATATCTTGCAATTTTAATGACAGGGATAATTGGTGCTATGATTTATCAAGATTTGTTGGTAGCAAGCATTCTTGTATTACATTTTCTTGCTTTTTCTTTTGGTGCTTATTTATATAGTAGGCTAAATAAGCTACCACTCAGTATTAAAGAAGCTTGGGCTTTCTTACCAATTCTTCTTATATTCTATGTAATGGAATATAAATTTTTAGGAAATATTCAAGCAAATTTGGCTCCTTGGGTTTCATTGATCTTTGCTATTATCCTAAATGGATTGTACTTATCTGCTAGAAAATATTTACCTAAAACTGCTGGAGGAGAATATTTAGTATTAACTTTTACAACTATTGTATGTTTTCATTCTCTATATCTTAAATTGTTGCCTGTTAATATCCGTCCTTGGCTGTTTGTCATAATTTCTTTTATAATTGCTTTTTTTCCTTTCCGTCTTTCTATGCAAAAACAAGTTAACAGATTTTATATTCCAATAGTTGGCATTTTGTTAATTTTAGCAACAGAATATCTTGCTATGACAAGTACTTTATTTTTCAATAGTACAGTTAGCATAGAGTCATTCATTGTTTCTTTTTCTGCTTGCGTTGGTATATGGGCTGTAAACATTAATGTATGTGATAAGTTTGCTAAACAAAACGAATATGGAGGCACCTTGCTCGCTATAGCGCATTTACTTGCTATATTAGGGCTTTGGCGTTTGACTAGTAATATCAACTCTTTAGCTGTTTCTGCTTCTTGGTTATCTTATGCGATTTGTGTTATGGTATTTTCTTATAAACGTAAGGATGTAGTTATGGCTCGCTCAGCATTGTTCATTCTTATATTAGCAGCGGGTAAAACTTTGTTAATTGATGCAGCTGCAGCTGCAACAATTGTCCGTATTTTATGTTTATTACTGACGGTGTTAGTCCTTTATGGTGGTGTATTGCTTATACGAAAAACTAATGAATGGCGTTAACACTAAACCTTTTTGAAATGTTTTGGAGTGTCCGGCCTATTTCATGGTCATGTTGCCAATGCAACTAAACTAATATTTCGTATCTATATTCTTTTAGTGTATCTATTAACTCACAAAATATTATCATTTTTATCAAACTAAATTAGACAATATTAAATCTCTTCAGAAATCCATTCATTTAATATTTGATCATACCTTAATATCCTTGGTTTTGTATCAATACTATCAAAAGTAATATCTTGCATTAGGTGTTCTTGGCTTGAGATAAAGCCACTCTCTTGATCAAAGGCTGTAAAATAAGGTTGATAATTTTTATAAGTAATATTGATAAATTTTTGTTTTATGGCATTGTTTACTACTTTAGCAAGGTCATCTAATGTCTTGATTTTTTTGTTGTTCATAGATTCCACGACTAATCTATAGACGCTTTTGTAATTTTGAATAAACATTTCTGGAATGCTACTAAAACTACTTCCAGTTTGAACATTAGCAATGGCTATACTACCAAGTGGAATCCCAGATTTTGCTGCTGCATAATCATCAACTTCAAAAAATATGGCTCCAGCAAAATCAAGCATTTTAAAAATTTTGGTTTTTTCTAAGTCGTACAATTTAATTTCTTTGTTTAATTTTTGACCATTTCGAAAAATTGTTAAAACAATACTGTTTTGAGCATTATTCATTGTTTGATCAAGTATAGTAAGATCTCCTCCAAGTTCTTTATCATTTACTGCCCAAATAATATCTCCAGGCATTATTATGTTTTGAGCAGTTGATCCGGCGATAACGGAACGGGCTGTTATTATTCTATTGCGTGCATCAGGGAATTTGTTGATATAGGAGTTCATTTCTAATGTTGGGAAATTACGATGCTTAACTGCTTTATCAAGTGAGTATAAAGATGAAATAATTCCTATATGTTTCCTTTGAGGTAATTTGTTATCTTTTAAAGCATTTAATACATCAGTAACATAAGAACTTTTTAAGGCAAGGGCGTGAGTTTTGCCTCCGCCATATAAAACTCCTATTGCTTTATTGTCAGCATTTATAACTGGTGAACCACTTGCTCCACCAGTTGTGTTCATATTTATAACGTAAGAACCTTGAGGCATTTGGCCACTAATATCAAAAAGATCTGACAAATAACCATTATGAAATGAAAACCCTTGATCTTCTGTATTACCTACGATAAATACTTCATCTCCTAAAGTTGGTTTTGTAGAACTGAACTCTATTTTGTTTACTTGAGACGGCAATTCTTCGGGATTTATTTTTAAAATTGCAAAATCTGCATATTGATCATAATAAGCAACTTTTGCTTCTGCTTGTTGTCCATTGTGGAAAGTAATAAAATACGTGCCTACTGCGGCTCTTCCAACAACGTGATTATTTGTTATAATAAAACCTTTTTCAAGATTAGCAATAAAACCTGTTCCTGACCAGCTACCAGTATTTTGGTAAGCAGACACTGGAACTCTACTGTTAATGGTAACTATGGCCTGTTTAATTTTTTCTAGATCTTTAATTTTTGCTGTATTAGAAGCATATGCTCCATTAGTTAGAATTAAACTAACTAGGAAAATTTTTATTATTTTTAACATTTATTTTGTATTACCATCTTGTAAAAATTGGATATTGCACTATATCAACAATATATTTGATTATAAAATAAAAGCAAACAGCTTTATAAGTCAAACAACTTTATGTTTAATTGGGGAAAATTATGGGAAAAATTATTGGTATAGATCTTGGCACAACAAATTCTTGTGTTGCTGTTATGGAAGGCAAAGAGCCTAAGGTATTAGAAAATGCAGAAGGTTCAAGAACTACTCCTTCAATGGTGGCGTTCACAAATGGAGAAATATTAGTGGGCGAACCAGCAAAAAGGCAAGCTGTTACGAATGCGGCTAATACTTTATTTGCTATCAAACGTTTGATAGGTCGTAGTATGGATGATCCAACTGTCAAAAAAGATCAAGAGCTTGTTCCTTATAAAATAGTTAAGGCTGATAGTAAGGATGCTTGGGTAGAAGTAGATGGCAAAAAATATTCACCAAGTCAAATTAGTGCTTATATACTGCAAAAAATGAAAGAAACAGCTGAGAATTATCTTGGAGAAACAGTAACACAAGCTGTAATTACAGTTCCTGCTTATTTTAATGATGCGCAACGTCAGGCAACAAAGGATGCAGGTAAAATTGCTGGTCTTGAAGTTTTGCGTATTATCAATGAACCAACAGCAGCAGCGCTTGCTTATGGATTTGATAAGACAGAAAATAAAACTATAGTTGTTTATGACCTTGGTGGTGGTACTTTTGATGTATCAATTCTTGAAATTGGTGATGGTGTTTTCGAAGTTAAAGCGACTAATGGAGATACTTTCCTTGGTGGAGAAGATTTTGACATGTTAATACTCAATTTCCTTGTCGATGAGTTTAAGAAGGATAATGGCGTTGATTTAAAGAATGACCCTCTCGCTCTGCAAAGACTGAAAGAAGCAGCTGAGAAAGCTAAAAAGGAACTTTCCCCAACCCAGCAAACTGATATTAATTTACCTTACATTACTGCAGATAGTTCTGGGCCAAAACATATGAATATCAAGCTTACTAGATCAAAGCTTGAATCACTAGTTGGAGATTTAATTAATCGTACTATGGAACCTTGTAAAAAAGCCTTAAAAGATGCTGGTCTTAAAGCTAGTGATGTGCAAGAAGTTGTGCTAGTTGGTGGTATGACTAGAATGCCAAAGGTAATAGAAAAAGTAAAAGAATTTTTTGGCCGTGAACCACATAGAGGTGTGAATCCTGATGAAGTAGTAGCACTTGGTGCCGCGATTCAAGGTGGAGTTCTGCAAGGAGATATTAAAGATGTTTTATTACTTGACGTTACTCCTTTATCTTTAGGAATAGAAACTCTAGGAGGAGTGTTTACAAGATTAATTGATAGAAACACTACTATTCCTACTAAGAAAAGTCAGGTTTTCTCCACAGCTGATGATAATCAGCATGCAGTTACTATAAGAGTATTTCAAGGAGAAAGGGAACTTGCTGCGCATAATAAATTACTTGGACAGTTTAATTTAGAAGGTATTCCGCCAGCTCAAAGAGGTCTTCCTCAAATTGAAGTAACATTTGATATTGACGTTAATGGTATAGTTCACGTTTCTGCTAAAGATAAAGCTAGTGGCAAGGAACAAAAAGTTACTATTCAAGCTTCAGGCGGCCTTAAAGAAGATGAAATTGAGGCGATGATTAAAGATGCTGAACAAAATGCTTCAGATGACAAAAAACGTAAAGAGTCGATAGAAGTTAAAAACAGAGCTGATACATTAATTTACTCAAGTGAAAAATCCTTAAAAGAACATGGTGACAAAATTGCAGAAAATGATAAGAGTGCAATAGAAAATGCCATAAAGGACTTGAGAACTGCGCTTGAAGAAGATGAAATTGATAAAATTAATGAAAAAATAGATGTTTTAGCACAAGCCAGCATGAAAATTGGTGAAGCAATGTATACTCCAGATGCTGAAGGTGGAGCAGATGCTACTGGAATGGGTAGTTCTGAGCCAGCGAATGATACTGAGTCTAATGATTCTGTAGATGATGCCAAGGTAGTGGACGGTCAATTTAAAGATGTAAGTAGTGATGCTAAGTAGCTAGTTAATACAAAATACATAAAAATGGTCTAGAGTATGAGTGTAAATAGACTTAATTTCTCTAGCTTCGTTTTTAAGTAAAGAAATATTAACTTAAGCTTTTTTCTCTAAAGATATTTGTAGATTATTATGTCAAAAAAAGATTACTATGAGGTTTTAGAAGCGCCGCGGACAGCAAGTGTTTCAGAAATAAAAAAAGCATATTTAAAATTAGCCAAGAAGTATCATCCTGATCAAAATACCAATAACCCTGATGCTGAAAAGAAATTCAAAGAAATTAGTGAAGCCTATGACACTTTGAAAGATGAACAAAAAAGAGCTGCTTATGATAGGTTTGGTCATGCTGCTTTTGCTCAAGGAAATAGTTCTTCTAGTGGGTTTGGTGGTGCTAGGGGTGGCGCAACAGGTGGTTTTAATGCACATGATATAAATGATATCTTCGGGGAGTTTTTTGGAGACTTTATGGGAGGCTCTGGAGGAAGAACTCGAGCATCAGTAAATATCAAAGGATCTGATTTAAAATATAACCTGACCGTTAGTCTAGAAGAAGCTTTTGCAGGAATTGACAAAACGATTAATTTCTCAACTGAAGTGAAATGTAGCCCATGTAGTGGTAAAGGCACAAAAGATACAAAAGCAACTACCAATTGTAACCAATGCGGTGGTGCTGGAGTGGTCAGAATGCAACAAGGCTTTTTTGCTGTAGAGCAAACATGTAGCAAATGTAATGGTGCTGGCCAGGTGATTAAAAATCCTTGTTCTACTTGTCATGGTAATGGCAGAGTATCAAAGCAAAAAAGTTTAATTATCAATGTTCCATCTGGTATAGAAAATAACACTAGGATTCGTATTGTTTCTGAAGGAGAAGCTGGAATAAGAGGTGGAGCAAATGGAGATTTATATGTTTTTGTTTCTATAAAATCTCATGATATTTATAAAGTAGAAAATGCTAATCTTCATTTTAAATTACCAATTAGTTTTACTAAGGCCGCTCTTGGAGGAGAAGTTAAAATACCAACAATAGATGGTTCAAAAGCAACGTTAACAATTCCTGCAGGATCTGAAACTGGTGATGAGCTTCGTATAAGAGGCAAAGGAATGTCAAAAGTGCGTTCGAGTTTAAGAGGTGATCTTTATGCACATATTTATATTCAAACTCCAAAAAATCTTACAAAAAGACAGAAAGAATTATTAGACGAATTAGATAAAGAGTTAGGTGAAGTAAGTCAAAACTATTCGGAAAGTGGATTCTTTTCTAAAATGAAAAATTTGTGGTCTTAAAAAATAAAAGAGTTTTGTGGTTATGAATAAATTATTAATAAATTTTATAGTAAGTTTTTGTATATTTGTTATGAATAGCAATGTTATTGCTATGGCTTCTACAACAAATCAAAAGGATAACATATCTGATAAAGGCTCTATTGTTCTGCGGGAGGTATTGTTAAGACATCAAATGCTTGCCAAGACCAAAGAATCTCATTCTGATAATGAAAAAATACTAGGATCT
Organism: Rickettsiaceae bacterium; assembly: GCA_045106635.1. Taxonomy (GTDB): domain Bacteria; phylum Pseudomonadota; class Alphaproteobacteria; order Rickettsiales; family Rickettsiaceae; genus Megaera. The sequence goes on along the minus strand of JBGCEX010000044.1, from coordinate 39,725 downwards.
ATGTTATTATTAAATAATAATAAGTATGAGATAGTATCCTTCAAATTTGAGAATACAACTGGTATTGCATCGGATAAAACTTTTGAGGAATATGTAAAAATAAATAATCTGCTTTATATGCGAAGTGTGATGTCTGAGTCGCCAGAGGGAGAAGTGCTAGAAGTTTTTGATTCTAGTAGATCAAATCTAGACGATGATATATCTTTTAATATAGCACTACGCCTTGTGGATGCCAAATAACAACTTAGATACAGGGCTCTGATGAAGTGCTTGATATGATTGTTCTACTAGACTAGCTATTTTGTTCACTCTAAAATTTCTGCAACCAAAATATCCCTTACGTAATAAAACCCTGCTATGTATTAAAAATCATCATTTCCTAAAGACTCGTCTCCTAAAATTTCTAGTTGTTCGTTAAAATCGTCAATTATTGTAGAAGCCTCTTCAAGACCTTCTTTTTCTTTTGGGGTAACTATAATGGTTTCATCTGTAACTAAAAAATTAAAGATGAGGCGAAAAATATCTTTATGAACTCCGTAGAAGTTAGATTCAGTATTGAATTCTTTACATATTCTATACAACAAGAAAAAATTATCGCTGATTATATTATATAATGCAGGAAGATAAGGGAATTTTTCGGCTCTACTAAATACATTATGGATATCTTTAGAAAATAAAGTGAAATCATTTCCACTATTGCAACCAAATGGTTTTATGGTTAAATCATCTTTTATTATTTGAGTAAGATTATAATAAGACTGATTTGCTTCACACTCTTTTGTAATTATTTCGCATTCTTTAGTCATTTTATACGACATGTCAATAGATCCACAACATTCTTCAATAAAACGAAACTCGCAGAGTGTATAATTCTCTTTTAATGCTTCGAGAATAAGCTTATAACCATCTCTGTTATCATTTCCAAATTCTGGCAATTTAAGAGAAACAAGTGTGTTATTTCCTACTATCATCTTACATAATGTTTTAATAGCGTGTTCATCTATACCACCTAGAGTATTTAATGCTAATTGTGTTAAAGTTGTATTACCTTCTAAAGCTTTTAGATTATCAAGAGCTTCTTGATTCCAGCTAGAACTACCATCACCAATGCTTATTGAACCTTCAAGAGAAAATGCAGATAATTTACTGTTTGCTAGCATATCAAAAAACATTGATGGTGATATTGTCCTACTATTATCTGAACCTACAATTACCTCAAGATTCTGTAAACTCCATGTGTTTATTTGGTTAGTAGTAAGTAGTTCAAATAAAACACTCCAATTAAAATATCCTGAAATACTGTCTATAATTATTGCAAAATTTTGAATTTGCAATGTTTTTACTTGTTCAAATAGTTCAGATAAAGGAACAGCATTAAAATTATTTGTCCCAGTGAATAAAGCTAATGTAAAATTCTGAATTTGTAATTTTTTTATTTGTTCAAACATTTTGCAAAAATGTTTGGTCTGAAAACTATTATCTTGACCAAATAGATTTAATTCAAAATCAGGATTTTGTAATTTCACTATTTGTTCAAAATGTTTATACGAATTTTGAATATGTTCACCAAGGTTAAGAAAGTTATGTATAACGTTGTAGTCAACTAATGATATTGCCAAACTTTTACAAGTTCTTCCCTGTATTTGACTCAAAATACCATTAACACTACCATTATTTACATCAATAACACATTTTTCCGATCTTTTTTCCGAGCGCTTCATAACACCTCAAAATTACATTTTCCACAACCTTAGGTTAAGATAAGTGACATTAAATGTCAATACGGTTTAATTGCTTATTTTATAACTTTTATTATTTTTAAAATTGTTTACTAGATATTTTTGTAAGCTAACATATCAGTTTCAATGTCAATCAAATCCTCAGGCCTGCTTGCATGATACCATTTTGCATCTTTAGCTTTAATACCAAAAACTCTATAACTATTTAAATAATATTCTTTTAGTGAAAATATTTTAAGAGGGTTTTCTGCTATTTTCGATGGTTTTACAATACTAAGCCCTGCATACATAAAGCTATAATTACCTGATATGTTTGGTCTACTAAGCTTACCATCTTTGTCTATCTCAAAATCTCCACGACCAGAATATCCCACTGCTTTATCATATGGTTGCATGAGAAGTAGAAAATCCATTGTTTGTGTATCCCACATTTTAATCATATCTGTAAAAATATTATAATTTACCTGCAGAATAGTATCAGTATTTAAAGTAAATATTGGATTATTACCAATGAATTCTTTAGCATTCTTAATAGCCCCCCCAGTTTCTAATAATTCTTCTTCATAGATAATAGTAATTTCAGGAAAATTTGGATTATTATATCTATACTTATTCAATGAAGATTCAATTTGTTCATGAAGATAATGTGTGTTAATGATTATTTTCTTAAAAGGATATGTTTTGCATAAATCAAGAACATGATGAAGTATTGGCTTGCCAAGTACTGGTATAAGTGATTTTGGACTATTTTCTGTTAAGTGCTTCATTCTGGAACCTAAACCAGCTGCAAAAAGCATTATTGTATCAATATTTCCCTTGTAAAACTCTACTTCTGCCGATTTATTAGGTATATTTGAGATCATTGTAATATTTTGTGGATTATTTTAATTTATAACTTTATTAAACCAACTTTTTAATTTTGACATTACTGGATGCGAAAGGTCGTAATTTAGGTATTCAAGTACCAATGGTATATATTGTAAGTAATTATCATTTTTATCTTTGACAAACTTCCTTGCAAATACTCCTAAAATACGACTATTTCTTTGAGCTCCTAGAATATGATAATTTGTTACTACTTCTGCTAATTTTAGTTTTCTTTGTTTTGTAAAATGCTTAATACAATCAATAGCAAGATCTTGCGACACTTTGATTCTTGCATCTTCTAGAACAGATACTAAATCATATATTGGTGAGCCAATTACAGCATCCTGAAAATCGAGTAATCCAAGTGATTTAATACCTTGATATTTCTCTAGATACATAATATTTTCAACATGGTAATCTCTTAATACAAGGCAGTTGCTAAAAGGAATTTGGTTGTCTAAAATTTCTTGCCAAATATTTTGATATTCATCTGATTCTATTGGAGTTAGGTTTCTATTTAAAGCATAAGGAATATACCAATCTACAAATAAGTTCAGTTCTTTTAAAAGAAATTTATTATCATAAATTTTTAAATTACTAACAGGAGTTTTTTCTTGCAGAGAAACTAATGTATCGATTATGAGGTAATAAATATTTCTATGTAAAATACTAGGAGAATTCTGAATGAAGTTTTTAATATTAATATCACCTAGATCTTCTAAAATAATGAACCCTTTTTCCGCGTCAAAATGGAAAATTTCTGGTGCTGAAAAGTTTTGTGACCTTAAATAACGTCCTATTTCAATAAAGGGCTCTATGCTACAATAAGTTGGAGGACAATCCATTACTATATAAGAATTATTATTTGCTTTAACTCGAAAGTAAGAACGTAAACCCGCGTCACCTTGAAGGGATGTATAATTTTGCACCCCTTCAGGAAAACAACTTTGTACAAACTCTTCTAACTTTTTCTTTCTAGTGGAAATTATTGTAGAAGCCATGTTCCTATTTATACAGCGATGCGTTTGACTTGAGGCTTAGTTGTAACTTTTGTAGGTTTCTTAGGAGTTATTTTTGCTAATTCAGTTCCCTCTACAACATCTTTGGTAATTACAATTTCCTTATTTTTAAGTTCTGAGAAGTTAAACATATTTTCTAAAAGTTGTTCTTCAATGATAGAACGAAGACCTCTAGCCCCTGTAGTTCTTTTTAGAGCTTTTTCTGCAATTGCTTCTATGGCATCATCAGTGATTGTTAACGCAGCATCATTTAAAGCAAATAGTTTTCTATATTGTTTTATAATAGCATTTTTAGGTTCAGTTAAAATATTGACCAAGGCTTTTTTGTCTAGTTCCTCAAGAGTAGCTATAACAGGTAAACGTCCTATAAATTCTGGAATCATACCAAACTTAATTACGTCTTCAACTTGCAAGTCCTTTAATAAATCACTATGACGCATTTCTTCTTTTGATTTTACTACAGCAGAAAAACCAATGGAACTTTTGTTGCTTCTTGTATTAATTATAGATTCTATTCCCATGAAAGCACCGCCACATATAAACAGAATATTAGATGTATCTATTTGAATAAAATCTTGCTGTGGATGTTTTCTGCCACCTTGAGGAGGAACATAAGAAATAGTTCCTTCCATTATTTTTAATAATGCTTGTTGGACTCCTTCTCCTGAAACATCTCTGGTAATTGATACATTTTCAGATTTCTTAGCTATTTTATCAATTTCATCTATATAGATGATACCTTTTTGAGCTTTTTCAACGTTAAATTCAGCTGCTTGTAATAATCTTAGCAGAATGTTTTCAACATCTTCACCTACATATCCAGCTTCAGTTAATGAAGTGGCATCAGCCATTGTAAAAGGTACATTAAGAATTTTTGCTAATGTTTGAGCTAATAATGTTTTGCCAGATCCGGTAGATCCAACCAACATAATATTAGATTTATTAAGTTCTACATCATCATCTTTTTTTGCAAAGCTTTCTAAACGTTTATAATGATTATACACTGCAACTGACAGGACTTTTTTCGCTTTATCTTGTCCAATAACATATTGATTTAAACTTGAATAAATTTCTTTTGGTTTTGGAATTAGTGATGTAACCTTAACAGAATTTTCTTTTGATTCCTCTTTAATTATATCTAAACATATTTCCACACATTCATCGCAAATAAATACAGAGAGACCTGCAATGAGTTTTTTTACTTCATATTGCCCCTTTCCGCAAAAAGAACAATGCAGTGATTTTTTTGTTTTTTCCGATTCGTTGCTCATAATAACTATAAAATTCTTTAATGCATTCTTAACTAACACTATTATCAGGTAAGTTTTTGAAAGTAAACTATAATTATCGGACTTGTATACAAAAAATTGATATTTTTTATTATCTTATAAATGGTGAAGTGTTGTGTGTAACTTTAACATTCTTAATAAGTTCTTGTAACTTCGTAGAATAAAGAGTGTTTAGCAAGAGCTAATAATTTATAAATTGTTTCTTGCATCATGATTATAAATAAGCTATTCTGACGCCAATATTGATTAGTTATTTTGATCCTACTTTGGTTTATATCATTTATGTATAAATAATTGGGTCAGTAGTTTTCGGTATTTTTGGCGCGGGGTGGAGCAGTTCGGTAGCTCGTCAGGCTCATAACCTGAAGGTCGTTGGTTCAAATCCAGCCCCCGCAACCAGTTCTGGAACGGAAATGTTCTTATTTATAAGTAAAATGTTAATCTTTAGCTATTTGTTTTTGTATTTATGAAGCGATGATTCAGGCTAATTAATCCAATATATTATTGATCTTGTCTACTCTAACTAGTTTATGTTAACTTGGATTGTTAATAGATTATTAGGTATCAAAATGGTCAAAAGTAAAAAATCTAATTTTAAAGTATTAGAAGAAATATAGAAAGGATACCTTGTTCTTTGCTGATAGCATTGATCCAAGACGAAAGAGATATAATAAATACAAATAACAATAAGAGGAAGATCTAATTCAATCTAATCATAAGAAAATGAAAATAATTCATGGTAAACACAAGAACAGGACAGTAGCAATTATTAAAACAGCTGATTATAGACCCACGACTACTAAATTCCGAGAAGCATTATTTAGTATAATATCTTCAGGAGAGTTTGTTAATATTCAGCCAATAGTGAATGCAAAAATACTAGATTTGTTTGCTGGAACAGGTATTCTCTCTTTTGAAGCATTATCTAGAGGAGCTAAAAATGCTACTTTAATTGATAATAATTCTGCGCATCTAAAACTAATTGAAAAATTTGCTGATAAAATAGGAGAAAAGGATAATATTAACTGTCAATTAGCTGATGCTTCTAACCTTACTAAATCTACAAGAAAATATAATATTGTCTTCATGGATCCACCTTACTATAATAATTTGTGTGTAAAAACTTTGACTTGTTTAATTAAAAATAATTGGTTAGAAAATAATGCAATTATTATTATGGAAATGGAGAAAATGGCTAAGATAGTTTTAGAGAATTTTCCGCATCTGTATTTGTTCAAAGAAAAGATTTACGGTAATAATAAGTTATTAATAGTAAAATATGAGCAAAATTAAAAAGCTTTTTGCTTGTAGCAATTGCGGTAGTATGTTGAATAAATGGCTTGGTCAGTGTCCTGATTGTAGCCAGTGGGGTTCAATCACTGAAGAGCTTGCCTCTAGCAGTAAAATTCTTGCCCCAAAAACTGGAACAGCTCAGGAGCTAGATCTTCTTAGCGATGCAGTAATGGAAACTATGAGAACCAAAACACCTATCGAAGAGTTAAACAGAGTGCTTGGTGGTGGGTTGGTAAGCGGATCTGCTATTTTAATTGGTGGTGATCCTGGTATTGGCAAATCAACACTTTTACTGCAATTATGTTCACGACTTGCTCAAAGCAATATTGGTTGTCTTTATATCACTGGTGAAGAATCAACTAACCAAATAAAATTAAGGGCAAAAAGACTGGAGATAAAAGATAGTAAAACAGGTTTGCTTGCAGCTACTAACGTAGAAGATATAATTTCTACTATTGATAAACATAAGAATGAATTAGATTTGGTAGTAATTGACTCGATTCAAACTGTTGCGACTAATGAATTATCATCAGCACCAGGAACAGTCTCTCAGATAAGGGCCTCAGCGCATTTATTAATTAACTATGCAAAGCAAAATAACATTACTTTGCTTTTAGCGTGTCATGTAAATAAAGATGGTCAGCTTGCTGGGCCAAAAGTACTTGAGCATATGGTAGATACGGTTCTATATTTTGAAGGTGATCATAATAATCATTTCAGAATTTTACGTTCAATAAAAAATCGTTTTGGTGGTGTAAATGAGATTGGTGTTTTTGAAATGACATCAGTAGGTTTAGTAGAAATTACTAATCCATCAGAATTATTTTTAATGGAACGTGAAAATAATGTAAGTGGTACAGCTGTATTTGCAGGAACTCAAGGTTCAAGACCATTGCTTATTGAGATTCAAGCATTAACATGCCCTACCACTATGCCAACGCCTAGGAGATCTGTTGTAGGGTGGGATGTAAACAGATTATCTATGATAATTGCAGTACTTGGAGTTAGATTTGGTCTGAATTTATCTTCTCACGAAGTTTATTTAAGCGTTGCTGGTGGTTTAAAAATAACAGATCCAGCGGCTGATTTAGCTGTGGCTGCTGCTCTTATTTCAGCTGCAAGCAACACTGCTTTACCATCTAAAAGTATATTTTTTGGAGAGATTGGACTATCTGGTGAAGTTAGAAAAGTTGCGCAAACTGAAGCAAGAATTAAAGAAGCTTTAAAACTCGGTTTTGAAAGAATGTTTTGTGCAACCAAAGATAATATAACAGATTCTGTTGAACCAATTATTCACTTAAAACAACTAAAAAACCTAATTCTTTGAAGGTAGAAATAAAAACCTCTGAGCATCGTCAAAGACCTAGAGTTTGTTAACTTGATAAGAGCCCTATTTCATATACCTAAAAGCTGAACAGTATCTTAAGAAAAGCTTATGCTTATTCTGTATTCACATGGTTAGCTAAAGGTAATAGTACTTCGTATTCGTTAATTAATCAAAAAGGTAAGTGTATGTTAAACGCTGTTGTTGGAATAGATATTTCAAAAAATGATTTATCTATTGCTATAATTATTGATGAAAAAACTCACCAAATCAATATTTTGTAATAACATAATTGGTTTTAAAGATTTCTCTAAATGGCTTAAACAAAATAAAGTCGTTAAAGTAAAGACTTGCATGGAGTCTACAGGAATATATGGTATATTTTTTGCTAATTGCCTATATGAACAAAATTATAATATTAGTATTGTTAACCCTGTTTGTATTAATGCATTTGCAAGAAGTAAATTAGCGCGTCACAAAACTGATAAAGTAGATAGTCTTATTATTGATGAGTATGCTACTAAATACGAACTTAGACTCTATAAACCTAAAGATCATATAATGTCTGAACTAAAAGATTTATACAGATGGTTGCAAAACCTTAAAGATCAACAAAAACATATTAATAATTTGCTTGAGAACAAAAGTCATATAGCATAAAATGTATGTCGTTCTTATTCTAGAATCAAAAAATTTCTTTCTAGTGAAATGGCAAGCATTGAAAAGAAATAGATGAATTATTAGGTTAAAATCAAACTCTAAAACAAGGTGTTGATAATATCACCACTATCCCTTGAGTTGGTATAATAACTGCTGTAGCTGTTCTTGCAGAAACTCTTGATTTATCTTTATTTAAGGATGCAAGGCAATTAGCTGCTTTTATTAGATTAACACTAAAACATCATTCTTCTAGCACATCAATAAACAAAAAAAGTCGTATTTCTAAAATTGACTCGAAGATTTTACATAAAATTCTATATTTTCTTGCTACTGTTGCTAAAAAATCATAATGAAATAGTCAAACATTTTCTGCTAAAATGCAGAAGGAAGGAACGCCAACCAAAGTTATTATTGCTATCGTGCGTAAATTATTACATATCATCTTTGGCATTATCAAAAATAATAGTCAATTTAATCCTAATTTATATCTTGACGCTTAAAGGCAGTATCAAGTTAAAATTGAGCTAGGCAAGCTAGTGTAGAAAAAAAAGCATAAAATATATAAATAAAGCTAGATGTTTACTTAAAAAAATGCCGTAATAAGAAATCTGCTATTTGCTTTTAACACGTTTGCTAGGGTGCTACCCTAGTCCAAGAGTAATTGTTACCGATAAGTTCAGAAGCTACGTAAAGCCAATTAGGCAAATGTGCCATGACACTGAGAATCGTTCTCATGAAGGTCTAATCGTGTTGAGAATACCCATCAACTCACTTGTAGAAAAGAGTAATCATTGATTAAGTTCAAGCCTTCCTAAGGAACGCAAACTACTTTGTCGTTAATGGAGAAAGTGAGAAATATATTTAGTGTAGATGTAGAAAGATATAAAAAACACTTAAGAACAAAGAGTTGCCTTTAAAGTTGTTAAATCAATCTGGGGTGATTGTTCAAAGACTTTTTGTTGCCTAAAACTCAAGATTTATTACCTTTTTACAACCATAACTTTATTAACTTGACAGTGTTTTTTAGGATATAGATTTTCTCCATAAAAATACTGTGTTCTTACTTAAATTGAACCTTTTAGATACTGAGGCTAAACTTAACCATTCTTTCTCTTTTATCGACAATATTTTTTTTCTGAAATATGCTGAATACTGAATATATCATTTTGATTTGTGTAAATATTTAAATCATTTATGACTAATTTTATAATGATTTAGCTATATGGTTGGGAGTCAAAATTAGTTTTTAGATATTAGAAGTTAGAAAAGTTAATAAATATGTAAAAAAATCTTGATTTTTAATAGATACAATGAGATTATGGTTAGTAAGATAAAAAAACGTATGTTGAGGAGATAACTAATGAGAGTATTGCTTATAGAAGATGATAATTCCACCGCAAGATCCATTGAATTAGCGTTAGCGGCGGAAGGGATTATTTGTGACACAGCTGGAGTTGGAGAAGAAGGCGTGGAAATTGGAAGGATCTACGACTATGATGTAATCCTGCTTGATTTGATGCTTCCAGATATTGATGGTTACCAAGTATTGTTAAGATTAAGATCAGCAAAAATAAAAACACCGATACTAATTTTGTCTGGACTATCATCTGTAGAACAAAAAATTAAAGGTTTAGGATTTGGCGCAGATGATTACTTAACCAAACCCTTCAACAAAGTAGAATTAATTGCAAGAATTCAGGCAATAGTTCGTCGTTCTAAAGGGCATTCTGTGTCAGTGGTTCGTTTTGATAAAGTTGCAATAAATCTTGATACACGAACTGTTGATGTTGATGGAATGCAAGTTCATTTAACTAATAAAGAATATGCTATTTTAGAATTGTTAGCCATGAGAAAAAGTACCGTTTTAACAAAAGAAATGTTCTTAAATCACTTATACAGCAGTATGGATGAACCAGAAATTAAGATTATTGATGTTTTTGTCTGTAAACTACGTAAGAAACTATCTGAAGCATCTGGGGGTGTCAATTATATTGAAACTGTTTGGGGGCGCGGTTATATGTTAAAAGATTATGAAAATGAGACTGATAAAAACTCAATTGAAAAAGGTTTAGAAGAAGAGATTTAAAAAGTATAAAATATACTCAAAATTCTAAGCGATCTTGCTTTATTTACAGCAAATAACTGTCATTAATCTATTGACCAGCATTGTCAAATAGTACATGGTTTATAGAATAATAGAAAAAGAAATTGCATGATAGTGTCATTGTAAACTTAGCGTAAAATTTTTACATGAAGTTTATTGATCAAATCCTTAACTCTAAGAAAAAAAGTGAATAAATATAAGAGAAGTAGTATAACGGCTAGAGTTGATGGAGAGTTTCCTTCATGAGTATCAAAAAACAAAAATGTAATGACGTGTTGATAGTAAGTTAATTTTTCTGTTACCATACTCACCTGACTTAAATCTTATAGAGAAATTTTTGGCTGTATGAAGAGATGGATTAAGGGTTATTCTTTTGCTAATTTTATGAGGCTATAGTGAGGCTCTTGTAATTTCATCTCAAGCCTATAATAGCTTAGTGTTATTGCGTTTCAACTCAATTACTATAACAGGTATCCTAAATAAAACAAGTGATTTTCTTGAGTAATCGGATTTCATGCTTGTTCTAGTTTTTGAATCTCAGAAGCTAAAACAATTACTATATATCATATGCAGTTAGTTGCTCCATTGGTTTGTGGGGTGCAAAGAGTTTTTGTACCCCAATCGTTGCAAAGTTAACAAGACTGTGTCATAAACATGGGATATCATTTTTTAGTGCTATCTTCCGGTCTTGTAGATTATCGGTATAAATATTAATGGGTGTAATTTATGATGCGTTTCCTTCATTAAGTTTTTTGCTATACAAAACACCAAAATCTATTGGGTCAATCATTAATGGTTGAAATCCACCGTCTTGAGTCGAATCAGCAATAATTTTACGTGCAAAAGGAAAAATAATAGCTGGACAGTGTACAGCTAACAACATTTGCACTTGTTCTTCTGGTACATTAACTAAGTGAAATACCCCAGCATATTTTAGATCAATTATAAAAAGAGTGTTGTTTTCATTGGTTGCTTTTGCATTAATAATTATCTCGACTTCAAAATATCCATCCTCAGTCATTTTTTGGATATTAAGGTCTAGAGCCAAATCTATTTGTGGTTGATTATTTGCATTAACAAGAGAAGCAGGAGCTCCAGGGTTTTCAAAGGACAAGTCTTTTATATATTGTGCGTTTACTGATATATGTGGTGGGTTTTTTGTGTCTTCGTGTATGGTCATAATTATCCTCTTAAATTTTTGTTATGTTCTTGGTAAAGTAACTCCTTTTTGCTTCATATACTTCCCATTGCGATCGGAATATGAAGTTTCGCATGGTTCATTTCCTGATAAAAATAGGAATTGACAAGCTCCTTCATTTGCATAAATTTTTGCTGGCAAAGGTGTTGTATTTGAAAACTCTAGAGTTACAAAACCTTCCCACCCTGGTTCAAGGGGGGTAACATTTACTATAATACCGCATCTTGCATAGGTCGACTTGCCAACACATATTACTAAAATATCTTTAGGTATTTTGAAGTATTCTACTGTTCTAGCTAGTGCAAAACTATTTGGTGGAATTATACAAACATCAGTTTCTTTGCTTACTAAACTTTGGCTGTCAAAATTTTTTGGATCGACGATGGTAGTGTTTATATTAGTGAATATTTTAAATTCATTAGAGACTCTTGCGTCATAACCGTAGGAAGAAACGCCATAGGAGATAATTTTTTTAGAATCAACTTCTTTTATTTGAGAACTAACGAATGGTGATATCATGTCATGTTGTGTAGCTATCGTTTTAATCCATTTATCTGACATTATTGCCATAATTTATACCTGAATAAATAATATTTGTTTTTGTACAAAAAATTACAGTGTGTTTCGTTTGTAATTATTAAAAATAAATAATCTTTTATAAAAATTTTTTGATTAATGCGAGCTATAGATGGTTGTGATAGATTTTTTTTGCTTTTAAGAAGCTTGATTAGTGACAATTATAACACTAAAAAAATTAAGTTAGTGATCTTGCAAAAGCTATGTACGTTTTGTTTGTTGACGCTTGGAGCGCCTTTGTGATAGTCTGCATTTTAAGAAGATTAGTTTGAGAGTTAACGCTTTAGGGCGTGTATTAAAACTGGTCAGGTAGTTTTTAGTTTAATTAAGATATGTTTTAGATTTGGTTGTTGATATACAACATGTTATTAAGAAACTGAGAAATAATTTAATTGTCCGTGAATTTCGGGCTATTTTTTGGAGTTAATTAATCATGAAAATGAAAAAAATAAAAAAATCGTTGTTAATATGTTCAGCTCTTTTTGCATCTTGCGCTACATCTTTTGCGAGTGGTGTTAGTTCTATGCCAGTTACGTCTGATTTAAAAGTGAAGCTGTCTGGTTATGGGCATTTTCAGGCTGGGTTTAGAAATCAGAGCAGTTTAGGGGTGAGCGAGAAAAATGTTTCTGCAAATAGAAAATCTTTTGCTTTTTATAATGATACAGCACTATTTGCTGATGTATCTAATTCAATAAACGATGTTGTGTATGGTGGAAAAATAATCCTAGTGCCTACTGCAAAAAGGAAAGGTGGTGGTACATATAACGGGTCTCATCTTTATTTAGAAAGTAATTATGGTCGTGCGGAAGTTGGTTCGCCTATGAGCGCTAGTAGCAATATGTTCGTTGATAGTGGGTCAATTTCTTCAGCTACCGGAGGAGATTGGGATGGGTATGCAAAGTTTGACTCTGTTTCCCTAAAACAAGGAAAAGAGTTTGGACCAGATTTTGCAACTTTTGGTGAATTTTTCTTGGATAGTAAATTAGTTACCGCTACTGAAAACCGTTCTTATAGTAATGAACCTGGAAGAAGAATATCATATTATACTCCAAAGTTTGATCTTGGAAGTGGGAGTAAATTGCAAATTGGTGTTTCTTATACGCCAGACTCTTCCAATACTGGAGCTGATAAAAGTGATACCAATTCAACAGGGGTTGATATAAGAAAGATAGGGAATAATGAGTATTTTGAGTTTGATAAATCTGTAAAAGATGCTTTCTCTGGAGGTGTAGTTTTAGAAGAAAATATATCAGATGGTATCGATCTAAAACTGTCTTTAACAGGAGAATATGGAAAGGCTTCTAAGGTAAAGAGAATGGTTAACAATGATCCAAATCAAACTGATCCGAAGAAAGTTGATCCAGCAAATCTTCAAACTCTTGGTGAATACAAACTAGCTGATTTAAAAACATTTAATATAGGTGCTGTATTAAATGTTGGTAGTTTATCCTATGCAGCTTCTTTTGGTTCTTTAGGCAAGAGTCTAACTACTCCTAAATTCCATAAAACAGGTAGAGATACTAAGTATTACACTGCTGGTATTGGTTATAAGCAAGGACCTTTTTCGACAAGTGTTACTTACTTCAGATCAGATAGATATAAGAATATAGTAAATTGTGTAACGATTGGAGCAGACTATGCATTAGCTCCTGGGTTTAAGCCGTATGCAGAGATTTCTGGGTTCAATTTAAAAGGTAAGCCAGAATTTAACCCTGAATTGGAAAGTAAAAAAACTCGCGGTACTATTGCTTTGATAGGTGCTAAGTTAAGTTTATAGTTAACTATTTTAAATTATTGTAAAGAAAGAGAGCTAGATAATAAAATCTAGCTCTCTTTCTTTTTTTATTATGCTATTTTTAGTAAAGAGAATCGTATAATTTATAAAGTTACTTATTCTTACACTTCTACTTTTTGTGGAAGATAATTTAATTGAAATACAAAAATATATATAACAAAATAAGTATTAAATATTTTTAATTGACGATTTGAAGAAGCATTATATAATCCACCTGTTATTAATATCTATAATTTAAGTTTAAGATTTTTATAAAAAGTTTATCAGTTATTTTTTAGCTTCAAGTGTTTTGTTTATAAATAATACTTCCTATGCTGAAGATTTTGTTTCAAATGTGTCTGATAGATATGTATATTTTGGAACTGAATTTGGTCTTTCTGATCCGATAATAAAATCTTTTAAACATGAAGAATCCAAAACCAAAATGAGATTAAAAAAATCGCATATGTATGGTGGAAGAATAGGTTATAGTTTTTATCCAAATATGATGTTAGAGATTTCTGGCACTCATCAACCAAAATATAGACTAGCTTATATATTGCCTGAGCAGGAGTTAGCACCAGGTTTTTCAACACCAGAAATTCCTGGGATTACTGGTGTTTCTAGTAATGTATTTACAATGAATTTCATTTATGAAATGGAAAAAATGACTTCATTTGCAATTAAGCCGTATGCTATTTTTGGTGCGGGGGTTGCAAAAACTTCGATGAAGCCGACTATTTCATATTTTAATAATATGCCTGTTTTTAAAATCAAAAAAAATAACCAAAATTGTTTTGCGTGGCAAGTTGGTGTTGGTGTTGCCAAAGACCTTACTCAGAATTTTACTATTGATTTTGGTGCCAAAATGCAGGTGGTTAAAGATATTAAAATAAAATATAAAGTTCTTAATATGCAGACGCATTTTTTTGATGAAGCAGAACCAATTAAAAAAACAATTAGCGTTGGCGAATTCACTGTAGGATTGACATATAAATTTCCCTTAAGTAGATAATTTCAATCAGTAATATTTCTAATTGAAATTGTTACGAAATGACATATCAAAGTTATTTTATCTATTAAATCCAACAGAAATTCACAAACAATTACTTTGCTAATTTGTGCGCTATTTTTCAGAATTTAAAGTAGCATTACAGAGTTAAGCAATTTTGATAATAATCTAATTGAAAGATCTCTAAATCAAAAAACTATATCAGAAAGATTTTTAAATCTTATAAGATGTTTATATATAAGCGAAGAAAATATGGTAAAGTACAAGATTTTTAAAATTATTTTGATAAAGTGTTTGAAGCCCTTACATATTATAACAAGGATAATTATAATATGGTGCAATAGAGATATGATCTCTTGCTAAGTCTGAAGTAATACTCGTTATATAGGTTTGAATGATTGTTATGAAGCATATTTTAATATTATTTATCAAATTTTATCAATTCTTTATATCCCCTTGGCTTGGTAAAAATTGTCGATTTTATCCTACTTGTTCTGAATATGCCTATGAATCAATAAGTACTTATGGTACAATAAAAGGGTTGTTTTTTGCTTTTAGAAGGCTTTTAAAATGTCATCCTTTTGCCGATGGTGGCTATGATCCAGTACCTAAGAAACCCAAGTGATATATTGTTGGGTAAAGAACTTATTAAATCTTATATAGAAGATATACCTAATTATCCTGGCATATATCGTATGCTAGATCTTGATAGGAGGGTTATTTATATTGGTAAAGCAAAGAATCTTAAAAATCGTCTAAAACAATATACTGGTGATCTTGAGGGTAAAACCTCAATTATGATCTCACTGACTCATTATTTAGAATATTCTGTAACAGAATCAGAATCGTCAGCTCTTTTGTTGGAAGGACAATTAATTAAAAAATTCAAACCTAGATTTAATGTTTTACTAAAAGATGATAAATTTTTTCCGTATATTAAGTTACGTCTAGATCATGAGTTTCCCCAATTGTTAAAATACCGGGGTAGAGAACTAAAAGATGGGAAATTTTTTGGTCCATTTGCTTCAGTCAAACATGTTGAGGTCACTTTGTTGGAGTTGCAAAAAATATTTAAGTTAAGATCGTGTTCTGATTCATATTTTTCTTCGAGAAAAAGACCATGTCTTCAATATCAAATAAATAGGTGTTCTGCGCCATGTACTGGTAAAATCTCAAAAGAAAACTACACTGAATTAGTAGATCAAATAAAAACTTTTTTATCTGGAAAGAATGCGTCATTACAGAAATTGCTTGCTCAAAAAATGCAATTATTAAGTGACGAATTAGAATTTGAAGAAGCGGCAAAAATACGTGATCGTATAAAAGCCTTAAGCTATATACAATTAAAAGCAGATGGTACCGGTCTTAAGGAAGATACAGATTTAGTTGCTATAACAAAGATTAATAGTGAGTATTGTATTCAGCTTTATATTTACAGAGGAGGGCAGGCCTGTGGTAATCACCCTTATTTTCCAGAGCATACGGAGGATCAAACTATTACAGAAATATTAGAGGCATTCATTATACAGCTATATCAAGATAAAATTCCACCTAAACATATAATTCTAAGTCACACTATCAATGATGTTAGTATCTTTGCAAAAGCATTAAAAGAATTACATGATGTAGACGTTAAAATAATGCTATCAAAAAAATCTGGCACTATTGCTAAATTTATGCAGATTATTTTGGAAAATGCCAAAATTGCGTTAGAACAGCATATTAAGAACTCAGCTAAAAACATAGAAGCATTAGCAGAGGTTCAAAAAATATTCAATTTGCCATCTTTACCAAACCGTATTGAAGTTTATGATAATAGTCATATTCAAGGATCATTTGCTATTGGTGCAATGATTGTGGCTGGAAAAAATGGTTTTGAGAAAAAGGAATATCGATTATTTACGATCAAAGAACAACCAGAAGAGGTGCTAGGTGGAGATGATTACTCTATGCTCAGAGAAGTTTTAACCAGAAAGATTATGAAGCTACAAAGTGAACCACACAGAATGCCAGATTTAATGATAATAGATGGTGGCAAAGGTCATATGAAAATAGTAGAGCAAGTTTTAAAAAAATTTGATTTAAATATTCCTTTTGTATGTATGTCTAAAGGGGTAGATAGAAATAGTGGTAGGGAGCAATTTCATAGACCAGATTGCAAAGTGTTTACACTAGATAAGAATCTACCAGCAATGAAGTATCTACAAATTTTAAGAGATGAGGTACATAATTTTGCTATTAAGAATCATCGAAAAAAACGTTCTCAGGCTATGAAGATTTCTTCTTTAGATGCTATTCCAGGAATAGGTGAAATTCGTAAGAAATCATTATTAAGTTATTTTGGATCTTTTGTTGCTATCACTGATGCAACTAGGGAAGAGCTCATAAAAGTAGAAGGAATAAACAAAGAACTTGCAACAATTATATATGAAGAAATACGTAAATGATAATGTGAAAATTAATAAACTTCTAGAAAAACATTTTTATAATATTAATCGACCTATCATCTTACTTTTCTATATATTGTATCTCAAATTAAATTTTTAAATCTATAGTAAATCAATTTGAGATAGTGCAACCAAAGAAAGAGTCACTTTTCAATATTTGTTAGCTGCTGATAAATTTAAGAAAAATAGTTTAGCTTTTGAGTAGTTATTTTTTATAAATCTTGATTGATCCAATCTTGGCAAATTTCTTCAGTGACTGATTTTAACTTCTCAACTCGTTGGATCAAATATTGTAGTTGCTCCTCAGTGATTTTATATTTTTTATCGTAACGAGCTTTAATATATGCTTCTTTAAGCAAAATAAAACACTCATCTAGCTCTTTTGTATTGCGGGGAAATATCTTCAATAATTCATCGCTATAATTACTAGCCAAACTACCAAGCGTCTCAATGTTATGTATTTTTCCTTTATAACCGCTAAAGACTAGTAAAATTGCATTATAAAAACTTTCAGTTGCTTGATGAAGCAAAAAAGCACTAAGGTTGAGATTGCTTCGCTTTAAAGAGTCATAAGTAGCAACTATCAACCCAGTACCATCAGGAAACCATTGCTCATAATCATTCTTAGCTATTTCTCTTCGCTCGCTCCAGTTTAAATCCCTTGGTTCTGCTAGCTCAAACTCACCACTATCATAAAGCAAAATACCTTCTTTCTTAATATCAGAGAAAAAATATCTATTCTTTTCAAGTTCTTCATTAAAACGTGCTATAGTTTCAGTAATTAAGGTTACAGGCGGAGATAAAAAAGGCCTCCATCCTAAACCTCTGCGTTTTAACCTTTGTTCTATTTTGCTCTGCAAAGATCTTCCTTGAAAACCGGCGTATCTTGGACTTTTTGTTACCAACAGAATATCCAAATCGCTTTGATAACTATATGTTATATGATCTTCCATATAGGAGTCTACTACCCATGTTCCCTTGGCATAAGAGCCAAAGAGAATAATCATAGCTAGTTCATTCTGAGCAGAAGCCAAAATTTCTTCAACGATTGCATCCAGCCTGTCTTTAATCATAAGCGACTTTTTAGGAAGTTCTATTTTCATCGATTTTTGAAGTAATTATAAACTAAACTAATTATAATTATTTCTTCTGCTTTTACAAATATATTTAGGTGCAGATATAATCTGCATTGTCAAATCAAGAACAGTGTGAATTAAATATTTATCAATCTTAGAACGTTAATCTTTGTTCATTTGTCAAGATTTGTATCACTTTTAGAGAAAATTAAAATTAGGTAAATTTCTTGGCTGGATTTAGTAAATCTTGTATGTATTATATGAGTCTAATTATTTGTAAGCCATATTGTTAATATTATGAATAGTCAAAAACATTCTATTCTTTTTCTTAGAAAAAAATTGCTTAAGTTTAGCAAGTATTTGATTTTTTCGATTTTAATTTCAAGGATAGCTCTATTAAAACTAAAACATTATGGTTTAAGAATTGTTAAAAGAAGTTTTGGAAAACTAACCGTATCACCTAAAATATTTAAAGAACGCGCTAAGTTGAATAAAAATATATTCAAACAAATATTTGTTTGGGATCTTTCTGAAAATACAATCAAAATTAGACTCATTCTAGTTATTTTAGGGTTCTCGCTATTTTTTGGAATTTTATCGGTAAAATTAATTTTTGTTACAACTGTTGATTCAATTGAGGCAAGTAAAGTTCTTGGTCGAAACGACATGTTTAGAAGGGATATCGTTGATAGATATGGTAATTTGTTGGCAGTGAATCTACCTGTTGCATCATTATATGCTAGACCCAGAAAAATTGTTGATTCAGAGATTCTCGTACAAAAATTATTGAAAGTATTTCCGGAATTGGAGAAAAGAAAGATTTTAGAATTGTTAAATAGTAGCAAAAATTTTGTTTGGATAAAGCGTGATATTTCGCCAAAACAACAAGAAGATATTTACAATCTTGGTATTCCAGGTCTTGAGTTTGAGAGAGAGCAAAAAAGAATTTATACTTATGGTAATTTATTATCTCATGTCGTGGGTTATGTTGGTCGAGATATGGAAGGATTAGCTGGTATGGAGAAGTTCTTTGATAAGATGTTAACTACTCTAGATGAGGATAATCATTCGGGCAATTCTAATTTGCAGTTATCAATAGATGTTAGAGTGCAAAATATATTGGCAGAAGAGATCACGAAAACAGCGCAGAAATTTAAAGCTAAAGGGGGGGCTGGTATTGTTGTTGATCCAAACAATGGGGAGATCATTGCCATGGTTAGTAATCCAGATTTTGATCCGCATTATCCAGGTAATGCTTCGGGTGATCAGTTGTTTAATATAGCAACTCAAGGAGCTTACGAAATGGGTTCAGGGATGAAAGCTCTTACTTTAGCTATTGGTCTTGATACTGGAACAATAGCGATGAATGATGCATATGACTTAAGTTATATGAAGGTAGGTAAATTTAAAATAAAAGATTATTATCAACTTAAAGGGTGGCATAGTATAGGACAAATATTCCTTCGTTCTAGTAATATAGGAGTTAGTCAAATAATGCTTGAGATTGGTAAAAATAACTTACGGAAATATTTAAAAAAATTAAAATTATTAGAAAAACTAGAAATTGAGTTGCCGGAACGAGCGAGACCTCTTTTTCCGCCTTATTCAAGATGGAGTGATATAAGCTTAGTAACTATGTCATATGGTTATGCGATTTCAGAAAGTCCTGCGCATTTTATTCAAGCGATGATGCCAGTTGTAAATGGAGGTATAATGTACCCATTGACTTTGCTAAAAAGGAAAGATAATGTACCGCTTGTAGGTGAGAGAATTTTTAAAGAAAGTACTTCTAAATATATAAGACAGCTTATGAGGCTAGTTGTGCAAGAAGGAACTGGAAAAAGAGCGGAAGTTAAGGGGTATTATGTAGGAGGAAAAACTGGAACAGCGGAAAAAGTAATTGGAGGGAAATATTATAAAAATAAAAGAATATCATCGTTTTTTGGTATTATGCCAGCAACTAATCCGAAATATATTATATATATAATATTTGACGAACCTCAAGGTATTAAGGAAACTTCTAATTTTGCCGGTGGTGGATGGACTGCCGCACCAACAGTTGGCGCTGTTTTTGAGAGAATAGCAATTTTGTACGGCATGAATAAGCTTGAGGAGCATGACCAAAATGTTCAAGAATTAATGGATATTGATTATATAATCGATGGACAGACTTAAAACTTTTTAGGGATGTTGATATAAGCTGTAAATGAGAGGAAAGAAAAGAATAATAAACTAACATAAATAAAAATAATGAAAACTAAAATAGCTTCTTTATTTGCGCAATATAATATTAAAAGTATTTCTTGTGATTCTAGAAATATTAAACCAGAGAGCGCATTTTTTGCCATTAGAGGTTTGAATTTCGATGGTAACTTGTTTATTTCTGAGGCTTTGGAAAAAGGATCAATCGTTTTTACAGATGAACTTCAGCAAAAAGCAGAAAAAGTTTTCTATGTCTCAAATATAAGAATAGCATTAGCAATGGCTTCTGGAATTTTATATCCAAAACTTCCAAAAAATCTGATTGCAGTCACTGGGACTAATGGTAAAAGCTCAGTAGTTTCGTATATTTATCAAATATTAAAGCTACTTGGATTTAAGGCAGCAACTATAGGAACTTTAGGTCTTGAATCTACAATCAAAATGAATGAGTCTTTTTTCGAAAACTTATCCCCTTTGCTGACTACTCCTGACCCTATCGTTTTTAGAAGAATACTAAATGAGCTGACGGAAATAGGGATAGATAATCTTGCGTTTGAAGCTTCAAGTCATGGTATTTATCAAAATAGATTAGGTGATGTAAAAGTAAAAACAGCTGGGTTTACTAGTTTTTCTCAAGATCACTTAGATTATCACAAAAATATGGATGATTATTTAAAAACTAAATTACAGCTTTTTGTAGATAATTTGGAAGAAGGTGGGGAAGTAGTAATTAATTCAGAGATATTGGAGTTGTCACCTTATTCTGCTATAGTTAAAGACTTTTTACGGGAAAAAAGAATTCGATATTTTTTAGTTGGTAAAGCTGGTGATATTAGAATAAACAATATCAAAACTTCGCTTACAGGGAGTGAAGTTGATTTTGAATATGATAAAAAAAATTATCGATTTAATACTAGTATAATTGGATCTTTTCAAGCGACAAATCTTCTTATTGCTACAAAGATAGTTGCAAATCTTAGTGTTGATTTTAATCAAATAATAGAAAATTTACAACATGTTACGGCTGTAACTGGTAGATTGCAAAGAATAGGTAATATTGAAGATGATTTTCAAATATTTGTCGATTATGCTCATACACCAGACGCTCTAGAAAGATCATTATTGGAATTACAAAAAATTAAAGTAAAAAATGGAAAGTTATATTTAGTATTTGGTTGTGGTGGTGAGCGTGATAAATCTAAAAGAGTATTAATGGGAAAAGTAGCTTGCAAATTGGCTGATTATATAGTAGTTACAGATGATAATCCGCGAGGTGAAGATCCAAAAAAAATTCGCCTTGATATTCTAAAAGGACTAAATAGAGCTGAAGAAATAGACGGTAGGGAATTAGCGATAGAAAAGACTATAGCAAAGCTCAATAAAAATGATATACTTCTTATTGCTGGGAAAGGTCATGAAGAGTGTCAGATAATCGGTAATAAAACCTTGCTTTTTAGTGATATCGAAACTGCTAGAAAGTTACTAATTTTAAACAAAAATAATTTCAAAAAATAATAGCAATAGAATGAATATAATTTGGACATCAAAACAAATTAGCCAAGCATTGAATATTAAATTTTCATCTCAAGAGACTTTTGGAAGGGTGCATTTTAACTCACAAGATGTTACTAAGGGTGATATTTTTATAGCTTTAAAGGGTGGCGCAAGAGATGGTCACGATTTTGTTTCTGATGCTTTAGAGAGAGGGGCTGGTATTGCAATCGTTAGTCAAGACGTAAAAGATGTGCCTGTAGATAAGGTTATAAAAGTAGAAGATACTTTTGTAGCGTTACAAGATTTTGCTGAATATAAAAGACATAAGTCTAAAGCTTGTTTTATTGGTATTACAGGCAGTGTTGGTAAGACTAGCACAAAAAAGATTCTTGGTTTGGTGCTGGAGTCTTTTGGCAAAACTTTTATAAGTAGAGGTAATTTTAATAATCAAATTGGTGTACCTATTAACCTAGCTTCAATCGCTGATGATGATAAATTTATTGTGATAGAAATGGGAATGAGTTCAGCAGGTGAGATTAGTCGTCTGACAAAACAAGTAATGCCAGATATAGCTATGATTACTTCAGTAGCAGAGGGGCATTTAGAGTTTTTTGATTCTATTGAGAAAATTGCAGATGCAAAATCAGAAATTTTTGAGGGATTAGATATTAATTCTGGGGTTGCAATATTAAATCGTGATATTTCAACCTATAGGAGGTGTATAGAAAATATAGATATTGCTGGTGTAGGTAATATTGAAACTTTTGGTAAATCGCAATTTGCCAATGTTCGGTTAGTATCTTATTCCCTTGTAGATTTAGGCATGGTAAGATTAGTTTATAGTATTTTTAATGAGAAATTAGAGTTTGTGATGCCGGCTATACCAAAACATATAGCAACAAATTTTGCTGCTGTATTGACAGTCATTCATACTCTTGCTCTTGATGTAACTCAAGCTGCAAAAGTTTTAGCAACTTTTAAAACAAGGATTGGAAGAGGTTCGGTTGTAAAAGTAACAAAAGATAATAAAGAATATAGTATAATTACTGATTATTATAATGCAAATCCCGAGTCCATGAAAGCTGGTCTTGAACATTTACGCCAGTTTAAAAATACACAAAAAATAGCAATATTAGGTGATATGAAGGAGTTAGGTGTGGATGAACTTAAGATTCATCATGCTATGATTCCTTATATAGTGAAATCAGGTATAAAAAAATTATTTCTAGTTGGTGATATTATGCCTCAGATTATTGATGATATACCAAAAACTATTGTAGTATATGGATACAAAACTTCTGATGATCTAAATCATGATATTAATAAATATATAGAAGGGGGAGAGGTTGTTTTGATTAAGGGATCTAGAAGTATTCATCTTGAGAAAGTTGCGGAAAATTTAGGAGTAATAAATGCTCTATAATATATTCTTACCATACGCAAGTCACTGGCATCTGGCTAATTTGATGACTTATATTACATTTAGAAGTGGAATGGCAATATTAAGTAGTTTGCTGATAAGTTTTGTAATAGGGCCAAGAATTATTGCAAAATTAAAAATGTTGCAAAAAAGAGGTCAACCAATCAGAGAAGATGGTCCAGATTCTCATTTTGCTAAGGCAGGTACACCGACGATGGGTGGAATAATTATTATTAGTGCTACATTATTTTCCATATTATTATTTTCAAACCTTGCTAATCATTATGTTTGGATAATTATTTTTGTTTTAATAATGTTTGGGTTACTTGGCTTTTTAGATGATTATACTAAAGTTAGTAAGTTTAATTATCGTGGGATTACTGGAAGAAAAAAAATATTCTTCCAGTTTGTTGTTAGTTTAATTGCTTTTGCAGCTATAAAATACTGTTCGTTGCATTCTCACACAACTGATCTAGCTGTGCCATTCTTTAAAACTCTATTAGTGGATCTTGGTTATTTTTATTTTCCATTTGCCATGTGTGTTATTATAGGCTCTTCTAATGCAGTAAACCTAACTGACGGTCTTGATGGACTTGCTATTGGTACTGTTACTATAGCAGCCAGTGCATTTGCTATTATTTCTTATCTTGTGGGTAATGTTACGTATGCGAGTTACTTGCAAATTATTTATGTTCCACATGTTGGAGAATTGGCTGTGATTTGTGCTGCTATGGTAGGCAGTGGTCTTGGGTTTTTATGGTATAATTGTAAACCAGCTGAAATTTTTATGGGGGATACAGGTAGCTTATCTCTTGGTGGTGTTATTGGCACTATCAGTGTTATTACAAAACATGAAATAGTACTTGCTATAATAGGTGGTGTCTTTGTTATTGAGACGTTATCGGTGATTATACAAGTATATTATTTTAAGATAACTAAAGGTAAAAGGTTTTTCAAAATGGCACCTATTCATCACCATTTTGAAAAGAAAGGTTGGCCAGAAACTAAAGTGGTTATAAGATTTTGGATCTTAGCAATAGCCTTTGCTTTAATTGGACTTTCATCTTTAAAATTAAGGTAGGAAATGTTTGGTAAAAATCCAAAATTTCCAGTGCTAAAAGGGGATGGGAGTAGTTTATTCGTAAAAAAAATCTTTAAAACTTTACAAGCGGAAGGGCCTAATGCCGGTGTGCCTGCAATATTTATTAGATTGGGTGGATGTAATTTGGCTTGTAGTTTTTGTGATACTGAGTTTGAAGATTATTCTAAAAAATTACTTGATGAAATAATTTTTGAGGTTAAAAACTTAAGCAAAAATAGCTATAGTAAACAGTCTGTGTTTTTGGTTATTTTAACGGGTGGCGAGCCTTTTAGGCAACCGATATATAAATTGTGCGAAAGATTATTGCAATTGAGTTATAAAATTCAAATAGAGACTAACGGAACTTTATATCAAGATATTCCAGAGGGAGTTGAAATTGTTTGTTCTCCAAAAATTACGAACCTTAAATATCATAATATTAGGCAAGATTTATTACCCAAGATTACAGCTTTCAAGTATATAATATCAGAAAATCTATCAGGTTATAGAGAAGTGCCGGAATTGGGACAAGCGCTCTATAATATACCGGTTTTTGTTCAAGCAATGGATGAATATGATGAAGAACGTAATATGGCAAATAAAAAATTAGCAGTTTCTATTGCGCTTGAGAATAATTATCGTTTATCATATCAGATTCATAAGGAGTTGGATATTGAATAACAGTAAATAATACAGATAAAACAATGAAAAAAGCAATAGTACTAGTCAGTGGTGGAGTTGATTCATCTACAGTTTTAGCTCATGTAGAAGAGCAAGATTATGAAATATATGCCATTAGTTTTAATTATGGACAGAAACAGATTGTTGAAATTGAAAAAATTCAGCAATTTATCAAAAGATATAAGGTTAAAGAGCATAAAATTGTAAATATAGATCTAAGGGCTTTTGGAGCGTCAGCATTAACTGATGAAAATATAGATGTACCTAATTATGAGCAAGCAAGTGATCTAGGGGATCAAATTCCAACTACATATGTTCCAGCAAGAAATACAATTTTTTTGAGTTATGCCCTTGCTTTTGCTGAAATAAAAGGTGCTAGTGATATATTTCTTGGAGTACATGCAACGGATTATTCGAATTACCCTGATTGTCGCCTAGAATATATAAAAAGTTTTGAAGCTATGGCTAATCTGGCGACAGCAGAGGGAGTTAAAGGTAATAAGATTCATATTCATGTACCCCTTATTAACATGACAAAGACAGAAATAGTTGCTATGGGTCTTAAAATGGGAGTAGATTATTCATCTACGATATCTTGTTATGACCCGAGTGTTAGAGGCGATTCATGCGGAAGATGCCTTGCTTGTTTAGTTAGACTTAAAGCTTTTGAAGAGAATGGGTTGCTGGATCCAATTACATATACTGAAAGGAGTGGATTATGAATGTACAACCTTTTTTTTCTCCATTTCAAGAAATAGATTTAGGGGATATTATTCTTAGAGAAATTCGTGTCGAGGATGCGCAAGCTTATTTAGATTATATGAATAACGAGAAGATGGCAGGGTTTCTTACAAAAGAGAATAGGCCTCAGACTTTTGATGCAGCAGTGGAAGAAGTTAGTTATTGGGGTGGTCTATTTCCTTCAAAACGTAGTATATATTGGGCAATTGCTCTAAAGGAGGATGATAGAATGATTGGTACAGCTGGCTTTAACATGATATCTTTTCCTAATTCTAGGGCAGAGATTAGCTATGACTTGGATCCAGACTATTGGGGCAAAGGGGTGATGCTTCGTTCAATTAAAGCTATATTGAAGTTTGCTGATTATGTGCTTGGGATTGTTAGAATTCAAGCGACTGTGATTACAACAAATGATCGTTCTATAAAAGTGTTGGAGAGATGTGGTTTTGTGCAAGAAGGTTATTTAAAAAAATATGAGGTGGTCGAAGGGGAGCTTAAAGACTATTACATGTATGCAAGAGTAAATATATGAATAATATTAAAAATATAGTTATTTTTATTGTGCTTATGGTTTCTTTTCAAGTCAGAGCTGAAATATTGGAAACTCAAGATGCCAGTGTAATAAGAGATAAAATTGCTGAATTAAAAATTGGTGATATGGCTTTATTTGACGTAAAACATGTTCTTTTCCATTCTATGGATCAAGTGATGTCGCATGAACACAAATCATTTGTCAAAGAGAAGTTTATCCAAATTGAGCAAGATTTAGGAAAAGAAGAAGCGATGCGTCTTGGGAGTATAGTGCTTAATTCATACAGACCAGTTGTAGTGGATCATGAAATACCGGATATTATTAATCAAGCGCAACAAAAGGGAATAATTATTTTTGCTTTAACGAGTGGTTATGCAAGTGATTATGGCATTATAGAAAATAGAGCTGATTTGCGTATTAAGTCCATTAAAGATATGGGTATAGATTTTTCAAAATCCAAGTCCCTACCTTTCATTGATTTAAGTAAAGGGAATAAATTGTCTGAGGGCGATAATGATAGTAACCCTCTATTTCAAGAAGGTGTAATTTTTGCTTCTAAGATTCCTAAAGGAGAAATATTAGGGCGCTTTTTAAAAGCAACTAAATTAAAACCAAAGAAAATCGTTTTTGTTGATAATCAAATCCGGAACGTAATGCTAGTAGAAGAAAAATGTAAGGAACTTGGTATTGAGTATATAGGTGTACATTTTACCAAATTATATAAGAAAGCTTATGATGATTTGGAGACGGAAGTGGCTGAGAAAAAATTTGAGGTTCTTTTATCTGAAGATAAGTGGATTAGTGATGATGAAGCTCGCGTTATGATAAAAAAATAAGTATAATCTGTGCTTTTATGAAAATCTTTAACATTATAATGAATAGAAAGCTTGGTGGGGCAGAGCAGGCTTTTTTGGATTATAGTAATGCCTTAACTTTAAAAGGTTCTACAGTAATCAATATTACTAGCTCTTTTGCACAAATTAATGATAGAAAAATTAGTTCTATAAAATTACCAAATCTTGTCCCTTGGTGTTTGATCTCAAAGCTATATTTAAAATTATTAACACTGTTTTATAAACCAGATCTAATAATAGTTCACGGTGGTAGAGCAGTTAATTTTGCCTACGGTGCTAGTATAAAGAATATAGTTGTAATAGGAGTGACTCATTCTTACAGTACTCGGCATATTCTAAAATGCAATTATATAATCGCTCTAGATCTTCTGTTAAAAAAACATTTGGTAGATCAAGGCTATCCTGATTCACAAATATTTATTGTTCCCAATATGATAAATACTCCTCCAAAAAAACTAGACAATATTGTTTTAAAAAAAACAGACTATGTTATAGGTGCTCTTGGTCGGTTTGTTCCAGAAAAAGGTTTTAATTATTTGATAGAGGCTATTAGTATATTAAGGGATAGAAGATACAATGTTAAATTAATGCTTGGTGGAGCTGGCTCTTTAGA
This sequence comes from Rickettsiaceae bacterium, assembly GCA_045106635.1. Taxonomy (GTDB): domain Bacteria; phylum Pseudomonadota; class Alphaproteobacteria; order Rickettsiales; family Rickettsiaceae; genus Megaera. Next base: position 11,729 of record JBGCEX010000044.1, on the reverse strand, counting down.
GAGACAACTTAAAAAACTTGTAATTGATATTAATATAAAAAATAATGTTGAGTTTATTGGTTGGATAAAAGATAAAAAAAGTTTTTTTGAAGAGATAGATATTTTTTGTATACCCTCTGTTTTTGAGACTTTTGGTATTGTTGCTTTAGAAGCTATGAGTCAACAAGTGGCAATTGTTTCTACAAAGACGTCAGGAGCCTCTCAAATTTTTGAACCAGATATGGATGCATTACTAACAAAAACTGCTTCAAGTCAAGATTTAGCTGATAAAATTGCTTATCTTATAGATAATCCAGACAAGAGACGGGAATTAAAAAACAACGCTTACAATAAGATAATTAGTAGATACGATACACAAGTTATTGCTAATATACTTTTAGAAATATTAGAAAATATTTCATCATTATCAGCGAATCCTAAGCCTTAATTAAAAATATATTAAATTTTATTCCCCATCTAGCTGCTCACTATCACCAGTTAGACTGCAATCTTGTGGAGTGTCAGAAACTGATTTTCCTTCTTCTATTTTTTTTATAGCAGATTTTAATTTTTGTCGTGACTCTTCTAATTGAGATCAAGAAATAGATTGGTCTTGTTGTGCAACCCACTGTATTTGAGGGCTGTGAGCTGGAATTTTGTTTATAGCTGCATGCATATTTTGTAGTAATGTAGGGTTTGATCTTATAGCGCTCTCAAATGTTCCATGTTGTTTCAGCATTGCTGCAGAAAGCGGTAGGATTAAAGTTTTAAAAAGTTCTTCTTCTTGTTTTGTTGGATTCCATGTTGTTTTTGACATCTTGCTCCTTCCAGTTAAATAATTATCATTTCTTTTTGACTAAAGATTGAAACTGTATAGTAACTATTTTTTCATTGCAACAGATTTTATTTTTGTAAAAAATTTGTGACATAATACTTGCGCTAAAATTTAAATTAATATATATTCGGCGCACCTATTAGGTATTAGGGGGTGTAGCTCAGTTGGTTAGAGCATCTGCCTGTCACGCAGAAGGCCGCGGGTTCGAGTCCCGTCACTCCCGCCACTATAGAAAAGCTACATAAAAACTAAATTATTTTTCTATGACTACTTCTCTTAAAATCACAAAACTTGAGCATGCTAAAGATATAGATCTTCCACAATATGCAACTGCCCAAAGTGCTGGGATGGACTTGTATGCAGCTGTTTCTGCGCTAGTTACTATTAAGTCTAATGAAATAGCAATAATTCCAACTGGTATTAGTATAGCTTTGTCTGGAGGCTTTGAGGCTCAGATAAGACCAAGATCTGGATTAGCTGCAAAATTTGGGATTACGGTTTTAAATGCTCCTGGAACTATAGATGCTGATTATCGTGGAGAAATAAAAGTAATTTTAATAAATCATGGTGTAAATGATTTTGTTGTTGAGCGTGGAATGAGAATCGCGCAGATGATCATTACTAAATATGAACATGTTACTTTAGAAGAAGTGCAATCTTTGGATAAGACTGTTAGAGGGGATAAAGGATTCGGTTCTACGGGTCATTGATACAAGGTTTGAATTAATAAATATTTTTCCCTTTTAGGTGTAAAAATAAAAGTTAGAATGGATAAAATAATATATTAAGAAAAGCAAGGCTTTAAGTGCTGATTGACAATTTGTGTATTTAATGTTAGAATGGATGTGTACTTTTGATAAAGTATGTAGTGTAGTTTTTGTGCTGTGTTAACATAAGTTATGTATATATCGTCTAGATACTCTAAGTAAAAATACTTATCAAATGCTCTGGATTTTTTATAAAATTTATGAGGAGTCGTTTTTGCAATCAAAAGTAAATAGATGCAAAATAAAAAAATCTTAGTCTAGTAAGTTTAGAGCAGAATATACATGTTAGGAGCAGTTTAAATAGAGGAGTAGTAAACAATTTAGTTATTTATGCGTTGTTTAAATAGTCTTGTCTGTCAATTGATTGCTAGATTTTACTCTTGATGGACTATAAGTGTGTAAGTTCTGTAATAGCTTTTTATAAAGTGTAGCTTCCTGTTTATTAAAAATGACTAAAACTATGTTTACAAAAAATAAGTGCAATATAATTATTTAAAAAATTTATAGGTAATCATCATAATGATAAAAGTACTAGACACAACTTTGCGCGATGGAAGTTATGCTATTAATTTTAGTTTTACAGAAGTTGAAACTAAAATTATAGCTCAAGGGTTAGATGAAGCTGGAGTAGATTTAATAGAAGTTGGTCATGGAATAGGAATTGGAGCAACAAGGAAACAAATCACTCCAGCTATAATATCAGATGAAAAGTATGCTAAAGCTACTGCAGAGAGTGTGAAACATGGTGAGTGGGGGATGTTTTGTATCCCTGGGATAGCAGAGTTACCTGATATGGATTCTTGCATAGATTATGATATGGATTTTATAAGGATAGGAGTAAATGTAGATAATATAGAAAAATCAAAGATATATATAGAGAAAGCTAAAAAGCATAATATGCAAGTTGCAGTAAACTTTATGAAGTCACATACTATTCTGCCTCTCAAATTTGTTGAGTTAGTAGGAAAAGTAAGAGAATTTGGTGCTGATATAGTGTATCTTGTTGATTCGGCTGGAAGTATGTTTCCCAAAGATATAGAAAATTATTGTAAAGCTGTGAAAGCTGAGCTAGATATTACCTTAGGATTTCATGGGCATAATAACTTAGGGTTTGCTAATGCGAATTCTGTAGTAGCTATAGAGCATGGTGCTGAGATTATCGATACTTCTTTACAAGGTATAGGAAGAAGTACTGGTAATGCAATTACAGAGCAGTTTGTTTGTTTTTTAAAAAGAGAAAATAGCCGAAATGATATTAATTTAATTAAGTTAATGGATATTGCTGAGCAATATATAAAGCCTAAACTGTCTGAAGTTGGTTTAGATTCGTTGGACATTATATGTGGTTTAGCGGGGTTTCACTCTAGTTATATAAATATTATACAAAAATATGCAAGTCAGTATGTAGTTGATCCAAGGGCTCTGATAATCAGTGTATGTAAAGAGAATCAATTGGATGCTCCAGAAGATCTTGTAGAAAGAAAAGCAAAAGAACTTAAAGTAAAAAAGCGTCTTGTGGCTAAACAGCAAGTTTCGCTAAAGCAATATTTTGGAAACGAACAAACATATAAATAAGGGTTTTGTACACAATGCTTAGGAAGCGTGTTATAGAAAAGGTATTCAAGAAAAGTTTTTTTTTGTCAACGTCCTACTCTTCTCAAAATAATGTAAAGATAACAGGTGAAAAAATTTGTTCAATTGCTAGTTATTTAAATAGTCTTGGGATAAATTCTCAAGACAGAATAGCAGTAATAATGGATAATTCTGTAGAAACTGTAATGTTATACATTGCATGTTTATATCTACGTGTAGTGGTTTGTCCTATTAATCCAGATCATGGTGAAATAGAGGTAAGATATTGTATAGATTTAGTAAAGCCAAAGAAAATTTTTACCAACAAGGGAAATTTATCATATTTAAAAGGAACTATATTATTTGATAATAATATTTTGAATTCGCTGCTGGAAGCGCAGGAGTTGCATAAGATTAACTATAGAAAAGATGATATTTTTTGTATTACTTTTTCTTCTGGGACTACTGGAAAACCAAAAGCAATAATACATAAAGCTGAAACTTTGCTTTCTTGTGCCGATGTTTTTAATAAATTCACGTATATTAATGAGTATAGTGTGTTTTTTCATGTAATGCCTATGTTTTATATGGCTGGTATCTTAAATAGTATTCTTTGTCCATTAGTTGCTGGAGCTAAGTTGGTTATAGGTAATAAATTTGGCCCTTTATCTCCTTTGAGTTTTTGGAATGTATGGTTAATGAACCAGATTAATACAACGTGGCTTTCTCCTAGCATGGTCTATTCTATCCTTAAATTAGATCGTTCTGATTCTCTAGTAGATACTATTAGGGAGTTTGCAGAAAGTTATAAAGTATTTGTTGGAACTGCTACTTTATCACCAGAGCTAAAATTGGAATTTAAGAAGCGTTATAATATAAATCTTATAGAAAGTTATGGTTTATCAGAGGTTTTATTTGTAAGTGTTGAAAATGTTAAAAATAATTATTTTACTGGGTCAGTAGGTAATATTTTGCCTGGAGTGAATATAGAAATTAGCCCTGCAAACGAGTTAGAAATAAAATCTGATTATAATATGTATGGTTACTTAAAAGAAAATGGTGATATTTTAAGTTGTGAAAAATTTTCTACAGGAGATATTGGAACTATAGTAGAAAATGAATTATTCATTACAGGAAGGGTAAAGGATTTAATAATCAAGGGGGGGGTAAATATAAGCCCTAGAAAGATTGAATCAATTATTGAAGGTTTAGATAAAATAGAGCAAGTTGCGGTAATAGGTTGTAAAGATGAGTTTTATGGAGAAAATATAGCTTGTTTTTTTGTGGGGCAACTTACTGAACAAGAATTAAATGAATATTGTCTAAAAAAGCTTGCTCCTGATCATGTACCGGTTAAATTCATAAAAAGGCAAGAGTTGCAAGTTGGGCCTACGGGTAAAATAAAAAAGCATGAATTAAAAAAATTTTTGGTATGATAATAGGTCTTAGCCATATTACTGTTAACACAACTAATATAACGGAAAAAAAAGAGGAGTATCTGAGAAACAAATGGAATCTTTTGTTTGCAGAGAACAATCTATTAAACTCTCCTAATAAAAAAGAGTTTTTAAATGAATATAATGATAAACACCATATTTGTGTATTAACTAAAGAGGACAATAACGATATAGAAATTGTAGAACATGGTAAAAAAAGATTTAAAAGGAATAATGTATATTTCTTAGAAAATAACCTGATTAATATTAATTGCAATGCTTTTGAAAATTCTCAAAAGTTTTGGGTTAAAGGAATGGGTTTTTTAAAAGATGGTGATATATATAGTAAAATTTCTCCGTTTCTAAAGTGGAGTTGTAGAATAAAGCTTAGTCCTTTTCAAGGTGATACAAGTTGTTTTCTTGATGGAGATGGTATATCATGTTTAGCATTTTTTTCAACTGATCTTAACAAAGATGTATCTTTGTTGTTGAAAGAAGAAAGTTTTTGTATTAAGTATAGTGGTAATTTTAATTTTACTATTAATGGAAAAAGTTTAGTGATAAGCATGCTACAAGGGCCGTCAGGTGAGCTAATAGAGTTAGCACAATTTAACAACTAATAAATTAATCTAAAAGGAGAGTTATCAAGGTGAAAATTATAGATTTGACTATGACAATAGAAGAAGGAATGGTAACTTTTCCAGTTCCATGGCATCCATTAGTGGAAATAACGCAAATGGGTAGGCTTAATTATGAACAAAGAGAGACAAAAAAAATTATATTAGGTACTCATACTGGTACTCACGTTGATGCTCCAAGGCATTTTATAAAAGATGGAATGACGGTAGAAGATATTCTTTTAGAGCAGTTATGTGGACCAGCTTTGCTTGTCGATTTTTCTTATCTTCCTGAATTTTATGAAATAACTAAAAAGGATATAATTGATAAATTAAATAATAAAAAACCTAAAAAGATAATATTAAGGTATGGATGGGATAAAAAAGTTCATACTAATGATTACTATGTATCTCATCCATTTTTGTCAACAGAAGCTTCTCAATATTTGGTTGACATAGGTGTAAAACTTGTTGCTCAGGACACCCCTATGCCAGATAATCCTAAGAATGGGAAAGGATGTCCAATAGACTCGCCTAACCATCATATATTTTTAGGTAATAATTGTATCTTAGTTGAATATTTGATTAATCTAGATAAAATTTCTAAAGAAGAGGTGGATTTATTTGTTTTGCCCCTTAAAATTAAAGGAGGAGATGGTGCTCCTGCAAGGTGTATAGTAATAGAGAATTAAGAATGGTAAAAGAAGAAGAAATTAAGGAATGGCTGATAGGCTTTTTTTCTAAAAACGTTGATATCTCAAAGTATGATGATAAAAAACTTCTATCATGTAATTATATAGAAGAAGGTTTTATAGATTCATTAAGATTAATTAATCTAATAGTAGAGATTGAAAATAAATTTCAAATAAAATTTAGTAACGATACCTTTCAAGATCGTAGTTTTACAACAATAGGTGGTTTAGCTAAAATAGTACATCAACTGATAAGAGCTTAATATGTATAAAAGTTTAGACATTATTAAAAGCCTTAAATATTGCGGAGTGCAGAAAGGTGATATTTTATTTTCTCATAGCAATATAGGGTTTTGGGGCAGTCCAGAGGGGGTATACGATAAGGAAGAAATATGTAAGTTAATTTTAGAGGCTATTTTCGAAGTTATAGGACAAAAAGGAACATTAGTTGTTCCAACGTACACTTATTCTTTTGGAAGCGGTAGCTTAGAAAAGGTTTTTTCTGTCAAAAATTGTCATTCAAAAATGGGGGTTTTTGCAGAATATATTAGGATGCATCCTGATTCACATCGTTCAGCTGATCCGATGTTATCAGTTGCAGCTATTGGTGCAAATGCAAAATCGTTAACAGCGGATGTTTCGGATATTTGTTTTGGGAGCGGTAGTTTTTGGGATCGGTTTTATAAAGCAAAAGGAAAGGTGTGTAATATTAATTTTGATGCGGGATCCACATTTATTCATTATGTAGAAAAATGTTTGGGTATTTCTTATAGAAAAGAAATAAATTTTACTGGGGTTGTGATTAATAAAAATGAATGTATAAAAAATATTTCTTATTTTGGTCGAGATTTAAACAGTATTGATTCTAAGCCTTGCTTTGAAATGTTTAGTAAATTAGCTGTATTAAAAAAATATGCTAAAAATGCTGAAGTTGGAAGAGGTCAAGTTACTGTAATAACTTCAGAAGATACATTTTCTTTAATAAAATCAACATTACTAACAGAACCAAGTTTTTTAATAGAAAAAGGAAGAAAATGTGCTAACAGAGGGAGAAAGAATTTATAATTGGTGTAAAGATTTATTTCCAATTTGTAGAAGTCTAACAGGAGGTGGAGTAAGACAAACTTTGAATTATCTTAAAACTTTAGTTCCAGAACTAGAACTATTATCTGTTCCAAGTGGAACAAAAGTTTTTGATTGGGAAGTTCCAAAGGAATGGAATATTAAAGACGCTTGGATAAAAGACAAAAAGGGGCGTAAAATAATAAATTTTAAGGAGAACAACCTTCATATACTAGGTTATAGTTTACCCATTCATAAAAAATTAGATTTGTCTGAATTAGAGAAACATTTGCACTCTATTCCAGAGCAACCTAATGCTATCCCTTATATAACATCTTACTATAAAGAACGATGGGGCTTTTGCTTGGCTCATTCTCAAAGGCAGAGTTTATTAGAAGGAGAATACGAGGTTTTTATTGATAGTAGTTTAAAAAAAGGACTATTAAACTATGGAGAAATATTGTTAAAAGGAGAAAGTGATAAAGAAATTTTGCTTTCTACTTATGTATGTCATCCCTCTATGGGAAATAATGAGCTTTCAGGGATTACGGTTACTGTTGCTATAGCACAATGGTTAAAATCCATTAATAGAAAATATAGTTATAGAGTTGTTTTTGCACCTGAGACTATAGGATCACTAATTTATATAGAAAAACATCTTAAACACTTAAAACAGAAATTAATTTGTGGTTTTGTAATAAGTTGTATAGGAGATGAAAGAGGATATTCGTTTGTTAATACCCCTTATGGAAACACATTGGCAGATAGAGTAATAGAACATGCTGCCAATTTGCAGTCAAAGGGAAATTTTACAAAATATTCCTATTTGCAAAGAGGAAGTGATGAAAGACAATATTGTGCTCCAAATATTAATTTGCCAGTAGTAACAGTTTGCAGATCTAAGTTTGGAAAATATGCAGAATATCATACTTCTCTTGATGATTTAACTGTTGTAACTCCTGAGGGGCTTCAAGGAGGTTTTGAGTACCTACAAAAAGCTATACTTATTCTTGAAAAAAATGAAATTTATAAAAGTACTGTATTAGGAGAACCTCATCTTGGAAAGAGTGGGTTGTACCCCAATTTAAGTACAAAGCAAAGTTCACTTTTAGTGTCTAATATGATGAATTTAATAGCATATTCTAATGGAGAAAATGACCTTTTAAAAATTTCTGATATATGTAAGGGAGACTTTTTTAAACTTGTAGAGATTGCAAAAAGATTACAATTAGAAAAATTATTATGTATTAATAGTGAATTATGAAAGTCAAAAGAATCTTGTTAAAATCATTTAGTAAACGCATTAATAATTTAGTTAGGAGTTTTAAGTTAACTGCTAATAAAATTTTTGTAATTATGTTTAGTTTTTTTGAAACATTTCTTGTTTCCAAAATATCCAAACCATGTGTTAAGGCTTTCTTGAATAATAGAAGTAATAGTTTTCTAGCAAATATTTTAGCTATTATCTTAGGTAAACACAGTTTGCGTGTGTTTACCACTGAGAAAATAAGTCAAACTAATATAATAGAGCTTTATGAATCATTTGATAAAAAATTTTTATACGATAATTTTATTGTATACGGTTTGTTAACACATTTTTATTTAGAAACTCAAAATTTTGAAAAATTACAAAAGTTACTTCAAAACGCAATTCCTTACCATATAAATAACGATAATAAGAAAAGTGTTAAAAAATTAGTAACGTTGTTGGAACATTTATATTGTACTGACCAATTTTTATTTAATTTTGGTAGGTTTTCACTGACTAGTTCCAAAATTTGTATGTTAAATTTTTATATAGAAAAACTACTTTCAAGTTGTGTAAAAGAATTTAAGTTCACAAAACTTCATAAGAGCGTTTTTTTGGGATATGCTAAGTTTATAATTCATCAAGATGACTTATATGGAATAGATATAATATCTAATATTCTAGAAAAAATTGAAAAAAGTAGTGAAATCACTTATGGGAGGCAGATATGCTATCTTTTGATAAATAATACTATTACTACAGAAGAGCAAATGCAAAAAAGGGTTGCATTGTCTAAATTATACGCTAAAAAATTTAAATCTATTTTAGAAAATGAGTTTTTTAATCAGTCTCAATCTGAATTATTAAAGCCTATAAATATTCAGTTATTGTATAACATAATTTTACTGAGTGACATTACTAATGATAGGTTAGAAGTAACAAGATACCATAGCTTATTATTGGAGAGTTTAATTTTTAACTTTAAAGCATTAAGTTTAGTGCAAATGAGATGCTTAATTAATCTTATATTGAGAATGCAGTATTTAAAACAAGATAATAGTGGGATTTATTTATTAAGACTGAAAAAATATTTTTTTAATCTAGTTAACGGTGACTCTACTAAAAAGATTCATCATATTAAATTAGGGTGTATATTTTTTACTTTTTTACTAAAGCAGAAGGATTTTGACTATGTGTTTAATAAAATACCTGAAATATTTTATGATTATCAGTTTTTAAAGAGTTGTTCTGATTTTTGTATGAGAGTAGAAAATGTTGCAGAAGGCATTAACTTAGTTGAAAAAGCTATTAAAATACTGGAATACCAAATGTTTTTTGGTAAGATTAATCCTAGCATGTTTTTAAAATATAGAGAATTTAAAGGGGATTTAGGCAGAAAAAAGTTTTATAAGCATTCAGCAGAAATTTTAAGAACAGTTGTCCAACCCCAGAACCCTAAGAGAGTGCTGTTCGTTGTATCTAATGATCATCAGAGCGCTTTAGCTATGGGAATACCAATTTTTTGCGAATTAAGAAAAAAAGGGTGTGCTGTAATTTATTTAGGGCAAGGAGTATTACCTTTTGAATCTACAGGTAATGAAAATATAGATAAATTTCATGGGATTATAGGGCATACTTATGACTATTTGCGGGATGAATACTGTAGTAACAATTTTTTGTATAAAGATTGGAAAATAGATTGGCAAAATAAAAAGGTATTGTGTGAAGGTATTAACAGTTATCAAGGAATATTAGAGTATCTGGCTAATCGTTATAGGCGTTTGAGAATTGATGTAAATAACAAAATAATTAACACTTTTTACCAAACTCAACTTAGGAAAGCTTATAAAGCTTTTAGAGTTTGTGAAATGATATATGATGACGTTGCTGCTAAAGGTATAGAGGTAAGTTTTTTCGCTGTTTCAGCTCAAACTAATCCAGCATATGTTTTTAAAGAATTCTGTGCTTTTAAAGGTAAAGATAAAGGTATGAATTTTTATTTTGCACTTAATGGTTATGAAAATTACTACACTAATTTAGGAACTAAGATATCTGGCACCCTAGCAATAGCGAATATGACAGAAAATTACCAGAGAAGATCACCTTTGATAGCTGTAAGAAAAGATTTTGAGGAATGGATAAAAAAAACTGGTAATACTACATTGAAGAAATGCGAAAAAGAAATTAATAATTGGCTTAAAAAAGATAGAGTGGGTAACCAAGGAATTATATCCCCAGAAGCTAAGATTGTATGGCAAAAGGTTGTTGATAATAGAGCAAGTGGTAAAAAAATTATCGTTGTATATGGTAAGGTTTTATGTGACTTAGGTGTGCCATACGATGGGGGGGCAGCTCATAAAGATATGTATGATTGGATTAATCATACTATAGAATGCGCAAGGGGATCGAATAGTTTAGTATTAGTTAAACCTCATCCGCACGAAAAAAAACCTGAAATATCGAGGTATTTAACGGAGTATTTAGTTGATTTAATAGATGTAGAAGTACCACAAAATGTAATTCTCTTAGATAATAATTGGTTCAGCAATTATCAGTTAACAGAAATTGTAGACTTGGCTGTTTTATGGAATGGCACATCTTGTCTTGAGCTTGGAGCTAAAAATATCCCTGTGGTTATGTGTGCTTATTTTGGTCAGTTTGATTACCCAGTTGACTTTTATTATCCTAAAAACAAGAAGGATTATTTTAATATAATACAAGGGAAAAAAGTAATAAAACCTATTATGGGCAATGATTCAAAGTGCAAGCTCTTATTAAAGTATTTAAAGGAAGAATTATCAGTTGAATATAGATATGTTCCTAGAGCTGCTACTAATGACCCAGTTGGCACTCCTTATTGGATTGAAGAAGATTTAAAGAAATATTATAATGATTCTGATAATAATATTAAAACTCTTGCTAAAAAATTTTTTTAGCAAGTTAATTAGTTCTGTTGCAGTTGTTGCAAAGGAAATCAATGAGAATATACTGAAATACAAAAAGGCCAAGAATGAGATACTGGTTCAAGTTGGCGTATGGATGAAACTGATATAAAATTGAATAAGATTTATCCTTATCAAGCTGTAGATTTATTAGACAATACTATAGAGTTTTTACTAAGGAAGAGTAGGGTCAAGTGGTTATACAAGCTTTTTTCTGTAAAGATTTTAAAAATAAGGATATTCCTGATAAGATAAATATTGATAAAAGTAGAAGTAATAAATCATCTCTTAACAGTACAAATGATAATCTATCAAAAAATGAGTAAATAGATATTATTCAAAACAAATATCTCAATAATATTATGGGGCAAGATTATAGGTTTATTAAGAAATTAATAAGGCCTATGCTGGTTTTTTTAACTTTTAATCTGCTAACATTATTAGTATATTTAACCCGAACTATGGATAAGAAAAAGAGCTGAACAGGTGAAGGTATTAGGGTATTCTGTGGTTTTCAACAAAATAAGATTACCCTAATGAATATAGATTACGATAGTTTGTTCTGTTTTGTCGATAAT
>JBGCEX010000043.1:0-3493 GCA_045106635.1 Rickettsiaceae bacterium | reverse complement strand
AAGATATTAGCTCAGAGGAGATTTTATATATTGATGAAAGTGGTATAGAAGAAAGAATTGTTAAAGATAGAGGATGGGGTAAAAAAGTAAAAAACTGGTGGCTAAAAAAAGTGGTAAATATTATGAACGCAGTAATATTATTACAGGGTATGTAAACAAAAGAATCATATCTCCATTAGTTTTTTTATGCCTCATGTAATACCAGGTTATTTGAAGCTTGGGTTGAGCAATTTTTGATAAAAGATCTGCAATCTGGTCAGTATGTGGTTTTGGACAATGCATCTTTTCATAAATCAAAGCTAATAAAAGGATTAATAGAATTTGTTGGATGTAAAGTGATTTTCTTACCGCCTTATTCACCAGATTTAAACCCCATAGAAAAATTCTGAGCTAAATAAACAAGTAAAATCAAGCCAGTGACAAAAATAGATATGGAGAAATTGAAATCAGATATTATAGGGCACAGTTTGTATAAAAATATTTAAATTTTTTTGCATAAGACGTACGATACATTACTAATGATCGTCATCATTTCACTCCAACTCATTCTACATAAGTGATGTTACTGTTTGTTAATGGATAGTGATTGCTTTTTTGTAATATAAAGGTTTTAAGTTTTTTGATACTTAAAACCTTGCCACTTCTTGAATTCTTTGATTAACAGGTGAGAGAAGGTTTTGATATTGCTGAAAATGTAAATTAATAAATTTGGTATTTCAGAACTTCATACTAAATAGCCAAAAACTAGAGTTTACCTTGCGTCCACCGTTTGATGAGTTTGTTAAAACTGCTAAAAATGGAGAATGGTGCGCCCTAGAGGATTCGAACCTCTGACCTACGGATTAGAAATCCGTTGCTCTATCCAGCTGAGCTAAGGACGCCTAAAGGATATAAGATAAAAGAGTTTATATCAGTAATTATAATAAACTTCAAGCACTTAAAAATCAAATTAGTGGCATTGTTAAATAAATTATGTTGGGTTGTCCAAACTAAATAATTGTTTATTATCATCATAAGAAAATAGTTCAGCATATCGACCTGCTACTATTATGGAATTTAAAGCGATTGTCGCTTGACTATAAGACAATTGATCTTCAAGATGAGTTTAAAAACGCAGTTTTGGTGCTTTATTATCAGGTCTTTCATTTAGAACTTGCAGTATATAGGAGGCCAGAGGAACAGTTTTAAGCAATTGCTTAGCAAAAATTTGTTTCCGCTCCTCAAGTTCTGCTTTTGCAAATTGTTTGCCTGCTTTTGTTAATTTAATATTACCATCATCAACTATGGCAAGTTTTAATATAGACAATGCTTCAGCTATATGTATTACATCAAATGTTTTAATATGCAGCATTTTGACAAGCTCTGCTAAATTACCAGAACCATTATAAGGTGACATAATCAAAGCCTCCTGTTATAGCTGCAAGTTGGTTTGGTGAAGTATATATCAAATGTTGAGTTATTTCATGCTCTCTTGTTTTCTTTGTTTTTTCTTCGGAAATTTGTTTACCAGCTTCAGCCATTTTGCTGTAAATCTGATCAACCATAGAATGAAACTCTGTTGTTTGAGAATTTCTAGGTCTCTCCAAAGTAATTTTCAATTCAGATACAATCCTACCTGGATTTGATGCCAAAATCAGAACGCGATCTGCCATCATCACCGCTTCCTCAATACTATGAGTAACTATTACAACTGACTTTAAAGCAGTTCTTTTTGCGCTCCAAAGATCTAAAAAGTCGTTTTTTAAAGTATCTGATGTAAGTATATCTAGAGCAGAAAATGGTTCATCCATTAACATCACCTTAGGTTCAACAACCAAAGCTCTAGCAAAACCTACCCTTTGCTTCATGCCACCAGATAACTCTCGTGGCATCGCTGATTCAAAACCATCTAAACCTATTAAATCTATAGCTTCAAGCACTTTTTTACGTCTCACAGCTTCTGGAATATCCATAGCTTCCAAGCCAAGTTCCACATTCTCAAAAACACTAAGCCACGGAAAAAGGGCGAATGTTTGAAAAATCATACTAATCCCAAAAGTTTTATCATTAACTTTATGATTAAATTTTACTTTGCCCCGAGTTGGCATTACTAACCCTGCAATAATTCTCAATAATGTGGATTTGCCGCAACCTGATTTTCCAAGTATTGCAAGTATTTCTCCATCTTTGACATTAAAATTAACGTGATCTAATATTTTTTGATTTTGACCATCATCTTTTATAAAACCTTGTGTAACTGATGATACTTCAATTAAATTATTCGTCATAAACTCCATCACTTAAAATCAACTAAAATTTATACTTTTGAACAGAAAAATTATATAGGGGTTGCCAAAAAAAATGATTCACCAAAGCTATACATAAAGACATAGCACCAATTCCTAAAATCACTCTTTGGAAATCAGCTTCTATAGTCATTTGTGCTATATAACTACCTATACCATCTGCTATTATTTTTTTATCACCCCAGCTAACTACTTCAGCTACTATACTTGCATTCCACGCCCCTCCAGAAGCTGTAATTGCCCCAGTAACAAAATATGGTGCAATAGCTGGTAACATAATTTTTCTCCACCAAAGCAAACCTTTAATATTAAAATTTTTAGACACTTCTTTAAGCTCATTAGGGAAGGAGGCACTAGCTGCGATTACATTAAACAAAATATACCATTGAGCTCCTATAATCATCAAAGGGCTTAACCAAATATTAGGATTAAGCTCATAACGACTTATTAGAATTACAGCAATTGGAAATAATAAATTCGCAGGAAAAGCAGCAAGAACCTGAGTTATTGGTTGTAGGATTGAGGTAAGATGTGGCTTTGATCCAATATATATACCTATAGGAACCCAAATAATAGAAGCCATAATTACCAACACGAATACTCTGAGCATAGTAATCGAAACTAGTTTTAAAACTTCAAATATTTCATTTAATTTTATTGAATTATATAAAAAATTAAACAAATAATAACTTGCTACAAGGGATAAAATAAACAGCGTGGTATACCACAAATAATTAGAATGATCATTAAAGTTTTTCTGCTCATCTTTTATATAATCTTTATTATCATTCTTTCTGCCAAACAATTTTAGACGAACTACAAAGCTAGCTGCCAAAGAAATTGATAAAAATATTTTTTTTATCATCAAATTTTTACAAAACAAGTCAAAAACCCATGATTTTGGAACATTACTACTTGCTGTTAATTCACAACGAAATTTATCTGACCATGCTACGAGAGGTTTTAAAATCAATTGATCATAAGTTATTATTATTAAAATCATTGCTGTTATAGCATATAAAATAGCTGTTACATTTTCCTGCTCAAGAGCTAACGAAATATACGAACGGGGCTGTTGAAAAAGCCTAGATTTTTATAATTAAGAACATTTCTTATAGCTAAAAACTTTCCTTATATCCAAAAATGAAAGAAAGAAGATTTTAGCTGATTTATTGCCTACCATAAGGAAATTAGAATAGTTTATCCCT
>JBGCEX010000042.1:0-8456 GCA_045106635.1 Rickettsiaceae bacterium | reverse complement strand
TTTTGCACTATTGTATGTCGCAGTACCTTTATGATGAGGATTTACATAATGGTCAAAAGTTAGATCAGCTCTAACATTATCCATCACATAATAACCAACACCAGCACCCAAAAATACACCATTTTTTGATTTCATGCCTTTAATTTTATCTAGCTTATCCCAACCAACTTGGCCTTTTACATAGAACTCACCTTTTTCTTCACAAGTTGCATAAGTCGAAGAAGTAGCAAGAGTTAACACTGCTGCCGTAGTTAAAAGAATTTTTTTCATAATAGTCTCCTTAAAATATTTATAATTACCAAAAACAAGCTGCTACAAAATCAATTACATTAGATTTTCACCGCCAACTTGAACATTAAGGTAACATTATGTGAATAAAGCATTAACAATAAATATATTTTTTGATAATTTAGATCGTTTATTTATAAACACACGTGACAAAATAACCACAAATGGTACAAGGAAACCATCTTACTTACTGAATCCTTAAAATATAGAAGCTATAACTTTATCCGATTATCCGATGATTTCCGAGTAATAACGTAGATGAATCAATTTACTAGGTCACTATTGTACTGTTATAACTAAAATTATATTTCTTGCCAATTATGCCCGCAAGATACATCAACCATAGTTGGTACATCAAGAGTGATAATATTTTCCATTATAGATCTTACTAATTTTGTTACAGGCTCAACTTCTGATACTGGCACTTCAAATACTAATTCGTCGTGAATTTGTAAAATCATTTTGGTTTTAAATGATTCTAATTGCAATTTTTTATCTATTGCAACCATTGCCATTTTAGCAATATCTGCAGTAAGGCTTTGCATTGGGGCATTAATTGCCGCGCGTTCTGCAAACGATCTCAAAGAATGATTTTTATTATTAATCATTGGGATATAACATCTTCTACCGAGGAGATTTTCTACATATAGATTTTGTCTAGCAAAGCCAATAGTATCTGTCATATATTTTTCAATACCAGGATATTCTTGAAAATACTTTGCTATATAATCTGTTGCAGCTTTTCTACTAATATTTAGATTTTTTGCAAGACCAAATGCGCTGATACCATAAATGATACCAAAATTGATTGCTTTAGCATTGCGTCGTAGCTCAGGAGTTACTTGATCAATACTCACAGCAAAAATTTGACTTGCCGTTTGTTTATGGATATCTTCTCCTTTGATAAAAGCTTCTTTAAGAGCTGTTATATTTGCTACATGACTTAAAATTCTAAGCTCAATCTGTGAATAATCCGCTGAAATTAACTTATAACCTGCAGGTGCAACGAAAGCTGCTCTGATATTATTACCCTCTTTAGTACGAATCGGTATATTTTGGACATTGGGATTATTAGAACTCAAACGGCCAGTTGTAGTTGAGGTTTGTAAGAAAGTAGTATGTATTCTATTAGTTCTTGAGTCAGCTTGTTTAGGCAAAGTATCTGTATAAGTGTTTTTTAGTTTTGTTAGATGTCTATATTTTAGAATTAAATCAGCGATTCCATGCCCATCTTCACTTAATTTTTCTAAAATCTCTACACCAGTGCCATATGATTTTGATTTTCCAGAAATCTTAGAAAATGGTAACTTTAGCTTTTCAAATAATATTTGACCTAATTGTTTTGGAGATGATACATTAAACTCTTCTCCGCAAACTTTAAAAATTTCTTTTTCTAGAAACTCTATTTCTTTTTGAAACTCTGTTGATAATTTTTGTAAATAAGAAATATTAATTTTAATACCAGCTATTTCCATGTAATATAAAATTCTACATAAAGGGAGATCAATTGTTTGATATAAATGCAAAGTTTTTTGGTTAAAAAGGTCAATTTTAATTGCCTCATAACAGTCACTAAAATATTGTAATAAATCTATAACAGGTAAAGCACTATCAACACTGTTGGCAGTATAATGATTTATTATTTCTCCAATAGACTTGGTTTTATTACCAGAAGTAAGACAGTAATCCATTAAATTCAGATCCTCAAAACTGTTTAAGAAGCCTCGGAAATTTTTATATAAGCTTTTAAGATCGGATGTAATTTTTTTTATAGAAGAGCTGAGAAATAATTTGTCAATAAATTCATTGTAGTAAATTGGCGCAGAATCTCTATTTGCATAAGAAAACAAATCTACCTCATAGGCTAATTTTTGTGTATTATAATTAAGTAGATAAATTTGGTTTTTAAACGCAATAAACACAACTATATGTGCATCTTTTTGTTCGAATGAAACAGCTATTACACCAATTCTCTCTATCTTGCCTTTTAACTCAGATAATAAATGATTTGAATCAACAATGATCCTTTTTGCCTCTGCACATTCTATCTTCAAACTAGTAGATGTAATTTTCTTAACATGTTCTTCAATTTTTATATCAAACAAATTTTCTATTCTTTTACCAAGAGATTTAAATCCATATTCAATAATAAACTCAACAATTTTTGATTTTTCGTTATTGACCCAAATAAATGTATCTAAATTATTAGAAACTTCAACTTGTGTATCTAGCCCAACTAATTGCCAAGATAAAAAAGCCTGAGTTTTGCAGTTAATTAATAACTCTTGTTGTCTTAAGCTCTTAATCTTATCAAGAGAAGCGTATACTCCTTCCAAATTACCAAAATTATTAATTAACTCTGAAGCCGTCTTTGGACCTATACCCTTTACACCAGGAATATTGTCAGATGAATCTCCCATCAAGGCTTGAACTTCTCTTAGTTTATTAGGAAAAACTCCAAATTTTGCTAGCACATCATTTGCTGATATGAATTTTGATTTTACAGGATCATAAACTCTGATCTTATCATCCATTAACTGTAGCAAATCTTTATCAGATGAAATAATTATTGCATCATGACCTTGATAAGCGCAGTTTTTGGCTATAGTAGCAATAATATCGTCAGCCTCAAATCCTTCCTTTGAAAGCACGCAAAAATTTAAAGCCTCAGCAGCCTTCTGAACTATTGATAGCTGAGAAATTAAATCCTCTGGCGCTGGTGGTCTATTTGCTTTATATTCCTTAAATAAATCATGACGAAAATTCGTTCCCTTACTATCAAGAACTACAACAGCATATTCTGGTTTAAAATCATTGATTAATTTTAAAAGCATCGAAGTAAAGCCGTAAATAGCACCTACTGGTTGCCCATCTGGTGAGGTTAGCGGAGGCTGAACATGATAAGCTCTAAAGATAAATCCATAACCATCAATTATTAGCAATGGTTTGTTTTCTGGTGACTTATTCATAATATTTTATAGTATAAATTAGAATTGCTGATTATTAATAATCCTATTAGCAGCTTCTAATTCTTCTTGAGTATTTACCCCTATAACAAGTTGATGATTCTTAGAAGTGTAATATGTAACTTTTTCACCAGCATTACTACAGATTTCAATTATTTCCGTTAGGTATAATTCCTTAACAGAAGGTTTCTGTGATTGATCTATACAAACTGGTAAATATTTTTCCAAAATACCAGGTGCGAAAGCCATAATACCGGAATTACATAATTTTATTTTTTTCTCTAAATCAGTTGCTACTTTAAATTCAACTATTTTTTTAAAACCACCCTTTTCATCAAGTATTATTCTTCCATATTCATTTGGTTCTTCATGTTCAAAAACAAGAGCAGCTATAGCCGCTTTTGACGCTTCAAGATGAGCAAATAATTCTGTTATGATTTGCGAAGTAATGAGAGGGTTATCACCATAAATTACAGCATTTTGTATATTATTATTAATTAAAGAATTAGCAACCCATACTGCATGAGCTGTGCCGAGTTGCTCTTCTTGTAAAGCAACTTTGCATTTGTTTTCAAAAATAGGTAGATATTCTGCTATATGATCAGAATATACTAAAATAATATCGTTAGTCACAGCGCAGGCATTGTCCACAACCATTTGCAACATCGGTTTATTACCGACCTTGTGCATTACTTTTGGTAAGTTGGATTTCATCCTACTGCCCTTTCCAGCAGCTAAAATAATAATTTGTTTTTGCATAAATTTATCTATGTTTTGTAATAATAACTAAAATCTATTCTATTACTTGCTCACTAAATGTCTAGTTTATAAATATAACATTCTCATAATATAAAATTTCTCTACTAACATTATCAGGCAAGCGTTGATAGAATAAAAAGTTGTGTGAAATATTACGTAATAAAATTTTATTTGTTACAACTCCATATAGTTATTATTATTAGATTTTTAAGTGCTCAATTATTTTATTTTGATGGCAATGCAACTAACTATCCAAAATCCAATAAGTTGTTTTGGAATTGGTGTACATTCAGGCAATAAAACCCAAGTGACATTAAAACCTGCAAACAAAAATGTTGGTATTGTTTTTGTTAGAACAGATGTTTCTTCTGTCGATAATAAAATTATAGCAAATTATGCAAATGTCTTTGATACCTCTTTATCAACTTCTATAAAAAATAATGCTGATATCTGTGTTTCAACAATCGAACATCTAATGGCTGCAATTTGGGGGTGTGGTATTGACAATCTGATCGTTGAAATTGACGGATTAGAAGTGCCTATAATGGATGGTAGTAGTAAGCCTTTTGTTTTTATGCTAGAGTGCGCTGGTATAAAACCTTTAAACGCTCCACGACGTTGTTTAAGACTGCTAAAAGAAATTAAAGTAACAGATTCTGGAAGCGAAATATTTGCCCATCCTTCAGACGAAATAAAAATTGATTTAACAATTGATTTCGAAAGTAAAATTATTGGAAAACAAAAACATATTTTTTCAACTGGAAATAATTTCAAGGACGATATAGCCAATTCAAGAACTTTTGGTTTTGTTGAGGAACTTGATTATTTACAGAGCAAAGGTCTAGCGAAAGGAGCTTCCCTTGATAATGCTATTGGAATAGATAATGATATCATTCTGAATCATGAAGGGTTACGCCATAACAATGAATTTGCTCGCCATAAAATGCTAGATCTAATGGGTGATTTATACACAACAGGGGCTCACTTTGTTGGCAACATTGATGGCTATAAAACTAGTCATAATCTAAATAACCAATTTTTAAGAAAAATATTTAGTGATCCTTATTCTTATAGTTTTGTAGATACTACCTTATAAATTCATAAATACCAAAAGTATCCACTAGTAAGTTGAATATTAATAAAAATTATGTAATTTCTATATTTTTGCATAGATAAAGCTTTTGTCTATTACGATTCAAGAAAGTTATGCACAAAATAATAATTACTATCAAATTTTAAGTTTTTTATATTGTAAATTAAGTAAAAAGTTTTTGAATCATTGGAGTTCTAACGCTTTTAAGATAACGCCCATTTTTTAATCAATATAAAGTTTTCTATATAGCTCCTGGAACTATATTCCAATATCACAAGCTATTCACATAGTTATGCACAGTTTCTGTGGATATTAATCTTTCTGAAATTATTTCTTAATCAATGGTTTATTTACTGCTAAAAAAGTAAATCCCAACCAGAGTTAAAAGGGCTAATCCCTGAAAAACAACTCTCAGAGTCATTAATTTTATACCAAATTTTTTGCTAATTTCACCTCCTCGTGCCATAGAAAGTAAACCTCCTAAAAGGACAAGCATCGTAAGGATTATAAAGAAAAAAAGAAAATAACTCATATATACTTAAAACTAATATTACCCTAAATTTTTAGAATACTCTACTTTGAAAGGAGCTTTACAATGTTTAAGTAATGCAAAATTTATCTTATCTTTTATAAAGATAGGCTCTTTTAAAGAGTTAATATCACAGGTAAACTTTAAAAAGAATTGATCTTCTAATAAAGAAATTTTAGTTAAATATATTTCTGGATCAAAACTTCCTATTAAAACTCCCAACTCATTCATTACTATTTTTAACTGTTTTATAATCAAGTTGTGGTCAAGTTGTAAATCTTCTTTCTTTTGTATACTAAGACAAATAGAATATATAATATTATCTTTACAAGACCAATTAGAAATTTTACTCTGCATTAAGAGTGTATTCGGTACTAGCACTTCTCCAGAATTAAAACTATCAATATTTATACATCTAGTTCCTATTGATTTTATTGTCCCCATTACGCCTTGTATCTCTACAATGTCGCCAATTTTTATAGGTTTTTCTACCATAATAATAATAGAGTTTATCAGATTATTTACAAGGCCTTGTGCGCCGAGCCCAAGGCCAATTGCAAAAGCCCCTCCGATAAAAGCAAATATAGTAAGAGGAATATTTGCTATTTGCAATGCAATCAGAATTGCAATGCCAGAAAATATGTATACACCCAATCTTTCTATGATATAGAGGATATCTTGGTTTTCAGGCAAGTTTCTAGATATAATTTGTAAAATTACCGTGGTCATTTTTCTTGAAATTTTTAACCCAACAACTAATAACAATGTTGCTATAACAATATTGTTAACCTTAATATCATTACCAGAAATAGTTACTAAACTATACTGCCACATATTATGAAAAATTGACAAATCAATTTGAGACTGCACTATTAAGCTTTCCATAAGTTTATGCGCTGTTGAAAGTTTGACTACAAAGTTACTAATATAAACTCTATTGTCAATATTTGAGTTGACAAGTAAAGTGTTTTTTATTAAAATCTCACTTTAGTAATTACAAAAATATTTAGCAGCATGAAGCGTACATTTCAACCTAGCAAGTTAGTAAGAAAAAGAAGACATGGTTTTCGTTCAAGAATGGAAACAGTAGGTGGCAGATCAGTTATCAAAAACCGTAGAGCTAAAGGAAGAAAGAAATTAACTGCATAAAATAAATATTTGTGTCTCTGCATTCTTTAAAGAATCAAAAACAATTTAATCTTGTTAATTTACACGGTACTAAAAAATCTAGTACGCATTTTATGCTGATAATTGCAAAAAAATTCGATTTTATTGCAACGGGCATAAAAGATCCAACTTTTTTAGGAATAAAGGTCAGTAAAAAACTTTCCAAGAAAGCGTGTGTTAGAAATAAAATTAAACGTCGCATAAGACATTTAGCAAGAATAATGTTAAATGATAGTGATCTTAATTTATCTAAAATGGCTATAATTTTTATTCCTTACAAAGGTTTTGAAATGATAGAATTTATTAAACTATCATCAGAATTTAAAACTACGTTACTAAAAAGAATGTCTAGTAAGTAAGACTATAGAACTAACTTTGCTTGGAGAAATTGTACTAGTCTATTTTCTTTTATTGCTTTTCTATGGTATTTTGTTGTAACATACCCTTCATGGGGAACTAAAAAATTCGTATTTATTATTAGTTGATTATCTTGTGTAAACAATTTTTTTATATCTTCAAAATAATCTTCTATATCAGAAGCAAAATCTATAAAACCTCCCTGTTTCAATTTTAATTTAAAAATATTTAACCGATCTTGATTTACAAGGCGTTTTTTTAGATATCTTCTTTTATGCCATGGATCTGAAAATAAAATATAAATTCCATCAAGAGAATGATCTGGAATATCTTGCAACATCATATCTAGATCGTTTGGCCAGATAAAAAAATTGTCATTGTTTGTTTGAGTAATTAATTTTAAAAAATTTGCTACACCGTTTAAATAAACTTCGACCCCAACATATAAAATATCTGGATTTAAAGTTGATTGGTGAAATAAATGCTCTCCCATACCAAACCCAATTTCCAAAATTTTTGTTTTCTTTGCGTTCGAAACAAACCTTTTACTAGAAAATTCATATTTTGGTAAAACTTTTGCAAGAAGTTCTTTATTACAATCAGAAAGCCTTTTTCCTATTCTTCTAGCAAAGGTTTTATTGAACTTATTAGATAATGCTCTAGCACCATTATTTTTCATTGAAATTTCATCTTATTTATAAATAGCTTACTATATATTTCACTATCATCTCAAATTCAACAACTCTATTGCAAATAGAGTATGTTTATTTATAATAAATTTTAACAAAATGGGGTCATAGCTCAGTTGGTAGAGCGTTTGAATGGCATTCAAAAGGTCGGGGGTTCGATTCCCCCTGACTCCAACATAGACAACATACAATACATGACGGTACAATATATCTTGATAAAATATTATTCAATAAATCATTTATCTCAGATTTTGATTAACGATGGTGAAATAGTAAGAATGCAAATCACTGGTGGCAATGTTAATGATCGTTCTCCAGTTATGGATCTAATGAAATATCTGCTAAACTTATTGGAGATAAAGGTTATATTTCTAAAAAATTATCGGCTGAATTATTTGAACAAAAAGCTACTTTGATTACCAAGATCAAAAAAAATATGAAGAACTGTTTGATGGACGTAACCGATAAAATGATGCTAATGAAAAGGTCTTTTATTGAAACTATATTCTCGTCTATAAAGCTTTTGGGTACGTTAGTACACCCTAGGCACAGGTCTCCAGTTAATGCATTTACTCACTTGTTTGCAGGACTTATTAGTTACCAAATCC
>JBGCEX010000041.1:0-39770 GCA_045106635.1 Rickettsiaceae bacterium | reverse complement strand
CCGGTGAGCTAATTTATCCCTGGGTTATGGTTATTCAAAATAAATTAAAACTTTCAGCGATTACAAGTTCTATAGTACCTTATCCAACTTTAAATGATATTAATAAAAAAGTAGCAGGAAGTTTTTATGCAGAGAAAATTTATTATTATCCATTATTATTTATTCATTAACTTATATTGCTGTGGTAGGTCTTTCAATTCCTGGAGCTACCTTTATGACAGTTATTGGGGAGTTCTTTTGGGGACAATGGGTCGGAGTAGTCATGGCTGTCTTTTCCGCAACTTTAGGAGGAAGTATTGTGTTTTTAAGTGCAAAAATGGCATCTTCTGATTTGCTATCAAAGAAAACAGATGGTTTAGTGAAGAAGATGCGAAAAGGGTTTTCGAAAAATGCCTTTTCATATCTTTTGACATTAAGATTTATTCCTATTGTTCCTTTTGTTGCTGTTAATATGGTGGCTGCATTTTTTCAAATACCTTTGCGGACGTTTTTTTTAGGAACATTTTTTGGGATTATTCCAGGATCATTTGTGTATGCTTCCATAGGGGTAGCTCTGCGTGAGGTGATTCAAAAGCCTGATTTATCGATTAATATGCTTTTTGATTTAAGGATTTTGTTAGCTTTTACTGGACTTGGAATTTTATCGCTTACTCCTATTGTTTATCAATATTTAAAGAAGAATCGTTCTTAATCAAGTTCTACCAAAATCAATCCAAGCATTATAAACGCGTCCAAAAGTTGTTATCCAACATAAAAGACCAAATATGATGCAGATGATGTTAAAATATTGTGGTATCATACAAATAGAATTAAGACTATTATAGTTTCTGTTCCTTCGCAGATTCCGCCTAAATAGTAAAACGATTTTTTACCATGCTTTTCAGAGGTGATTTTTCTTTTGCTTGCAATAATTGCATAAGCAAGAAAAGATGTAATAGGTCCGATAAAACTAAAAATCAGAAAGGCAGAATAAAATAAATTTGAAGGGTTTGTTATACCAAAGGCGAAGATAATTCCAGAGTAAATGATAAAATCACATACAATATCTAAAAATCCACCAAAATCACTCAAATGACTATGTCTTGCAACCGCTCCATCAAGTCCATCAAAAAAGCGATTAAGGCAAATAAATAGAATAGCAAGATTATAGGCTTGTAAAATAATCAGTGCGATTGAAGTAAGGCCAAAAAGAAAACCTATCAAGGTAACAGAATTTGCTGATATTCCTAAAACAACTAAACGTTTTCCAATAATATTCAGTGGTCGATCAATCAGCGGTCTTAAATAAGGATCTAGCACCTTACCTCAACTTTATTCACAATTAATATCTATTTATAATTTATCACGAAAATTCTGTAGCACCTTCTCCGAAGAGTTCAAGTGCAAATGGATTGTCCCATATATCAGAAGGAAATGTAAGTTTTAATGTAGTCTCAATAGGAGAATCTTGATCTGAGGAAATTAACGCAAGATTTAACCCACGTTGCGGTGTATATACATATAATTCTTCAGCTGTAGATGGAGTTGGTGGGTGTGAGTATGATAAAGGTATGCGCATAGGTAGATCGAATAATAGGCCATCATCATTAAGTTCATCAATATATGGAGGAATGCTTGAGGGAGGAAGTATAAGAGGTGCTAGGGCTTTTGACTGATCTGTTTTAGCTTTTGATTCTTCAACTGGTGTCGTTGTAAATAAATATTGATCTTCTTCCGTTAGATCATGTGATACAGCTGTTAATTGTATTTTCCCTGATTTATCTAACACAAACTTTTTAATTATATATTCATTGTTATATAGAGTTGTGCCTCCTACATCTACCCCTTGGAAAGTTGTTCCTGTAGCGAAGGTAATGCGATGTCCTGGAGAAATTACATAATCTGTATCAATTATTTCACTCAATAAAATTGAATTACCAGTGCTATCTAAAAACTTCTTTTTCATGCTATTCCTCAATCATTTGTTTATAAGTTCATGGCAAATATCATTGTAACAATATTTTGTTAATAAAAAACTAACTTTGATTTTAAGATAAAATTTTATCGAATCACTGATTGGAATGCTTTGAGTTTGAAAAATGGTAATACGCCTAAGAGGTGTTCAAAAATATTTGATTGAATTTCTTCGTAATTAACCCAATTTGTGTCTGTAGTAAAAATATATAGTTCTAGTGGTATACCGTTTGGGGTAGGGTCAAGTGTGCGTACTAAAAAAGTAAACCCATCTTTGTGAATATTTTTATTATCTTTTAGACATTCCCCTACATAATATCTAAACATAGAAAGATTAGTTTTTTGATTTTTATTTTCAAATAATTCTTCATTTTCTTTTGCTAAATTACTCATATAGGGTAATTTTTTTATAGAAGTTAATTCTTCTGGAGTGCATATTTTTATAGTATCCATGTCTACGCTAATTGATCGTTTAATTCTACGACCTCCAGATTCAAACATAGGGCGCCAGTTTTTTACACCAGTTGCTAAAAATGCTGAAGTGGGAACAGTTGTATAGGTTTTGTCAAAATTACGAATTACTACCACTGTGATTGTGATTTTTACGATATCTCCATCTGCATTATACTGAGGCAGAGTGACCCAATCGTCAACTTGGATAATATTCTGGAAAGTAACTTGTAAACTTGCAATTAATCCAAGTACGGTGTCTTTAAAAACAAAAGTTAACAACGCTGCTGCTGCACCTATGCTAGTAAATAATGACGAAATAGAAATACCAACAACTAAAGAAAAAATAGCTAATATTGCGCATATAACTACAAATATTCTTAAAATTTGAGTATGTAATTCAATTGCAACTTTTTTGTTTAACCCTCGGTTATTATATAAATCTGCTGTTATATTTATAAGAGTTAGTATTAATGAAGTAATTGTAAATATAATGTATGCTGTGATTACTACATCTTTCATCTTAGTAGTTATATTGGTCATTAAACTAGATTTATCAAAAATATCTGCCCAAAATACCATGTAGATTGCTAAGAATCCTTTGATAAGCTGATTAGATAATTTATGTTTACGGAAAAGTTGTGTATAAAGCTTATCTTTGACTTTTACTAATTTGCTCATTACTGGCAATAATACATTTTTTGTAATGAGAAAAAATGGGTAGAAAGAAATAACCATTGTAGAAAACATTATTAAGAACTGATAGTCTGTGTATAATGTGTAAATATTTTTTATAGTAAATAGATTTTCCATGAATCAATATAAAGCTCAAATAGGTAAACAAAAATTCCTTTTAGCAAGGAATATCAATTAAAGATATTTATTTTATTAAGTTTTTAAAACATAGCACATATATTTCAATTTCTAAAGTGATAAATAGTGTGAAAGATGCTAAAAAAGCTTGTATGCCAAATTTATTGGTTGAGATGTTCAAAATATTTGTTATCCTGATCTGGAATAAAATTTAAGAAAATTAGGAATCATATGCAAGTTATTTTTAGAACTATCTTTTTGTTATATTTAATCTTTGCTTGTCTATGTCACTGTGCTTTTGCTACTAATAAATCAGCAATCAATAAAAAAAATAAACAAGTAAAAACTGTAGAGATAATAGAAGAAGATACTAGTAATATCATCCAATACCCTGGCTCTACAGCTATTATTTTAAAAGCAAAGCAAGTATTAGTTATTGATTATTCTACAGGTAAGATTTTGTTAGAAAAAAATGCTCATGAGCGTATGGCTCCTTCATCTATGACAAAAATCATGACATCTTATGTGATTGAAGAAAAAATTAAAGCGGGGGAAGTGTCCTTAGATTCTGAATTTATTGTAAGTGAGAAAGCTTGGAGAATGGGAGGGTCAAAATCTTTCATGCCACTTGGTGAAAAAGTACGCCTTGATGATATTTTGCGTGGTATTATAGTTCAATCCGGCAATGATGCTTGTATTGTGGCGGCTGAAGGATTGTATGGAAGTGAAGAAGAATTCGTCGATATTATGAATTCTAAGGCTCAAGAAATAGGGATGAAGAACACCTATTTTGTGAATTCAAACGGCTGGCCAGATGAAAATCATTATAGTACAGCTTCTGATTTAGCTATTCTTGGTCGGTTGTTGATAAAAACACATCCAGAATTTTATCCTATATATAGTGAGAAAAACTTTACTTTTGGTAAAGACCAAAAAGGGAATCCTATTACTCAAGGAAATCGTAATCCTCTATTATATAAAGATCTAGGATGTGATGGGATCAAAACTGGCTACACAGATGCAGGGGGATATGGGATAATAGCATCATTTATTGATAAAGATAGACGTTATATAATGGTTGTTAATGGCTCAAATTCAATGAAAGAAAGAGCTAATGAATCAGTAAAAATAGTTCATTGGGTGAAGCAGAATTTTGTTAATAAGACATTTTATGCTAAAGGAGATGTTGTAGCAGAAGTACCAGTATGGCTTGGTGAAAAAGATAAAGTTCATTTAGAGGTATCGGAAGACGTGTTAAGTCTTGTGTTGCGTGCGAATCAACAAAATGAAATAAATACAAAGCTTAAAGTGCCTGATCCTCTTACTGCTCCTCTAATAGCTGGAGATGTTGTGGGTAAAATAGTTATTACTATTGATGGTGAAGTGCAAGAAATTCCAGTTACTGTTAATGAATCAGTTGAAAAAGTTGGTTTTTTTAGACAAATAATTGCTTATATTGGTTCAATATTTTAACAGAAAGGGAGTAGTTGAGAGATTGTAAGTATTTAAGCACTGGTGCGGTCGAGAAGATTTGAACTTCCACTCCTTATCAGAACAGCGACCTCAACGCTGCGCGTCTACCATTCCGCCACGACCGCAAAACTTAACAGCTTTATAGCAAAAAAAGTAGTCTAAATCAACCAAGAAATAGGAATTACAAACTTATATATGATCAATTCATATATAATCTTCATAAGTTATTTTCAACGCTTCCAATAAAATCAATATATTGTATTGGTGTGTTATAAGTTTCCCAAGAATCTGTTGTATTATAAAATAAGTTAGTTAATAGACTTATACCTTCATCTGTAATGTTGAGATTGCGCTCCAAGCTTAGAGTTTTTAAGTTAGTTAATAGACTTACACCTTTGTCAGTAATGTTAGAATTGTCAGTTAAATTTATAGAGGTTAAGTTAGTTAATAGGTATAAACATTCATCTGTAATGTTGAGATTGTGCTCCAAGCTTAGAGTTTTTAAGTTAGTTAATAGATTTAAAGCTTTGTCAGTTATGTGGTAATTATAGCCCAAATTTATAGAGGTTAAGTTAGTTAATAGACTTAAACCTTTGTCTGTAATGTGCTTAGTGTTGTCCAAAATTAGAGTAGTTAAGTTAGTTAATAGGCTTAAAGCTTTGTCTGTAACGTACTTATTGCAAAACAAACTTAGACTGGTTAAGTTAGTTAAGTGGTTTAAAGATTCATCCGTAATGGTGGAATTGCTACGCAAATTTAGAGTGGTTAAGTTAGTTAAGTAGCTTAAAGCTTTATCAGTAATGATAGGATTAGCATCCAAATCTAGAGTGATTAAGTTAGTTAATTTACGTACTCCTATGTCTGTAACTTTACAATTTTCTAATAAAAATAATAATTTTAAGTTAGTAAATTGATTCAAAATATCATCTGTAACTAAACGATAATACTTCCTAGGAAGAACTTCTACATATGAGTCTACACATTCTTTAAACTTCTTGTTTACTTGTCTTAATGGAGATAAAGTTTCTATTGGTTTGTAGTTTAATTTATTTAATATTAGAGTAATGAGATCATTAGGTAGATTATTTATCCGGTTTTCATTTGTTTTCATTTTGTTACCAATTTTTTATATCTAAAGTAGTTTACACTAACATAGATTACCTTTTAGTTGTACTCAAGTAAAAAATAATTAATAAACATGTAAATATGTACTTACGCTATTGATAATAGTTATATTAATTCTTGGGGTTTGCAAGAAGGGATAGTAAACAGGTGTTTTTATATATAGCTTATGAATAAATCACTTTTATTGAGTAAACTAATGACTTCTTTTGGTTTTATAATGATTATTCCTGATTTTTCAACAGCAAGGCCATTATAGCCATGTTTTGCAAGGTAAAATATAGTATCAGGGCCGATTGTTGGTAGGTCAAGGCGCATATCCTGAGATGATTTTGCTATTTTAACTAAAACCCCACCTTTGTCATTTTTTCTAAGTAACTCACAACGCCTAATTAGATTATCAGTTCCTTCTGCTGCCTCAATGCCAAGTACATAGCCATCCGATGCAATAACCGATTGGCCAATATCAAGAGCACTCAATGCTTTTAGAGTTTTTACACCTAATTCAATATCTATTTTATCCTGTTTTGAAGGGGTAGAGTTAGTTTTGTGAAATTCATCATAATTACTTAATTCTAATAATTTTTTAGGAGATATAACTTTAAAACCTTTGGATTCAATAAAATTAGATATTATTTTTAGAACAGTATCGTCGCCTAAAAATTTTTCTTTTAAAATTTTTGCTATTAATAATGAACCAACTATATCAACCTTAATTGATTTTAGATCAGGTCTTTTTATACCGCCAATAATAATTATTTCTTTTACATTATTTTCAACGAAATATTCTAGTAATGCGCCCACTGATCCAATGGGAAATTGTTTGTATGAATAACTAGTAATTGGAAAAATATCAGCTTCTCCTTCAAGAGCTGCAATAAAAACTTTGCCACCTAGTTTCTGGTGTAAGCTTGCTATTTCTGAAGGAAGTAGCCCTTCTCCTGCAATGATTCCAAGATTTATAGATGTATTAATATTCTCCTCATTATTTGAAAGCACAAAAACTCCTATTTTTATCTGCAAGAAGAAATATTGTTATTTCTAGTATAATTTTATTATTAGGATATTTAGCTTGAGCTATTTTTATACGCTTAGTAAAAACATCTTTGGAGTTTTCATCGAATATTTCCTTTATTACTTTGGTCGCTTCTAAAGATTGTTTTTTGTCAAAACCGCGTCTATTCATGCCGACTAAATTCAGACCCTCAAGATGAGCTCTATCGCTTGTTGCAAGGCCATAAGGTACTAGGTCTCTAACTACCGCAGATACCCCTCCTATCATTGTGTGATGCCCAACTCTAACAAATTGCTGTACAGCAGATAATCCACCAATAATTGCAAAATCACCAACTTCAACATGGCCAGCAAGGCTAACATAATTGGCAAAAATCACATTATTACCAACAGTGCAATTATGTGCAATGTGTACCCCCACCATAAATAGACAATTATCACCTATAGTGGTACGCATTGAACCATCCTCAGTTCCGTGCTGGATTGTTACATATTCACGAATGGTATTATTTTTACCGATAATAATTTCAGAATCTTCTCCTTGATATTTTAAGGTTTGAGGATAACATAATGATGCAAAAGGATAAATAATTGTTCCTTCCCCGATTGTAGCTCTTCCTTCAATCACAACGTGCGATTTGATTTCTACATTATCACCAATTACGACTTTGTCGCCAATAATAGAAAATGGGCCAATTCTTACATTTGCACCAATTTTGGCGTGTTTACTAACTATGGCACTTTTATGAATCATTTACTTTAACTCTTGTTTTTATCTTTGACCATTGCTGTAAAAATAGCTTCTGAAGCAAGTTTTCCATCTACTTCTGAGCGAGCTTTAAATTTCCACACTGATCCTCTATTTTGGGTTATACTAGAATACATAACTAAACAGTCACCAGGTTCAACTACTTTTCTAAATTTCGATTCATCAATAGACATAAAAAATACTTCTTTATCTTCAGTGCTATCCATTGATTTAGCAACTAATACAGCTGATAATTGTGCCATTGCCTCGATAATTAAAACTCCTGGCATAATAGGTCTTGAAGGAAAATGTCCTGTAAATTGTGGTTCATTAGCAGTTACATTTTTGATTCCAACTATAGATTTCCCTACTTCTATTTGTGTAATTCTATCAACCAATAAAAAAGGATATCGATGAGGTATTATCGACATTATTTCATTTATATTTATTATTGGAGTGTTAGATATATTTTCTTTATTCATTTTCTTTTTTCGTTAATTAATTTTTTTAAGATTATGGTTTGTTTATGCCAGTCCCGTATTGGAACGGCAGGAGTTCCTCCCATAATTCCTGGTTCTTTTATATCCTGAATTACCCCACCTTGACCAGCAACTTGTACGTTGTTTGCAACGGTAATATGACCAGCGACACCTACTTGCCCACCAAGAGCGCAGTATGAACCTATTACACTGCTTCCAGCAATACCAACTTGTGCTACTAAAATTGCGCCTTTTTTTATATGAGCATTATGAGCTACCTGAACCAAATTATCTATTCTGCATAAATCTTCAATTATTGTATTGTTCATGGAACCTCTGTCAATAGTTGAATTTGCTCCAATCTCAACATTGTTACCAATTAGTACTGTTCCGGTGTGATATATTTTTTTATGTACTCCTTCATGAGTAGCAAAACCAAAACCATCTTGTCCAATTTTAGCACCAGCCAAGATAACTGCATCATTGCCAATTATTGAATAAGATATAGATACATTTGAATCAATTTTAGCTCTATGACCAATTTTAACGCCATAATCAATCAAACTACATGCTTCAATCACACAATTATCTCCTATTTCAACGTTTTCTTCTATTACAACATTATGACCTATATAGCAATTTTTACCAATTTTAGCAGATTTAGCTACAAACGCAGAAGGTGCTATCCATTCTTTGATTTTTTTTGCAGGAGCGTAAAATAAATCGACCAATAATGCATAAGAATAGTAAGGATTTGGTACTTTAAGTAAAATAGTATTTGTAGCGGAAGTCTCTATGAAATCTAAAGGTACAAGACATACAGTAGCTTTGCAATTTGTGACTTCAGAGGTGTATTTTTTGTTACTTAAGAACGTTAGATCACCATTAGTTGCTTCTTTTAAAGATTTTATATTGTAGATTAAAACATCGTTTTTATCATGTGGTATTCTTGCCTCAATA
The DNA here is from genome assembly GCA_045106635.1 of Rickettsiaceae bacterium. GTDB lineage: Bacteria > Pseudomonadota > Alphaproteobacteria > Rickettsiales > Rickettsiaceae > Megaera. Next base: position 30,758 of record JBGCEX010000041.1, on the reverse strand, counting down.
ATAGAAGCAATTTGCTCTAATTTGAAGGGTCCTAGATTTTTATAAAAGCGATTTTTAGACATGTAAAACCTAATTAAATAATATTAACTGATATTAAGAATACTAGCAGCAAAATTCTAGTAAATACAATAAATATTACTTTATGTTACAAGTGAATTTTTTAAATAGGTTTCTTTATATTTTTTCACAATAGTAACAAACATCTATTTTAGAACCAAATAACCATAATTTATTATTTGGTAAGAAATATTCAAAGAAGTTTCTTGATATTGCATCTATATACTTGTTCTGATAAGCTTACTTTTTGTTTTTTGAGTATCTATGCTTAAATAGTTAGAGGTTTAACGTAAAATAAAGTCTAATTTATTACCAAGCATTATATCAATATTTTCAGTAGATGGCGGTATAGGCACTTCTGTGTTAATAGTAATATTTTGTAAAGGAGAAAGATGGATGTTACTATGATCATCAATTCTTGCATTGATAACTCTGTTGTCTTTATCAAATAATCTAATTCTTACTAGAGGAATTTTTATATTTTTTGTAGATGAGTTAAATATTTTGTAATTAACAATTATTTTGCCAAGCTCTTTATTATTAGTTATTTGAAGGTCACGAATGCTCAAATCTTTATTGTTTAAAATGGATTTTAATCCAAAAGAATCTTGAAATAATGTTATGGTCATAAAAATAATCATACCTATTAGTAAAATAGGTGTGCTGAATGGATATGCTGGAATTTTAATTGGTAATAAGGCGGGTAAATTCACTCCTTTTTCAAGTGGAGTAGTTTTTAAGGGTAGTGGTTCTAATATTGGTTCAATTTGCAAATCTTTATCAAATCTTTTATGCCAAATATGTGAGCATTTTGAGCATTTAACTTTTCTACCATGTATTCCTATTTGTTCTGAATTTACAACAAATTTGGTATCACATTTTGGGCAAGCAATGTACATAGTTCTGTTATTTCTTTAAAAATTATAATTCATTAATTGTAAAAAACAATTTACCTAAATAAAAAATAAAGCTATTCATTAGTTTACTTAATGTTTATTTAGGGTAGACAATGCAGAATTATACTACAGCAATAGAAGAGCTTTGGCAAACAAGAGATTCACTGAGTGAGAAAAACCCATTACATCCAAAAGCAAAAAAGCTTATTGATGAAATAATGCAGCAGCTTAGCAACGGAAAAATAGCTGTTTGTAAAAAAGGCAGTGCTGGTTGGCAAGTTAATGAGTGGATTAAAAAAGCCATATTGTTAAATTTTAGAGTTTCTAAGACAAAACTTTATGATGGAAATTGCATGAAATGGTATGATAAGATTGATCCTCGTTTTTTAAATTTTTCTGAAGAAGATTTTAAAAATGGAGGTTTTCGTATTGTGCCTGGTGCTTTTGTTCGTAATGGTGCTTATATAGGAAAGAACGTTGTGGTAATGCCATCTTTTATTAATACTGGTGCTTATATTGGCGAGGGTACGATGATCGATACATGGGCTACTGTAGGCTCATGTGCGTATATCGGTAAGAATTGTCATATTTCTGGTGGAGCTGGTATTGGTGGTGTGCTTGAACCTTTGCAAGCAAAACCAGTGATTATTGAAGATAATTGCTTTATTGGCGCAAGATCAGAGATTGCTGAGGGTGTTATAGTAGAAGAGGGTTCTGTTATAAGTATGGGTGTTTTTATTGGTGCTTCAACAAAAATTGTTGATCGTTATAGTGGCAAGATTATTTATGGGAAAGTTCCATCTGGTTCTGTAGTTGTACCAGGGGTGTTTCCAGGGGCAAGGCAAGATTTGCCAGGATTATATTGCGTGGTTATTATTAAACAAGTTGATAAAAAAACTCGTGATAAAACAAGCATCAACGAACTTTTGAGAGATTAATTATATGGTTATAGAACAAGTTTTAGAAACTCTTGCTAAATTAGTTGAGTTTAAATCAGTTACACCAAAAAGTAGTGGGTCAATAGAGTATATTGCAAAATTATTGACTAGCGTTGGGTTTAATTGTGATATCCAGATTTTTGGAGAAACGGAAGAAGACAAAACAGCAAATCTATATGCAAGATATGGGAACGAATCACCTAACATATGTTTTGCTGGGCATGTAGATGTTGTTCCGCCTATGAATGAATCTCTTTGGGACTACAGCCCTTTTGAGTTAAAAATAGTTGGTGAAGAGGTGTATGGTCGCGGAACTGTTGATATGAAAGGAGCGATTGCCTGTGCTATAGTAGCTACTTTAAATTATCTAAATGATAATAGAAAACCAAATGGTTCTATCAGCTTTCTACTTACTAGTGATGAAGAAGGTTGTGCAAAATATGGTACCAAGCCAATGCTAGAATATTTAGCGCAAAAAGGTGAGAAAATTGATTTTTCAATTCTTGGCGAACCAACCACAAAAGCTAAATTAGGAGATACTATTAAAATTGGGCGTCGTGGGAGTGTTAATTTTGTTCTAGAGGTTACAGGTAAACAAGGTCATGTAGCATATCCTCACGCAGCTATTAATCCAATTACTAGTTTAGTAAAAATTGCTATGGATTTAATGAATATAAATTTTGATAATGGTTCTGAATTTTTTGAAAAAACTAATTTAGAGATGACCTCATTTGATGTAGAAAATAATGTGGTTAATATTATTCCAGAAAAATCTACTCTTAATTTTAATGTGCGTTTTAATGATTTGCATACAGCTAAGGGTATATTTGGAACTGTACTTGAAATAATAGCAAAGCATGAAGTGATATTTGATTTGCGGTATGAATCATCTAGTGAAGCATTTATTCAAGAATATTCTGAAAGAATGAAAAAGTTTGCTAATATCGTCAAAAATCAATGTAATATTGAGCCAGAGATTGATACTAATGGTGGAACTTCTGACGCACGGTTCATTCATAAATATTCAGAAATAGTGGAATTTGGATTAAGCTTTGATCAAGCTCACAAAATTAATGAACACACCAAAATTAGTGATTTACAAAGCTTGTATAACGTGTATTATACTTCACTGGTTGAATTCTTACAAAAATAATTGAATTTTTGTAGATAAAATGAGTTCGTAATGCGGGTGTGGCGGAACTGGTAGACGCGCTAGATTTAGGTTCTAGTACCGTAAGGTGTGGGGGTTCAAGTCCCTCCATCCGTACCAAATAATTTATAATTTTATTTATATCAATTTTTCACTAAAGCTTTAGGTCCAATATGAAGATTACCGAAATAAAAAATGACAATACTGATTTGCATGTTAGAGTAACTATTCCTTCGCAGGAAGTATCTACTGAGGTTGATCAGGAATTAACAAAGTTATCTAAGAGTGCAAAGATTGATGGTTTTCGAGTTGGTAAAGTGCCAATTTCCTTTTTAAAGAAGAAATATGATGTCTCTCTGAGAGCTGATGCTGTTAAGAATAAAATTATCAAAACAATCAGTGATCTTACAAAAGATAGAAACTTGAAGATAGCTACTGATCCTGAAGTTGAAGATATAAAAAATGAAGAAAATAAGGATTTAGAATTTACTTTGAAATATCAATTGCTTCCAGAAGTAAACATGCCTGATTTTAAAAAGATTTCTATAGAAAAACCAATTCTTGAATTGAAAGATAAAGACATTGATGAGCAACTTGAGATGTTGATGGGGGCTTCAAAAGAATATAGCAAGATTAGTAAGTCGAAGGCTAAAAAGGGTGATCAAGTTACTATAGATGCTGTTGGATATGTAGATGGGAAAGCATTTGATGGTGGTAAATTAACGTCTCATAAATTAGTGCTTGGTAGTGGTTCGTTTATACCTGGTTTTGAAGATCAGTTAATCGGAGCTAAGAGTGGTGATGATGTTTCTGTAAAAGTTGAATTTCCTAAAGAATATCATGAAAAGACTCTTGCTGGAAAACCTTCTGAATTTAAGGTTAAGGTTTTAGAAGTTCATAATGAAACTCCAGCAAAACTTGATGATGAATTTGCTAAGAAATTTAACTTTGAGAATGTTGAAAAGTTAAAAGAACAAGTAGAAAAAAATATGCGTTCTACTTATGAAGATCCTATTACAACAATGATGAAAATGGAGCTTTTCGATAAACTAGAAAAGTTGCTAAAATTTGATGTGCCAAAATCATTAATTGACAGAGAAGTTAGTGTTTTGGAAAAGCAAATTTCGCAAATAGACGATGAAGAATTAAATACTAAATCACAAGAAGATAAAGATGCCTATTTTGTAAAATTGGCATCAAGAAGAGTGAAACTTGGTTTAATGCTTGCTGAATATGTGAAATTACAAAAGTTGGATATTGATAAAGCTGATATTCAAAAAGCAGTTATGGATCAAGCTAAAAACTTTCCTGGTAGAGAAAATGAAGTCGTTGATTTTTACTTAAAAAATACCAATGCTCTTGAATCTTTGAAAGGCCCTGTTTTAGAAGATAAAGCAGTTAAGATTATTTTTGAAAAAGAAGTAAAGTTAGTTGAAAAATCTTACAGTAAAGCAAAATTAGATAAGCTATTAGAAAAAGATAATCAAACTGAGCTTGTTGCACATGAACATGATGATCATGTGCATGACGAGAATTGCAATCATGACCATAGTGATAAAAAAGATCAGAAAAAAGCTAAGCCTAAAAAAGCTCTGAGTTAATAAATATAGTCTTTTAGGTTGGATTATGCTAGGTGTAAGGAATTGAAGCCTATGAGTATTAGGTGAGAGTGACGAGCAATAGTGTTTCTAATTCAACCTAAAAGACTATATGACACTGTCATAGTAAAAACTTATGCTTTTTTGTGAGAGTTTCGGTGAGCTATTCTGAATAGATAATTTTTGTTCTATGTGCTATATTTCTGTTATTATGTAATCTTAAGTTGTTTGATTCTATAATATATCAACATAAAAAATGTATATTATGTCATTATTTGAGTTGTTAGTTATATTTATAGTTGCGTTTCTTGTAGTCAAGCCAGAAGATCTTCCGCAGATAGCAAAGAAAGTAAAGGATTTCTATAGCTTTTTTATAAAAACTAAAACAGAAATTATTTCTTATTTTGATTTAAATCAGCAAGATGGTATTACAGTGGATGATGATCTAGATAAAATAAATTTTTATCTAGAAAAAATCACAACTCTTGGTGGTAAATATGAAGGAGAGTATTCTCTAGATAATATTAAAAATCACTATCGAAAGCTAGTTAAAGAGTCAATCACATCGAATATGCCTTTGAAAAAAGAAACCCAGAAGGAAAAACCCAAAAAATAAGATAATTGTTGTTTTGTAAATGGTGTTTGGGAGGTTTTATGTGGATAAGATTACATATTTCAACGCTTCCAACGTTAAATGTGAGTTTAAAAGTGAATGGTGGGATTGCAAATGCCATTCTGTTGAGGTCATTTTATCATATCAATAATCAGAGAAAAACTTACCAAAAGCGTTGAGTTTTCTTGAGGCGTGTCTTTTTAGTCAATGATACCTCTGGCCGGAGTTGAACCGGCACACTCTAGGAGCAACAGATTTTGAATCTGTCGTGTCTACCAATTCCACCACAGAGGCATTAGAAATATACACTTAAGGTCAGCAGATTATACAGATGGCGAATTTTTGTCAATTTAAAAATCATCTAGACTTAAAAAGCTATACTAAGATTGCGAGATTATCTTTTAAAGTAAAATTTATAGTGTTAAAGTTCAAAGAATGAACGGTTTTTTTATACAAAGAAGGAAAGTGTATGTTTAATAAATCAATGATTGAAGCTTTAAAGGCATTGTTAATAGATCAGTATGCTTTATATTTCAAAACACAAAATTACCATTGGAATGTACAAGGTCCGGAATTTAGTTCTCTTCATTTGCTTTTTGAAGAACAATATCAGGATTTAGCAATATCGATAGATACTATAGCTGAGTTAATTCGTGGATTAGGTCAAAAAGTACCAGGGTTATTTGCATTAAATTCTCCTTATCCAAAGACAAGTATTAAACCGCCAAACGAAATGGCATCTGCTAGTCAAATGATCGAAGAACTTGTAAGTGACTATCTTGCTGTAGAGAAAGTATTAAAGGTAGGATTAATAGAAGCAGAAAAAATAGATGATCAAGTAATAGCAGATTTTATAATAGAGCGTCTTACGGTATGCCGAAAATCACTTTGGAAACTAAGAAGTAGTTTATGAACTAACTAAGAAACATCGAGTTAGTTCTGGTTAAGCGATTTGTTTAGCTGATATTTCTTGTTTTATAAATTATGCATGTGAATATTATAATCAACAATTAAAGAAAAAATTATGACTAAAGAGAAAACTGATATTTTAGAAGTTGAGGATCAGGCAAAAAAAGTTAAGTCTCAAAATGCGTTTAATGCTCTAAATTATATATTTTCTGGAAAAGAAAAAGAATTAATAGATGGTGTTTTAAATGATTATACTCCTGTAACAAAAATAGTTGATGGGCAAGAGGTTACAAAAACACCTGGTTTAAGTCTTGGCACAGTATTTAAAGCTATAGGTTTTGCTATAAGACATCCTAGACATATTGGTAGTTTGTACAGTTTGTATAAATCACCAGAAATAATTCAGGCTCCAGCTTTTCAGGAGCAGTTATTAAATAATGATAATACATGGAAATTTGTAGAATATGTAGGTGAAAGATCGCCTCAAATTGGGAAAGTTCTTAATTATTTTGAATTTCCAGAATTTGCTGAAGGATCTATATTAGATAGCAAAGGATTAAAATCTTTAAGTGCTGTTCTTACCAATCAAGAAAGCCGTAAGAAATTAAAGGAAATAGCTCTTGAATCAACAAGAGAATCTCCTGACATGAATAAAACAATTAATAATATTTTAGATTTAATGCAAACAGGAGCGTTTGCCAATTATATGAGTGGTAAAGGAGAAACTTTACAGAATTATATAGTTAAATCATTAGAAGCTCAGAAAGATATAGATGTTCAGTTAGATGCTTATGGTTTGAAACCAGAAAATTTGCAACAAATCACCAACATAGTTCCGGTACTTCTTGATAATCCTAAGGCTTTAAAGAATTGCTACAATCAATTCAGCAAGGGGAATTATACTGATATGGTGAAAGATCTTTTGGTATTATCAAAGGATAATCCCAAAATTAAAGAATATTTGCAAGAGAATCAGGAAGTGTTTGTTGGAGTTATTGATAAAATTGTAAAAACCACGCCTGGGTTAGAGGAATATGATCTTAGAGGAGACTTATATAAAATAATTCCTAATTTACTAGAACATCCTGATAAATTAATTGGTATTATTAATCTTTATGACAAGAGCAAGTACTCGGAAATAGGAAAAGAATTTTTGGGGCTGGTGCAAGAAGATAAAAATATAAAACAATATTTCACAGATAATGGAGAATTATTTAAGCATATTTTAGTTGATAAAACTATGGGTATGAAAAGTTATGGAGTAAAGGATGAAGTAGCTGATATATTGAAGCACGTTATGGATGATCAAAATATTCCTAAAGTGCAAGGTCTTTTAGATCGGTATGAAAAAGGAGATTGGTTGGGGTTAGTTACGGATACATGTCATATGATTGAAGATGATCCTAATTTTGCTCAGTATATGAAAGAGAATAAAGAAAGTTTTGGTAAAATCGTCACAGCGATAGTTGACTCTTATCCAATTATAAAAACATATACTGGTAGTGCTGATGTAGGAACCCTTGCTTCTAACTTGTTAGAAGATCCAAAATCAATCAGGGAGGTTGTAGAAGGTTATCAGGCTGGTGGGATTAGCATGGTTGCTCAGGGAGCAAAATTCTTAGCTAAAAAAGCTATGGATAGCGAAGTAAGAGGAGTGGTTTTGAAAGCGGTTAGTAGCTGGGTATTTGGAGATGGAACTGGTAAGTAAGAAGTTATTGATCGTATTCCCGAAACATTGATGGAAACAAGTGTCGAGCAAGAAAGCCGTGTTTCTTTAAACGACGCTGCAATGTCGGTTATTAAGGCTGGAGATGACGGAGTTACAAAACAAAAATTGACGAAATTGATAGATAGAAATATATTATTTGATGGAGTCAATATTGGCTCTTCTAAAAAGCAAGTTAAGTTACAACATTTAGATATAAATAATAGTTTTGTTAACAGTAAATTTAATAATGTTTCATTTCAAGGTTCAAAATTCAGTAATGCTAGTTTTACAGGAGCAACTTTTATTGATACTGATTTCAACAAAACAGAAATGGATGGAATAACCTTTCAGAGTTTGATACCAGCATTAAAGAATGGTTCAATTTCTTTAAAGGGAGTCAAAATAGTAGGGGATATGCCATATGCTCTTGATCTATCGGATATTTCGCTCAAAGGGATAGATTTCTCGGCTGTTACGTCGATGAGTGGTGTAAATTTAAAAAATGCTGATTTCAGGGGGGGCTGTTTTACCAACTGATCAAACGACATTAAGAGATTCATATAATCTAACTTCTGCTCAGTTTGATTCTGATATGTCTATGCTAAAAGGGCAAAACGAAAAATACATGATGGATTTAATTACTGATTCCATTATATTGAGAGCGGAATATTTAGATGCACCGTTGCCAGATCCATTAGTATTGCGTAGAAATATTGAGAAGATATACATGAATGACTCTCTTGTAGGTAAGGAATTAAGGGAGTCTATTAGTCAAAATCCAGATATCATAAAATATCAATATTTTCCAGTGGAATCTGATAGTTATAAGAATACTTCGGATTTATCAACAACAAGTGTTGTGATAACGGCTCTTTACGAGAACAGAAATGATAGTGGTAATATTGAGGCAAAATTAGCTGCTAATATTATTGCTGATCAAGTAACAGAAAAATTATTTGGTCAAGGCGATAACCGAGGTAAAGATGGACATATGGTAAGGGAAGCATGTCAAGAAGCTATCCAAAATTTTCTAAAGGAAAATACGGCTGTTTCTGTTCATGAGTTTATTAGTAGCAAAAATTTACCGGAATTAGTAGATGAATTAGCAATAGATATTCAGAAGAAAACAAAATATACAACTTTAGGATTAGCGTCAGGAGGTATATATTTACCAGAAGGCGCAATTACAAAAGAGTCAATCACCAGTATGACCAAGAAAATGAATAATTCTTATTTATTCAGTAAAGCAGAGTTGGAACAAATTCATGAAATGACAAAAGACATTGCTAAGAATTTATTTCAGGGAGGAGAAGAAGGTCGGCGTAAGGAAGATACAAAATTAATATTTGAAAGTTTAAAAGATGTTATTTTGGAAATAAAAAAAGAATGTGGAGGGGCTGAAGTTACAGATATTTTAAAAGAAAAAAGAGAAGAGCTAGTAGGGAAAGTGGATGTGGGTTATTTTTCAACTGCTAGAACTGGTCTTACCGAAAAATATTATCAAGCTACAAGTTATACAACAGTAGGATTAGCTTCTGGAGGGGTGTATTTGGATTCAGAAAAGTCAAAAAAATCTAGTTTTGTATCAACTGTAAAAGAGTTTGTTGTGACCTTAATAGGTGATGATCTATCTAATCAAGGAAAATCCTTGCAAGCGTTAAAGTCAAATAAATCAAAGAGTATAAAAGGCATGGTAGATGAAGTGATATCTCGAGATATTGAAGAGCATGTTAGTAGTAGCAAAGGTGTAAAATCACTTCTACGAAAATCGCGCGTCACAAGCAAATCTCAAATTGAGATATAATATATTTAATCCTGTACTGAAATATATTGATCTTAAATAAATTTTGAGTGTGGGAAATAATTTGCTGTAAGGTTTAAATAGGATTATAAATTTTTGATGAGGTTTAATTTAATAATAAAGAATAGTGGTAGATTCAGCTCAAGCTAAAATAGAACCTAAGCAAATCTTAGCATTCTTTGCTATGGTAGTAGGGATGTTTATGGCTATTTTAGATATACAAATAGTTGCTAGTTCTCTTTCTGTGATAGCTGGTGGTTTGTCAGCCTCTGGAGATGAGTTGTCATGGATACAGACATCTTATTTGATAGCGGAAGTAATTATGATTCCAGTTACAGGTTTTCTTGTAAGATTATTGTCAACAAGAATCTTATACTTTATAGCTGCTCTTGGATTTACGGTGATGAGTGTTATGTGTGCACTTGCTTGGAGTATTGAGTCTATGATTATTTTTAGAGCTATGCAAGGATTTTTCGGTGGCGCCCTTATTCCAACTGCTTTTGGAACAGTGTTTATTATTTTTCCTAAGGAAATGCGCACCAAAGTAAACATGATTATTGCACTTGTAGTGACTTTAGCTCCAACTCTTGGTGGTTATATCACAGAAAATATCTCGTGGCATTTTATGTTTTTGCTTAATTTGATACCAGGGATATTTGTATGTGTTACTGTGTTTATGTACGTAGATTTTGATAAGCCAAACTATAAATTACTTTCTAATTTTGATTTTTTAGGTGTTATCTTGATGATTATCACTCTTGGCAGTTTACAATATGTATTAGAAGAAGGTAATAAAAAAGACTGGTTAGATGATACACATATTTTACTGCTATCTATATTAGTATTTATAGGATTTATATGTTTTATAATTAGAGAGCTTAGTTTTTTAAATCCAATAGTAGATTTTGGTGCTTTTCGAAATAGAAATTTTTCTCTTGGTTGTATATATTCTTTTATTCTTGGTGTTGGGCTTTACGGATCTGTGTATCTCCTGCCTTTGTTTCTATTTTCGGTGGCTGGTTTTAATGCTTTGCAAATAGGGATAACGATGATTATTACTGGTTTGTTTCAGTTGTGTTCAGCTCCTCTTGCAGCAAAACTATTTGATTCTGGGCTTGATAAAAGAGTTATGCTTGCTATTGGATATATAACATTTGGACTAGGGTGTTATTTGAACAGTTTTTTAACTGCTGAATCACAATTTTGGGAATTGTTTTTACCACAAATGGTTAGAGGTATAGCATTAATGTTTTGTTTTATGCCGATAAATGATTTGTCTTTAGGAACAATGCCTAAAGAAGAAGTTCAAAATGCTAGTGGCTTATATAATTTAACACGTAATCTTGGCGGAGCTATGGGGCTTGCATGTATCAACAGCCTAATTATTGCAAAATCTAAGATATTTGCTCAAGCTATGAAAGAGAATATTTCGCTCACATCTCCTATTGTCCAAGAATATCTTGGATCGTTAACAGGAATGTTATCTGGTAGAGTTAACAATCCTGAGCTTGCTGCTTATACGTTATTAGATAATACAGTAAATCAAGAAGCTTTCATTATTGCCATTAATAATATATTTATTATTATGGCTGCAATGTTTTGTTTAAGTACATTATTGTTACCATTTACGTCTATAGTTGAAAATAAAGAAGAGAGGGGAGGTGGACACTAAAAAAATTATATCATTATTGAGTTTTGTTGTTATTTGGGTAGGGTTTGTTGGTATAAAATTTGATATTATCAGTTTAATGTTTGTCATGATGATACCAGTTTTTGTGTTTTATTTTTCTAGTAAATTATCTTTGTTGCCCCAGAAAATGGGTTTTAATTTTTTGAAATCTACGAGGTACGCATTTTGGTTAGTTGGAGAGATAATTAAATCATCAATTTCAGTATCCAGAATAGCTTGGAGAAGAAATATAAGTGTATTTCCGTCGATACAACCAATTATTTCTGCGCAAACTACAGAACTTGGTGTTGTTGTTTATGCTAATTCTATAACTCTAACCCCTGGTACAGTTACTCTTAGTACAGAAGATAATAAGCTTTTAGTTCATGCTTTAGATATCAAATTTATGGAAGATTTGCAAGATGGTACTATGGATAAGAAGGTGCTAGAAATTATAATTCAATGATCTAGGTTTTGTGCCTTCTTTAATCAATTTGAAGCAGGGTGCTTGTTGGTTATTTATGTTAATATCTTTTTATAAGAGTCGGTGCTATTTTAGAAAATGGTATGCTAAAACCAATTACTAGCCACTTTTATTGATATAAAAACGTTGGTAAAGTAGAAATACTTGCATTGAGAATATTGATTGTGTGATTAATATTATACTAAAGCAAGTGATAGTTGATAATAATTTATATAATGTTTTTTCAGGAGCTTGTTTTTTAGTAAAGATGTTTTCTGATATTATAATTCCGATTAAGCCATAATAAGCAATTCATAAATGTTCTAATATTTTTTGATAGTTAATGCTAATGTATATAATCATTACAGTGCTGATTATAAACACAATTTTTGGAAAAAATGTTTCCTGTTTTTTTATTGTTTTATAAGATATAGCGAGTAGCAAGGAAGAGAAAAAAATAGCTCCTAAAATATCATAATAATCATGATATCCATAATGTACTAAACTTATAGCAATACCAAAAAGCGCTATTATTATTAATAGTTTGTAGAATAAATTTTGAGTGTGTAAAAAAATCCATCCGTATAATACAGTTGAAGATTGCATATGCCCGCTTGGGAAGGTAAAACCCTCTTTATTAAGCAGAGGTGATAAAGGAATCTGAAAAGTGATTTTAAGAGCAGAATTAAATATGATACTGAGCAATAATAAAGAGATTGCATTAAAAAATAATTTCCTATCTAACCATATATATCCCAGTGTAACAAAAGGTATGATAATTGTGTCATGACTAAGACTTAAAAAGAAGTTGGTGATGATATCTGTCATATATTATTGAGGGTTAAGTTGCTTTTTTCTCTAATAAAGTCTACTTAATAGATTTAAAATGTTTTAATTAATAGCATTTCTTGCTTTTCTTATTGTAAAATTCTATCCGAATGGTATAAATTTATTGTTTTTAGTATATGTAAATAGTGCTTAGCTTAGAGTTAGGTTTTTTTATAAGAGGAGTTTGTGATTAAAGTTGTAAAATTAGTTTTGTTATCTATATCTTTATTTGTTTTTTCAAATGCTATTGCAGATGGAAAGATCAATAGAATTATTATAAGTGGAAATCAAAGAATTGAAACGCCGACAGTAAAAGAATATAGTGGTTTTCATGAAGGGCAGCAGTTTTCTTTGGAATCTCAAAATGATGCCATTAAGAAATTATATGCGACCTCTCTATTTGAGGATATTTCTATTAATTTTGGTGATGGAAATTTAAAAATTTTTGTAAAAGAAACTTCTTTTGTTAGTAAGGTAACTTTTGTTGGTAATTCTAAGATAAAATCTGCCATACTTGCAAATGAGATGTCGACAGTTGCTGGTGAATCTTTGCGAAAAGCAAAACTCAGGAGTGATATCGAAAAAATCAAAGAAATGTATAAGCGTTCAGGTAGATTTTCAGTTAATGTGCGGTCGAAAATTGAGGATCAAGGAAATAATGCAGTGAAAGTTGTTTTTCAAATAACTGAAGGGCCAAAAACAGGTGTAAAATCTATTTATTTTGCAGGCAATGCAAATTATTCTAATTCAGAACTAAGATCTATTATTATGACTAAGGAATCTAAGTGGTTTAGGTTTTTAGAGACTAATGATACTTATGATCCTGATAGAATAGAGTATGACAAACATTTACTTGGTAAATTTTATAACTCAGTGGGATTTGCTGATTTTGATGTAATTTCTGTTACAGCTGATTTGCTTCCAACAAAAGAAGGTTTTATTTTAACTTACTCGATTGATGAAGGTGATAAATACCAGTTCGGTGATATTACTATTAATAATAAATTAGCAAATGTAGAAACGTCAGAAGTAGAGAAATTTATTTCTCAAAGAAAAGGTGAGACTTTTAATCTTGGACTAATGGAGTCTATTTCTGAAAAAATATCAAATTATTTAGGTGCTAAAGGCTATCCGCAAGTTGAAGTGTATCCAGATATTAAACAAAATAGAGGGGAGAAGCTAGTAGATGTTGTTATTGTAGTTGATAGGGCGGATAAGATCTATATTAATAAAATTAATATAGAAGGTAATCTTAAAACGGAAGATCACGTTATTAGACGTCAGCTAAAAATAGCAGAGGGTGATATATATAATAGGTCTAAGATTGAAAGAGGAGAGCAGAATATTCGTAATTTAGACTATTTTGATAAGCTTCTGATAAATATAGCTCCTACTAGCCAGAGAGATAGATATGACATTAATATAGATGTAGAAGAAAAGTCTACTTCATCTATTGGTTTAGATCTTGGGTATAATACATCTGGCGGTCCATTCGGTCGCATATCTTTCTTGGAAAGGAATCTTCTTGGTACTGGTAAATATTTAAGTGCTGGAGTGCAAGCTGGTAAAAAAAGTATTAACTATTATGGTGGTCTTACGGATCCTAATTTCTTGGATAAAGATTTAACTCTTGGTGTGAATTTCTTTAAAAATCAAGATGGACGTGGTAGTGGTTTTGGTAATGGTGAACAAAATTATGCTAAGAATTCTATAGGGGGAAGAACTTCTATAGGTTATGACATCACGGATGATTTATCGCATGAAATTGAATATTCATTTAAACAAGACAAATTAAGTAGTGCATCCCCTTCTGCCTCAATATTTATTGCTGAGCAAATGGGTAAATTTACGACTTCAGCTATTGGCCATAGTTTAACTTATGACAGAACCGATAGCAGAGTGTTGCCAAAAAATGGTTACTTAATAGTTGGGAGTCAAGAATTTGCTGGTGTTGGTGGTAATACAAAATATTTAAAACATGAACTTGATGGAAAATATTTTAAATCATTTGTTGAAAATAAGTATACAGTAAAATTGTCAGCTGCTGTTGGTGATATTCGGGGTGTAAGCGGTAAAAAAGTAAGGATTTCAGATCGTTTTAATTTAGGTGATTATTCACTAAGAGGTTTTGCTTCTGGTGGTATAGGACCTAGGGATAAAGCTACACAGGAAGGTTTTGGTGGTCAGAAATATTATACTGTATCTTCTGAATTGAACTTTCCAGTTGGTTTGCCAGAGGAGTTTAATGTAACTGGTGCTATTTTTGCCGATGCCGGTTCGTTATGGGATGCTGATTCTAAATCATCAACTGATGAAGGTTTTTATAATGATAAATCTCTTAGGGCATCAGTTGGGTTCGGGTTTTTATGGATAACCAAAATTGCACCTATTAGGGTGGATTGGGCTTTCCCAGTGAAGAAACAAAAATATGATGAAAAGCAAACCTTTCATATTAAGTTTTCTACTAATTTCTAGTATGCGTAGATCTATTAGATTTGTAAAATTTAATATAGAACGGGTTTTTAAAAAATAACTTTTAACAAGATAAGTTGAATAATATATATTTTAATAGAGGTTTTGTATAGAATCAAAATATGGATATTAGAATTTACAATATTATTTTCTAGGATTTTTTATAGGTTTATTTGAACCTATAGTGCAGTCTTTTAATGTTACCAAAAAGATTTGGAGAAATTAAATAGCTATTAATAATATTAAGTTTTTTTTAATTCATTTTGTTTGTAAGAGGGTGTTTTGTGACAAAGGATTTTGAATATTCAAGTTTTTTATTTGGTGCTAACTCAGTATTTATTGAAGAACTTTATCAAAAATATTTAGCTGATCCAAATTCTGTTGATCAGAGTTGGATTGAGTTTTTTAAGTCGCAGAGTGAATTTGCTCCTTTGAAAACTACGGCAAAAATTATTACTCAAGACCTACAAGAAGCTGTTCTTGAAAAAACTGTAGATGTAGTGACTAGTTCTTCTTTGGCAGAAAACTCTCTTAGAGCGAAATTTATGATTAGAGCTTATAGAGAGCATGGACATTATCTTGCTAATCTCGATCCATTAGGGCTTGAAATAAAAAAAACTAAGGAAGAGCTGAAGTTAAATTTGACGGATTTTGGTTTTAGTCCAGATAAATTATCAGAACTTGTTGATGTTTCCGGAGAGTTTAGTGATATTGCTGTAATTACTCTAGGGGAGCTTGTTGATATATTAAGAAGAACTTATTCGGGGTCAGTAGCTGTTGAGTTTTCACACATTGAAGATGCCTTGCAACAGCAATGGTTATATAATAAGTTAGATAACATTAACACGCATGCTACCTTATCTGTTGATGAGAAGAAACAAATTTTAAAAGATTTGGTTGAAGTAGAAGGGTTTGAGCAGTATTTGCATGTAAAATTTCCTGGTGCAAAAAGATTTTCTGTAGAAGGTGGAGATGCTTCCATAATAAGTCTTGATATGGTAATAGATGAATCTTCTGCTGCTGGTGCTCAGGAAGCGGTAATTGGTCTTGCGCACAGAGGTAGATTATCAACCTTGACAAAAGTGATAAAAAAGCCTTACAGAGCTGTTTTTTCTGAGTTTATGGGGAGTAGTGCCTTTCCTAGTGATCTTGGTATTGCAGGTGATGTGAAATATCATATGGGATACTCTTCAGATAAAGAAACTAAATCTGGTAAACAGATACACTTATCTTTAACACCGAACCCTTCTCATTTGGAAGCTGTTAATCCTGTGGTTGCTGGAAAAGTTAGAGCAAAGCAAGATTGTTTGAATCGTGATCGTAGTAAAATAGTTGGTATTTTAATCCATGGAGATACTGCATTTTGTGGGCAAGGTGTTGTAGCTGAAAGTCTAGTGATGTCTGCTCTTCCGGCTTATGATGTTGGGGGGATATTTCATATAGTAATTAACAACCAAATTGGGTTTACAGCTAATAGCTATGATTCAAGATCTGGTAGATATTGCACAGAAGTAGCTAAAATGGTTGGTGCACCAATATTTCATGTTAATGGTGATGATATAGAGTCGGTAGTTCTAGTTACTAAAATTGCTTGCGAATATAGACAAAAATTTCAAAGAGATGTAGTGGTAGACATTGTTTGTTATCGTAAATATGGTCATAATGAAGGTGACGAACCAATGTACACACAAAGTATGATGTATGATGTAATTAAAAATAAGAAAACTCCAGCTGCTATATATTCAGATAAGTTAGTTGCTACTGAATTAATTGATTCATCTTATTACATGAATTTAAAACAAGAGTTTAAAGCGTCATTAGAGTTGGAATTTAATGAAGTGAAAAACTATAAACCAAGAGCACAATGGTTAGAGGGAAATTGGTCTGGGTTTGATCGTCTTAGCGATGATAAATTATTAACAGGTGTGTCTAGAAATATATTGCAAGATATTGGCATTAAGCTTTGTAAAATACCAAATTCTTTTGCAATAAATTCTAAATTAGCAAAGTTGTTTGATGCTAGAGCCAAAAAGCTGGTTGAGGATAAGCCGATTGATTGGGCAACGGCTGAACAACTTGCTTTTGCCACTTTACTTAATGAAAAAACGCCAATTAGAATTACTGGTCAGGATGTAGAAAGAGGAACTTTTTCCCATCGCCATGCTGTGCTACATAGTCAAGTTGATAAATCAGTGTATGAACCATTAAATAATATTTCAAATGAGCAAGCCTTGTTTGAAATCGCTGATAGTAATTTATCGGAATATGGCGTGCTTGGATTTGAATATGGCTATTCTATAGTCGATCCTAATCATTTAGTGATATGGGAGGCTCAATTTGGTGATTTTGCTAATGGAGCGCAGATTATTTTTGATCAGTTTATTTCTTCTGCAGAAACAAAGTGGCTCAGAATGAGTGGTATAGTGGTATTGTTGCCTAATGGCATGGAAGGTCAAGGTCCAGAGCATAGTTCTGCAAGATTAGAACGTTTTTTACAATTATGTGCAGAAGATAATATGTGTGTTGCGTATCCCACAACTCCTGCATCTATATTTCACCTTTTACGCCGCCAAGTTAAAAGGAATTTTAGGAAACCTCTTATCGTTATGTCTCCTAAGTCTCTGCTTCGTCATAAATTAGCTGTATCTAATCTTTTAGAGCTGGATCAGGGTACAAATTTCACTCCTGTTGTGGATGAGATTGATGTTGAAATTAAGTCTACGAAAGTAAAAAGAGTCATTTTTTGTTCTGGAAAGGTATATTATGACTTACTTGAATCACGTCGTGAAAAAAATATAGATAATATTGCGATTATTCGTTTTGAACAATTATATCCATTTGCAGAAGAAGAGGTAATAAAAATTATTAAGAAGTATAAAACAGCTACTAAGTTTGTGTGGTGTCAGGAAGAGCCATATAATATGGGAGCATGGAAATTTATACGTCCGCATTTAGATTTAACTTTAGAAAAAGCAGGAAGTAAGATAAGAGTAGAGTATATCGGAAGAGTAAGATCTGCATCTCCAGCTGTTGGTTATTTATATGTTCATAATAAACAACAGGAAGATTTAGTAAGTCAAGCTCTTGGGATTTCAGATTCTAGATAGACTTGAATTTTATTAATACTAGCTTAAGATAGTTTGTATTAATATGTTTTAGATAATTATTGGAGAATTTTTATGAGTATCGAAATTGTAGTGCCAGCCTTAGGAGAATCAGTCTCTGAAGCTACGGTCGCTAAATGGTATAAAAAAGCAGGAGATGCTGTAAAACTTGATGAATTAATAGTTGAGCTTGAAACGGAGAAAGTTACTTTAGAGGTTAGTGCTTCTGCAGAAGGTACATTAGATGCTATATTGAAGAAAGAAGGGGAGGTTGTTGCTGTTGGAGAGCTTCTTGGTTCTATAAAAGCTGGAACTGTTTCTGCTACTGATAACAAGAACTTAAGCTCAAATGTACCATTATCTGTAGCTAGTACAAGTTCTGTTGCTACGGAAGAAAAGAAAGTTGATAAGTCGACTACTATGCCACCATCTGTACAGAAATTAGTGACAGAAAATAATGTGAATCCAGCAACAATTGATGGAACTGGCAAAGATGGTAGAATTAATAAAGGTGATGTGATAAGTGCTCTAGCAACCTCTAGTGCAGAGGTGCAAAAGGATGCGTCGATACTGTCTGGAGATAAACCAGTAGAAAAAGTACGTATGTCTCGCCTTAGAAAAACTATAGCTCAGCGTTTAAAAGATTCACAGAATACAGCAGCCATTCTTACTACTTTCAATGAAATTGACATGTTAAATGTAATAAATTTACGTAAAAAACATCGTGATGAATTTGAGAAAAAACATGGTATTAAGCTTGGATTTATGTCATTTTTTGTGAAAGCAGTTGTAAATGCTTTAAAGGAAGTGCCATCCGTAAATGCTGAAATTGATGGTGATGATATCGTATATAAGCATTATTATGATATAGGTGTTGCTGTAGGAACAGCTCAGGGTTTAGTAGTTCCAGTAGTGCGTAATGCAGATAAAATGAGTTTTTCTGGTATTGAGAAAGAAATAGTCTCCTTAGCAACAAGGGCTAGAGATGGAAAGCTTTCGATGTCTGATTTAACCGGTGGGACATTTTCCATTACTAATGGAGGGGTTTATGGTTCATTGCTTTCAACCCCCATAATTAACCCTCCACAAAGTGGTATTATAGGATTACATAATACTCAAGAGAGGCCAGTAGCAATCGATGGTAAGGTTGAAATTCGTCCAATGATGTATGTTGCCTTATCATATGATCACAGAATTATTGATGGTAAGGACGCGGTAACTTTTTTGGTTAAAGTAAAGCAGGCTATTGAAAATCCAGAAAGATTGCTTTTTGATTTGTAGTGTATTTGTTGAATCAGATGTGTTTATATTTAGTAGTACTCATTCTATGTTTAAGAATATGAAAAATTTCAATAATCTGTCTTGTTTGTTCTGGTGTTTTGAAATTGTTAACTTATAATCATGTTTTAAATATTATTAAGTTATTTTCATAAGGTTTGTATAGAAATAATGTATGAAATTTTTCTTGAGATCGTTTGGTTTGTAGAAAGTCTGGGCTATTTTGGTGTATTTATAATGACATTCATTGAGAGTACATTTATACCGATACCAGCTGAGATTACTTTGATTCCGGCTGGGTATCTTGTGCATAAGGGTGAAATGAATGGTATATTAGTATTGTTAGTGAGTACTATTGGTACTTTAGCAGGTTCAACAGCGAATTATTATATTGCATATTTTTTTGGGAGGAGATTATTTACCAAAAAAGGAAAGTATTTCTTTATGAACCAATCTAAGTTAGAAAAAATAGAAAAGTTTTTTGCTAGTCATGGGGCAATATCAGTTTTTACTGGTAGATTTTTACCAGGGATTAAGCATTTTATTTCATTTCCTGCCGGTCTTGCAAAAATGGATATAAAATCGTTTTGTGTATATACTTTATTAGGTGGAGCTATTTGGTGTGCAATATTAATATCATTGGGTTATTTAATTGGTGAGAATGAGTTCCTAATTAAAAAATACTTAAAGCAAGTAAATTTTGTCCTATTGATTTTAGTAAGTGCTATTATAGCTTATTATATATGGAAGAGAAATTCTAAAAAAGGATAGTAATTTTGATGTTATGAGATTTCTTTTCTGAACAATATGTTTGTATAGGCCAACTATAAATAATTTTTTGACATGTAAATGAATTTATGTATAATTGAGGAAGTTTATGGAAAGAGAATCGTAACATATGTCTTATTATAAAGTTATTAGTTTGGTCAATAATAGTAATTGGTATTGGTGCAATTAAATTGTTACCTCCCAATTTTATTATCAAATTTATAACTTAAATATAGGACTCTGTAATGCTCAATTTTATCACCACCTATCGCATATTACTTCTCATTACTTCTTTATTTTTTACTTCTAATATTTATGCTTCATCTCTAATAGAGTCTAATAGAGATCAAACTGATGCTACTTTGCATAAAACTATAGCTATTATCGTGCCATTGGAGCATGAAGCTATGTTCCAGATTGTTTCTGGTATCAAGGATACTCTAATTGATATGGATGTAGAGCTGCAAGTGAAGAATGCTCACTCAGATCCAAATATCATGCTAGCTTTGGTCAAACAAATTAAAGAACAAAATGTTGATTTGATAATGCCTATAGGAACCTCTGCCTGCCAAATGACGGTATCACACATTAAGACAAAACCTATAATATGCGTTGCAGCTTTACCTGATGAAAAACAAAATCCTCTTGTGACCGGTGTGAATGATGAAATACCAATATCTGCTTCAATATCCAAAATACCTAAACTACAAAATATTGCTGTTATATATAGTGCATCTGAAAAAATAGTTCCAGAGATTGAAGCTTTAAAAGTCTATGCGCTAAAAAACAAAATTTCTTTGAATTTATTTATGATTCAAACACTTATTGATTTGCCAGTGGTAGTAAAAAACATACCTAAAGATACGCAAGCTTTTTTGATACTTAAAGATCATCTTATAGTCAGTGGTATAAATATCCTACTGCAGGAAGCAAAAAAACGTTCTATACCACTGATTGCCTCAGATGAAGGGTCTGTAAAAAATGGTGCTAGTCTTGCAATTGGAGTTAGAGAAAAGGATATAGGCATTGAGTCTGCTCTTATGGCTAAAAGAATATTGCAGGGAGTAAGTCCTAAGGATATACCATATAAAACGCTTGATGATAAATTTGTACTTTTTATTAATGAAGATAGTTTTGCAACACAGAAACTACTAGATATTAATGATATTAATAAGCTAAAAATGACTATTATCAGATATTTTCAACATTAATAAAATCTGAATAAGAAAATAATATGGATCTTTTTTTAACAGCTTTAGAACAAGCTCTTATACTACTTCCACTAGTGCTAGGTATGTATATTAGTTTTCATATTTTAAATGTGACAGATCTAACAGTAGATGGTACATATGTTTTAGGAGCAGCTTTATTTGCAAGTTATATTCATTTGGGAGTAATAGCTGCAATGATGATGGCTATTTTAGGAGGTATTTGTGTTGGATCTATAGTGGCTATGATGCAAAGACATAATATAGTCAGTAGTCTTGTAGTTGGAGTTTTGGCCAGTTTTATGTTGTACTCTGTTAATCTTCAGTGTATGGGTAGACCAAATATATCAGTTCTTGGTATGCCAACTATTCTTTCTAAAATGAGTCAAGAAAGCTGGATTATACCACTTGCTATTCTTAGCCTGCTACTTATTATCGGATTAATTATCTTACTAAGAAGTAGAATAGGTTTGATATTACGTAGCTTTGGACATAATCAAAAATTGCTTTATATTTTGGGTGAAAACTCAGAACATTATCGCTTGTTAGGTCTTGTAATTAGCAATGCTCTTGCTGCATTATCAGGGTCTCTTGCAGTACAGGTAAATGGTTTTGCAGATATTAATATGGGTTTTGGTGTAGCCCTTATTTCAATAGGTGCAATAGTAATTGGTAAACATATATGTATAAAACGCCATGAACATTTTAATTTGTTCAAGGAAATAATTGCTTGTTTCATTGGTATATTTCTCTATTTTGCTTGTCTATCAGGGCTGCTCCGTGTTGGTATTAATCCAGTGAATCTTAAACTTGCTTTAGGAGCTGTATTGTTTATTTCGTTACGCAAAATGCATCGAGAGGTATAGTTATGATACCTCGTATATATGCAGACAAAATTGAAATTATAGTTCCAGCTAGAGAACTGCCTATTGTATTTGAAACAACAATTAAAATTAATAAAGAAGAGTTTATTGTATTGCTTGGGCATAATGGTAGTGGTAAATCAACGTTGGTTAGGGCATTATCTGGTGATATAAAATCTAGTTCTGGTAAAGTGTTAATTGACAACACGGAAGTGAATCAATTTTCGATACAAAAAAAAGCACAAGATATTGTGGTATTAGCGCAAAAAGCAGAAGATAGGCTATTCCTAGATTTAACGTTAGAAGAAAATATTATTTTATGGGAAAACAGATATCCAGTTAAAGAACAATTGCAGTTTGAACAAGTTATTTTACTTGCCAAGATGCCAAAGCGTTTTTTAGATCTTAAGAAACAGCTGATGAGAAACTTTTCGGGCGGGGAAAAACAATCTATTTTACTTGCTCTTGCGTTAGCTCACCCTCCAAAAATACTATTTTTAGATGAGCATACAGCAAGTTTAGATTATAAAGCATCTCATGAAATTATGAGTGCAACAAATAGAGCTGTAACAGATAATAAGATTACTACTATTATGGTTACGCATAATCTTGAGTATGCCATAGATTATGGAGATAGAATAATTGTTATGAACGAAGGGAAATTAATGATTGATCAAAAGAAATCAGCTAGCCTTAGTAAAAATGAACTCAAAGAAATGATGGAATATAGCAACTAATATAAATAACAACAAAATATAATTCATTTTTAACAATGAAGAATGTAAAAAATACAGAACCAACTTTCATTACATTGGATAGGCTTGGTGATCACATTAATGTTCTGGTAAGATATAGTTGTAAAGCTAAACGTATTTTTATTAAAATACAGCATAAAAATGTAGAATTAGTTTTACCAAATAAGAACCTTCATGCTGGCTACAAATTTTTATTAGAAAAAGAATTTTGGATTAGAAGGAAATTAAGAAATTCTAAAATAACAGATCATGTTGGTGTAGATAGTAAAACTATTTCACTACTTGGTAAACAATATTTGTTATTAAAAGTTGATTCTATCCGTAATAATGTGCAAATTAAGGAAAATATAATTTACATAGAATCGTTACTATCAGCTCATAATAAGACTTTAATTAAATTCTTACAAAACAAATTACTGTTAGAAATAACCAATATTGCTAGTCTCTTAGGCAAGAAGCACAATTTTAAATTTTCTGAAATTAAGATTATAAATAGCAAAAATAAATGGGGTAGCTGTTCAAGTAAACTAGTGCTGAGTTTTAATTGGCGACTTGTTTTTGCTCCGTTAGAGATACTAAATTATGTGATAATTCATGAGATGTGTCATTTGATAGAAATGAATCATAGTAAGTCTTTCTGGAATTTAGTAGCAAATCTGTGTCCAGAGTATAAATCAGCTAAATTATGGCTTAAAGAAAATGGTTTTAGACTGCACCAATATCTACAAATTTAATGTTTGCTCTTCAGTGAAAAGATTCAGCTCCTCAATATTTCCTTTTGAAAAATATGCCGTGCCTTTGCTAGAAAAAGCAATAGTATGAGTTGCTACTGCATTGATAAAAGTTCTATTATGACTTACAAACATAACAGTGCCTTCATAAGTTGCTAAAGCTTCACTTAAAATTTCAGTGCTAAGTATATCGAGGTGATTAGTCGGTTCGTCAAGAAGTAAAAAGTTAGCATTTTGTACTAATAAGCAAGCAAGGCTCAAGCGACTTTTTTCACCACCAGATAAAATATTTACTTGTTTATAAACATCATTACCTCTAAATAAAAATGAACCAAGTAATCCACGTGCATTGCCTTCTGATAATTCATGATTAGCAGCTTTTAAGTTATCTAAAACTGTTTTTTTCATATCTAAATACTCTGCTTGATCTTGAGCATAGTAAGCTGTCTTAACATTATGGCCAATTTTTGTATCTCCAGCTAAAAAAGGTACTTGGTTTAAGATGCTTTTTATCAAAGTAGATTTCCCTAGACCATTTGCCCCAACAATAGCAATTTTTTGACCTCGCATTGCTGTGAAAGCTATTTTCTTTACTAGTGGCTTAGTATACCCTATGGAACAGTCATTAAATGTAATAACTTCTTTACCACTTTTTTGTGTTAATGGAATTCTGACGTTAATTTCTGCATCATTTTTATTGACAGTAATACCAGAAGCATCTTTCTCAAGACGAGCTACCATTTTCATTTTACTACGTGCTTGAGTAGCTTTTGAAGCTTTTGCTCCGAATCTTTCAATAAATCTTGATACGTTCTCAATCTTTCCTTCGATGTTTTTTAACTCAGCAATTTTATTTGCCTCTCTTCGCTCATACTGCACAAGGAACTTGTCATAATTACCTTGATACTCAGTTAGATCTCCGTCTTTTAAATGAAGAATAATATTGGGCAGACTATTGAGCAGTGTTTCATCATGTGATACAAACAGGACTGTACCCTTAAATTTTTTCAAGTAAGCCTCAAGCCATACTATAGTCGGTAAATCCAAATGGTTAGTTGGTTCATCCAAAATCAAGAAATCAGGATTCTTCATCAAAATCTTGGCAAGCTCTAGCCTCATTTTCCAACCACCTGATAAAGTCTTAGGATGTTTCTGTATATCTTCTTTCTTAAAGCCTAAACCCATCAATATTTTTGAAGCGTTATGTTCAAATGAATATCCATCTTTACCACGAAAAAGATTTTCTAAATATTCAAATTTTTCATATTTATCATTAGTAAAATCTTCTGCCATTGCTTCATTTGCTTTGTTCATATCAAGCATAATTTGGAATAACTCTTCAGCTCCAGACATACATTCAATAAGAATAGAATCTTTTGGGTTGTGATTTGGTTCTTGAGGAAGATATCCTATGAGTTTAGATTTTGGTTTAGTGACAACACCACTATCTGGTTCATCCAGATTGCACAATATATTCAAAAGCGTACTTTTTCCAGCTCCATTAACACCAACAAGAGCTATTAGCCCAGTTTGAGGAAAGTTGTAATTTATATTTTTAAGAACAAATCTTCCATGAAAATTTTTAGATAAACTACTTAATATTAGCATATTTTAGAAACCATAGAGGCAATAACTTAATTTATCTTAATTGATGTTGTCATATTAAGGTATATTCTTTTTCTTTTCAAGGAACTAGTAAATATTTTTTTAGAAATAATAGTGATTTAGTAATCTTTTATCTAGTTATGAGAAGAAAGAAGCGCTTATCCGGGTATGATATTGTTTGGTATTAATCATATTAATACTAGATACAATTTAGTTCTAGAATTGCCACAGGTTTTAATATTTAGATTTATTATTATTAGGAAAGACCATTATCATGGCAAACTTTGCCATAGAAAGATTCTTATACATACTTTCCACAGTGATAAAAATTTGTATTAAACTATCTGATAATCAGATGGTTTAATTTACCTTACTTTATTTATTATCCAGCAGGATTTTTATATAAGCTTTTGATTTTAGGTCTTTAAAAAACTTGTCTGTTTTTCTAGACATTTTATTATTTGATAAAAACGTTTTTACTTTGTTAATATCATTTCCCGAAATAGAAGATTTCTTTGTACAAACAAAAATGAGTTTAAATTTATTATCTTCCTGATAAATTTCACTAGAACTATTCTTTTTTGTATCTAAAATAACAGATTTTGTTTTGTCATTTAAATCATTTAATTTAGAATCAATTTTTGTACTACTTGCAAAATTATTATATAATTTGTCCTCTAATTTATTACAACTAGACAAACGTTTACTGAGTTTTTTCATTTGTTTTAAACTAGTCTCATTTGAATCTAATGAAGTAAATTGCCACGCTGTAATATCAAAATCATCATAACCGCTGTTAATAACAGCTATATCAAGTTCTTTTGGACTAACAGAAACCGAATTAGAAAGTATGTTAATAACGTTATATTTTATTAATTCACTTTTTATTTGTTTCCTAAAACTATCTACACTTACACCTAATTCTCTCATATGCTGTAACAAATATCCTTTAGGCATTTTATTTCTTTCTTCTATAGTAAATATAGCAGAATCAATTTCTGCTTTAGATACTTTGTTACCGTGTTTTTCCGAATATTGATTGAGCAATTCTTCTTCAATCAGGACATTTAAAATATCTTTGTTTAATTGAGTGTTAAGTTGAGGAGTAGAGTTATCAATTTTATTGAGTATGATAGCCATTTGCTTTCTTGCATTAAATTCGTACATCGTAATAGGGCTATCATTTACTATTGCAACTATATCTTGCTTACCAGCAAGAATTTCAAACGAAACTAGTAATAAAATTATACTAATCAAATATTTCATAAATCAATCTCACATATTTAAAACTTTTAATCCTATAGCAAATGTTTTGCTACTATTCTTTTTGACCCCTCTACTACTGTCATGGGTAAAGTCATCATAAAATTTACTTGTGATACTAACACAATCAACTGCATATGTCACCTGCATACTTCTTTGCAAAAGACGAGTTTTTCTAGTTGTATCAAATAATACTCCTGTAGATAGCGTTAAAGACTCAAATAGTTGATAACTAGCATTTAAACTTATTTGAGAGGCTATATTAGCAGGAAAATCGAATCTATTGTCAGCATAGTATTTTTCAATATTATTCAACTTTGAAAAGTGCAAATCAACAGTTAACTTTTTTGTTTTAGTTGAGATAGCAATTTCATCCATTATTTGATTTAACTTCTTATCCTTTCTAAATCTATAATATAGTTTAAGATTATCAGCTATACCGATTGATATATTACCTATATAATCTGAATTACCCTTTGTAGCAACGTTATTATAGTACATTAATTGTCCCAAAAAGATATCAAAATAATATGGACCAGATAATAAAGATGTATTTAAACCATAGCTGAACCTTTTTCCATAGTCGTGATAATCGACACCACTAAACTTGTTTGAACTAAATAAATTATATTCTGATAATTCATATTTGCTTGTATCAACAAGGGCAAATTTATTATAATTTTGATTATAGTTTTTTCCAACAAAAGTAGCGAACGTCGGCTCTATTTTAATTACTGTAGCATCTGATATATTGCGAACTAATGGATAACGCCATTTTACATGCATTTCAGGAATATTTCTACTCCATGCTTTCTCTTCAACATTATTTAAATGATCTTCAAAGCTTAACCAGTACGAGTCAGTTCTATTAGCTATCGCAAAATTGAATAAATGCCCATTTTGTGTTATTATTTTTCTACTTAGGTTTAGTTCCAGAGCATTTCTAGCTAACTGTTTTTCACGATTTTCATTATATAAAATGGAATTATTTTTGATCTTAAAAAGAGTGGTCTCGTCATCGTCTAAAGCTATTACTTTTTGCACTTTAACTCTTGGAAAAACAAGAGGATCATTGCTTTTTATATTTTGAGTTTTAAACCCTTGGAATGAATAACCTTCTAAAGATAGATAGTTAGTTCTATCAATTTTATTTGCATAAATCTTTGATTCTAAATAGAAATCATAGTTTTCAAAATCATTAACAAGGTAAGCTTTATCAGAAGCTCTATTGATATCAAAACCATAATTAATATCATCTTTATCAAAATTACCTTTGGTAAATAGGGTATATCTATTAGATTTTAAATATTTTCTCTCCTTGTAAGATGAATGATTAGAATGACTACCTTTTATTTCGTAACTACCATATTCAGTCAAATGCCTTAACTCACCTTCAAAAATTGTATAATTTTTCGATATACGTGGAGTTAAAGTGATATCCAGATTGGAGTTTACTCTATAGTATAATGGTAAGGCAAACTTGCTTTTTGTAATTTGTGGCACAAGAATTCCAGATTTAGCAGAAGCATCTGGTGTAGGATGAAAAAAGTAGGGAAAATAAGCAACTGGAATTCCAAATACTTCAAAAAACATATTCTTATATGTGATTTGCTGTTTTGCATAATCTAGACTTGTATCTTCTGCTTTTATTTGCCAGATCGGTTTATTACCACAAAAAACTTTACATGGTGTAAAATTTGCTTGATGCAAGCTAACTCTATTTTTGTCATGTCTATTAGCATAAGCTGCCATAAGTAATGAATCGTCTGGGAGCTGTAAAACGAATTCATTAATAACCGCTTTTTTAAGCTTATCTTTTAACATAGCTCTCTGACCAGTAATGAATTTTCCTTCTTCATCCTTAATTCTGAGATGACCTTCAACGAATAATATATCTTTTTTTATATCGTAATATAAGTTATCAGCTCTTAAAATATAGTTTTCCATGGAGATATAGACATTACCATTTGCAGTTAGAGCATCTGAATCATCGTCGTATTTTATAAGATCGGCTTTTAAAATTATGGGTTCAGAGGTCTTTGTTGTTAAATCTCTTGCGTAAAGATTTTGTGAGATACAAAAAATAATTATCACTAATAAAAAATTGCAAAAAGAGTGCATTTGATTTAACTTAAAAACTATTATTTAGAACAAGAACTTATATTATAGATGCTGATTTAACATTAGTAAACAATACTGACAATTATATGCTCAATCATACTACCAATACTAATAAAAATGAATTTTCAGTAACAGAAATATCTAGTAAGATTAAATGGTTACTGGAAAATAATTTCTCTACTGTTCGAATTAAAGGAGAGATATCAGGTCTTAAAATTGCTACATCAGGACATGGGTATTTTAGTTTAAAAGATACAAACTCTGTGATAGCTGCAATTTGTTGGCGACACAGCCTTGCCAGAATTAATTTTAAACTTGTAGAAGGTATTGAAGTTGTTGTTACTGGAAAAATTACTGCTTATGCAGGCCAATCAAAATATCAGATTTCAGTAGAACTGATTGAACCAGCTGGTACTGGAGCTTTTATACAAATTTTAAATGAAAGAAGAAAAAGGCTTGAAGAAGAAGGTCTATTCAAACTTGAGCATAAAAAAAAGATTCCTTATCTTCCAAGAAAAATAGGTATTATAACTTCAATAACCGGAGCAGTAATAAAAGATATTATCCATAGAATTACAGATAGATTTCCTGTGAATTTATGCATTTGGCCAGTAACAGTGCAAGGAGAAAATGCTGCGTCTGAAATCATGGTTGCTATAAATGGGTTTAATATATTAGAGAAAAAACTAAGACCAGATGTGCTGATTATTGCAAGAGGAGGTGGGTCTATAGAAGATTTGTGGCCATTTAATGAGGAAATAGTACTACGCGCTGTTTTTAATTCAACTATTCCTATAATATCAGCTGTAGGGCACGAAACTGATTATACTTTAATTGATCTAGTTTCAGATCTCCGAGCTCCTACCCCTACCGCTGCTGCCGAATTTGCTGTGCCAGTCATTGCAAACTTAAGATACACACTAAATACTCTTTTTGTTAATGTAGAAACTAGAGTTTCTACATTAATTAACCATAAAACAAAAATTTTAGAAAACTCTAATCGAATATTACAATACCCAATAAATTACTTAAATAATAACATCCAAAGATTGGACGAGATGGGTTTTAGATTATCTGGATCATTACCTAATCTTTTGAAACAAAAAATCATGGCTTTGAATTATTTTCCACACTCTAGATTAAAACCAATGAAGATATTAAATTATAAGAGTCTAGAATTGCATAATTTATCATATAATTTGAATTTCAAAAAAAACAACTTACTAAATCACTTTGAATATAAGCTTTCCATCAATAGTTCTATATTATCTAGTTTAGATTATAACAAAATACTTGCTAGGGGATATGCTATGCTCAAAGATCAAAATGATAATTATATTTCAACAATCTTTGAAGTTAAATCTTCTGAATATATAATTGCAAACCTTAAAGATGGAAAAGTTAGGTTAACTAAATAAACCTAACCTTGGAGACGTCTTGTAGTTTCTTAGTTTGCAATGCTTTTCTTCAGCAGAGTGCTTTAATAGAGCAAAACAACTTACCGTAGCATCTGTAATAAGAGTCAACAAAAAGAATCAAGTACCAACATAATTGATTACTCAAAAAGAATTATTTTTTAATATGGCGTTCATGAAGCCTAGCAATTTACGCATAACAGCAACTAAAGCAACTTTAGGAGGTTTATGGTTAGCAATTAAATGATCTCTTAAGCTTTTGATTGCACCTGAGTGAGGTAACAGCTGCCATATATAAGGCTTTACGCAGCTTAGCCTTACCAGCGAAGATTGAACGTTTGCCTTTATAATTACTACTTTCAGCAAGACCCACTAACGCTATTCCAATATAATTTGTCATAGACCACCTTCATTGATATAGTTAACAAGGATATGCTACATACTTATACAGAAGATTAAAACCTTGAGATATCTGGTGTTCATACTCTTTATCCAAAGAATGGGGCGTTGCTGAGGTTCGAAGTTAAAGCTTCTATTCGGATACA
>JBGCEX010000040.1:0-7120 GCA_045106635.1 Rickettsiaceae bacterium | reverse complement strand
ATTTCCAAATGATGAATCTATCAAAAAAATAATATATTTAGCGTTAAAAAATGCATCAAAAAAATGGACTATGCCAATTCAAAATTGGCCTCTTGCATTGAATCAATTTGAGATTCTTTGTGGGGATTTTAGACAAGATTTATTGGAGCATAAATTTTAGAACTTACACAAAGAAATTGATTGACTCTACTGTTTTAAAATCACAGCTCTTAAAGATACTTATAGAACTAACCTTCTTTAGTTCATTCTCTTTAATTATTATTTGCAATAGAGCTGCCTATTAAACTTCAACCTTATTACGCATAATAAAAGGCATTTGAGTAACCATAAATAATATCGTTACTGGCAGGGCGCCAAAAACTTTAAAGTTCACCCATGTTTCCTCTGAAAAATTCCGCCAAACCACCTCGTTCATTACGGCCATTATTATGAAAAAAAACATAAAACGAATATTAAGATCACGCCATTTTGATTCTTCTTTTAAAGAGATAGCCTTTCCTAAAACAAACTTAATTGCCGGTTGCCACTTGAAATTCGTAACTAAAAATATTCCTGCAAAAATAATGTACAAGACTGTCGGCTTCATTTTAATAAAGATACTATTGCCACTAAATAGTGTTAGGCTAGCAGATATAAGCAACAATCCAGAAGAAATGATATTTACCAAATTTATTTTTCTTTCTGTGATATAAGTAATTACTATTCCAATTATAGAAGCAATTAACATATATAAAGTGGCTGTAAGTATACCATTATTACTATAGCCAATAAAAAAAACTCCTAAAGGCCCGAATTCTGTTAAAAATTTAAGCATATTGTTTCCTAGCCAAAATTGTTCTAATTTTCATCATAATCAATGTAAAAATAATAGTAGTAAAGTAAAAAATAATCTGCATACCGTTTGGTTTTGAATCATAACCAACAGTAATACGTAATAATTTACCAATCATACTACTATTATCAACTATCCAAGAAGTATCCCATAAAGTTTCTCTATAAAAGTCAATAATACCAGAAGAAGTTAGAATTCCTGCAGCTTCAGATGCAAGACCTGCTGCAATCAGTATTAGCAATACAGTAGAAATTCTAAATATATATTTTCCAGCAAATTTTACAAGACCTGAGTATATAATCATTCCCACAACAAAACCACTAGTACTACCAACAACTAAACCAATTATATATTCACTAGCTGATAACGAAGCAGATGATATACCATAAATTAATAAAATAATCTCAGCCCCTTCTCTCAGAATTGTTGTTGCAACGATAGCTACCAGCAACATCTTACTTGCAGTACCTGTAGTTATTTTTTTTGATATCTCACCCAGATCGCTCTTAATTTTTTTAGTGTACCCTTGCATCCAAACAACTGTCCAACTGATTATTATAGCTGTAAGAAGAATTACACAAGAGTCAAATAATTCATCTCCATAAGTACCATAAGCTACAGTGATAGTTCTTATAAAAAAGGCAAATATCGAAGAAAGAACAACACCTAGCATAGCTCCTGCTATAACATATAGTTTAGAGTCCTTAATATGTCTTGTTGATGCTAAAATTATACCTAGAAGCAGAGCTATTTCTAAGCACTCACGAAAAATTATAATTGCTATTTTAAACATTCTTATTCTTGCTCCGTTACTATAATCTTACCCTGAGCTGTTTCTTGGTGGAAGTCGCCGAAAAATTTATACTCTCCAGGAACTAAAGGAGCTAAAATAATTTTTATAGTATTATTACCAAGTACTATCTTTTCTCTTTTTAAATCAAAACTTTCGAATTCTTCTATTGTTGGATCATCGTTATGCACAATAATAGAAATTTTTTTATTAGCTGGCAACTCAATTAGATCAGGAATAAACTTGTGATATTTTATGTGTAAATCAACTGTAATTATATCGTCACTAGCAAGAACGCTCTGCATAATGCTTATAACTAGTAAAAATATTAGATATTGGTTTTTCTTAATCATAGACTGTTAACAAAAATTCAATTGTATTAATTTATAAAGTAATGTAATTCACAATTAACTGCATATTACTCTTTTAGTAATATTAAATAAACTTTAATGTTACTAAAAATTTATAACTTGAGTTAAATGACAATATACTTAATATCTTTCAAACACAAAACCATTTATTTAGAAGTTATAATATAGTATTTTCAAAATCAAACAATAAAATTTATGATAGAAATACTAAAACATAGAAAGCATATCTATACTTTCTGTATAATTTATCATAGTGATAAGTACTTGTTTTTTAAGTAATCAATAAAAATACTTGGATCAATTTGTTTAAAGCCTGTTGATTTTTCCAACAATTCTTCTGAAGATTTTAGCGATCCATATTCACGCAAATTTTTATTTAGATAATTATTTAAACTACCAAAATCTCCTTTAGATAATTCCATAACGATCTTTTCTCCATGTTCCTGTTTTGCACGATGCATAAGCATACTAGCAATAATAGCACCATTAGTATAAGAAGGAAAATAACCAAACATACCTGCTGGCCAGTGAATATCTTGCAAGCATCCATTTGTATAAGAATCTGGTATAATACCTAAATATTCCCTCATTTTACTATTCCATAATTCTGATAGATCAGCAGCTTTTAGTCGACTATTTATTATTTCTTGTTCAATCTCAAAACGTAGAATAACATGTAACGGATATGTAACTTCATCAGCATCAACCCTGATAAAACTGGGTTTGACTCTTGTCATTAATTTGTACAAATTCTCAGCTGAATATTCAGAACCCACAAAATTAAAATCATCCTTGAGTAATTTTGCTACAAATTCAGTGACTTGAACAGAAGTGCAAGCTTGCATATCCATAATCAAAGATTGACTTTCATGAAAAGCCATACCTTTTGCTCTTCCAACTGGTTGATTGATATATTTTTCTGGTAGATTTTGCTGATATAAACCATGACCAGTTTCGTGAATCACGCCAAATAAACTAGACAGAAAATTACTCTCATCATATCTAGTCGTAAGTCTTACATCAAAACGTCCCCCTATACAAAAAGGATGGGTTGATTTATCAAGTCTACCTCTGTCTAAATCAAAACCCATTTTTTCTAAAACTTTTATTCCTATGGCCTTCTGGGTATTTTCATCTATTGGCTTAGTTAATTTAATAAACTTTTCAGAAGCTTGTTTTTCAGATATCTGAGCGATTAATCTAGGAAGCTCTATTTTTAATACATCATACACATTATTAATCTCTGATACTTTTCGTTCTGGATCATAGCTGTCAACTAAAGTATCATAAATCGGAGTTCCAAGTTTCTGAGATTTGGTATTAGCTATTTGAACAGAAGCTTTAAAAACTCTATCTAAATATGGAACTAAAGTTTTAAAATCGTTTTTAGCTCTGCACTCACGCCAAGTAAATTCAGACTCACTAGAAGCTATAGAAAATTCATGTTTCATTTCTGGGGTAATACAAATTTCTTCTTCGTAAGATTTTTTGATAAGCTTCAAATTTGTTTTTTGCCAATTATCTAAGAATTCATTCTCAAGCAAAGCTGCTTCTATTAAATCACCAAGTGTTTGACTGGTATTCATTTCATGAACCAAAGATTCAAGTGTAGCCATTTCCTGTTGTCTTGTTTTTGCAGATCCAGCTTTTAACATCGTTGCAGAATCCCAATGAGTTAATGATGCAATATTACCTAAATGAGAGATTTTCTCAATTTGTTTTTCTAATTTTATGTAATTATTAATTTTATTAGACATAATGATATGCAACCTCTGAGAATAATTATAAGTATAATAAATACAAGGTATTATTTTCTACAAAACATGTCAATCTGTTAGCTATTTAAAATAGCTAACTCTTATTAATTCCAATCATTATAAGAAAATTAACTTAATACTTGCAAGAAACTAGTAAAAACATTATTCTAAATTTGGCTAGCGCTTGGGCGCTTATTTTGTTTAGTTGGTCAGGTTTGAAAGAAAGCAGCCAGGGCAGAACTTAAGTGGGTCAGTGCTAGCTATAAAATTAGAAATCACTGGAATTTATGGGTAAAGATTTGCCACGCTATGTGCCATTTGCCAGGAAGTACAGGCCAAAGAATTTTAAGGAACTAGTAGGCCAAGAAGTATTAACAAAAACTCTGAGCTATTGTATAAATAATCAAAAGCTTGCCGGAGCAATTCTACTCACAGGAATCAGAGGCGTTGGCAAAACATCTTCAGCAAGAATAATAGCTAATACTATTAATTGTACCTCTCTCATTAATGATACTTTAAATAGTGCTTTACCATGTGGAACATGTAAAAACTGTGAAAGTTTTAGCAACCATAGTCACCCTGATGTGATAGAAATTGATGCAGCTAGCAGAACAGGTGTTGATGATATCAGAGAAATAATAGAAAGTAGTGAATACCGCCCATTGATTGGTAAATACAAAATCTTTGTTATTGATGAAGTTCACATGCTTTCAAAAAGTGCATTTAATGCACTGCTTAAGCTAATAGAGGAACCACCTGCTCATGTTGTATTTATTTTTGCTACGACAGAAGTACAAAAAATTCCTTTAACAGTGCTATCTAGATGTCAAAGATATGATTTAAGAAGGTTAACCTTTGAAGAAGTTTTTATATTACTCAAAAATATTGCTAAAAATGAAAATTTAAAATTTGAAGAGGAAGCTTTAAAAATAATTGCTTTAAAATCAGAAGGTTCAGCAAGAGATGCTACAGTAATACTTGATCAAGCATCTAGCTATATCCATAATATAGATCAAAACGATATCATAGATTCCAAATCTATAAATAAAATGCTTGGACTTGTTCAAACTAGTACTATTTTAAGACTAGTAAAGTTAATTATTGCTGGAAATCCAACTGATTCAGTCAAATTACTTGAAGAAATATACATGAATTCTCGTAGTTTAGAATATTTTGTTCAACAAATTTCAGACTTTCTTGCTAGTTTAATTAAAGAAAAAGCAATACCAAATTTTCATGACCCTCTACACAAAAATTATGGCACAGAAATTACCGATATTTTAGTTGGAATGAGCCTATCTAGACTTAGCATTCTATGGCAAATATTTAACAATGGTACTAATGAAATTAAATCATCGCATAATGAATTAATTTCAGCCCAAATGCTTATCATAAAAGCTATATATTCATGTAATCTTCCAAAAATTGAGCATATTTTAGATGCTTCTAGTCAAATTGTAGAATTAGATTTGACCAGTTATTCACCTCCTACAGAGAAGGAGACTATATCAGAAAATACTAGCAACATTTTTGATTTCCTCAAATTTTGTCATCAAAAAAAAGAAATTGAATTATATTATATTTTGCTAAATGAAGTGGAAGTAAAAAATTTTGCTCCACCATTAATGGAAATAGCTGTAAATACTAAAATGACACAGGAAAAACATCTAAAGTCTCTTTTGCATAAATGGTCTGCTCTTGATTGGAATGTAGTTATTTCTAAACAAGAAAATATCAATAGTTTAAAAAATACTTTGTTAGAAAAAGTAAAAAATAGCGAAGATTTTTCTATAATAAAAAATAATTTTCCTAATGCAGATATTTCCGATATAATTCTTAAATCATAATTTATCTAACTTAACAAAAAAGGATCTAGAATATGGATATGAATCAGTTAATGAAACAAGCTCAGGTAATGCAAAAAAAGATGAAAGAAATGCAAGAAGAAATTGCAAAAAAAGAATTTGAAGGTAAGTCTGGTGGTGGCCTCATTGTAGTTACCATGACTGGTAATGGAGAAATGCATAAAATCTCAATAGATCCTTCCCTATTAAAAGCAGATGGCAAAGAAATTTTAGAAGATTTAATAATCGCAGCGTATAATGATGCAAAAACAAAAGCTGATCAAGAATCAAAAAATAGCATGACCGGTGCTTTTGGCAATCTTTCTGGATTACCAGGAGTGAATTTACCTTTTTAAACAGTTCAATATTTCTAACTAAACACTTCTATTAACTAAAGTCAAAATGATTAAAGAAACATCAGGTCCAGATCAACTGATTTATTTATTTTCTAAGTTGCCTGGTCTTGGAACAAGATCAGCAAGAAGAATAGTTCTACATTTGTTACAAGATAAAGATTTAAGATTAAAAGGGCTTATTGATGGTCTGCAAGATGCTGCCACTAAGATCAATTGTTGTATAGTTTGCAATAATATTGATTATACAGCTAAATGTAGAATTTGCCTTGATCAAAAAAGGAATGAAAATATAATTGCCGTGGTAGAAACAGTTGCTGAACTATGGGCTATTGAAAGAAGTGGTCATTTTAACGGTAGATATCACGTTCTTGGTGGAACACTCTCAAGTAGTTCCAACCGAAGCCCAGAAGATTTAAAACTACCTAATTTACTGATTAGATGTAATGACAATCACACCTCAGAGTTAATTATTGCCACAAATTCAACACTTGATGGACAAACTACTGCTTACTTTATTACAGAATATTTTAAGAATCATGCAATTAAAACTTCAAGGCTAGCAAGTGGCATACCAATTGGTGGAGAGCTTGATTATTTGGATGAAGGAACTTTATGGGCGGCTTTTGAAAGTAGAAAACCTTTCGAATAAGAGTCTGTCATAGAGTTTGAGTAAGTTGCAAAAGGTTAGAGTAGAAAATACTGTAAAAAGGTAACTAAAATAAGGAGGAAAGAATAGCTAAAAAATTAGTAAATAAAGAAGTGGATAGAGTCAATACGATCAAATGTTTAAATATGCTATTCAGCAAAGAAACCAGATAGTTAGATGAACAGGTTGTAATCGAAGTAATAAAAATAGAAAGTTATAACTTTATCTGACAATTGACTTGTAATAAGGTATACGAAGAGTCAATCAATTTCTTTGTGTAAGTTCTAAAATTTATGCTCCAATAAATCTTGTCTAAAATCTCCACAAAGAATCTCAAATTGATTCAATGCAAGAGGCCAATTTTGAATTGGCATAGTCCATTTTTTTGATGCATTTTTTAACGCTAAATATATTATTTTTTTGATAGATTCATCATTTGGAAATACCCCTTATTTTTGATTATTTTACGGATTTGGCGATTGACAGATTCAATTGAATTTGTTGTAAAGTAAGGTGGCCCAATT
>JBGCEX010000004.1:0-43954 GCA_045106635.1 Rickettsiaceae bacterium | reverse complement strand
GTTGACCTTGCATCGTTTCTTCTATTTTTATGTTTTATTCTCCCTTTTATTATAACATTATTACGGGCGCGCAAATAGTAGTTTTACTACTATTGACAATATTAATATGCGTAAACGCAAACTACTTTTTCAACAGCCCCCACCATTAGCATTTTTAATATCTTCTGATATTTCAGGTAGCAATGAGGCATAAAATTTTAAATTTAATATAGCTGCCATATTATCAATAGCAAAAATTTTTGGACCATCTCCACTGTTTATTAATAAATTTTTCAAGAAATATATAATTGCAACCTTGACACTACGCATTGTATTAAGGTTATACTCATACTCTTCTATTAATTTTATTTCTTTTGGAAAAAATTTGTTCTTATAGTTTATATCATCGAATGATTCAAGATTGATAGCGAGTATATCACCTGGAGAAACCAAAAATTCCTCTTGGCTCTCAAAAATCTCATAATATAAACCGTCTTTCACATAGTCCTTAAAGCGTTTCTTTAGAATCTTACCACTTTTTGAATCATCTATAGCTTCAATGATTGAAGATAGTTTTCTTTCTTTTACAGGCACAGCAAAAACTTTTTCACTAATATCTTTTAGCAATGTTAGTTCAGGCTCCATTAAGGGGTCAAAATAATGTTTAGATAGAATTTTTAAAAGCTCAAAACAACAATATCTGTTTTGCTCATTATCTTCCAAAGACAAAACATTAAATAAGTTTTTACTGTTTTCAATCCATCTATTACCTTTAGCTTTGATATAAAGACTAGAGTTTAAATCATCAACAATATGAATAATTGTTGGTTTATATTTATCCGCCTCGGAAAGCAAAAAATTTAGCAAAGTTGTCCTACCAGATTTCGACACTCCTAGAATACAACTATTAGTATTTCCTGCTAAATCATGAAAATTCATGAAATATGGCGTCCCTTTTTCAGTTCGAAGTAAAGTCACCGCTCTGCCCCAAGGATTATATTGATTACCTGTAGGAAAATTATGTAATGAAGCAAGAGCCGCTGTATTATTTAAAATAGTTGGAGACATTCTTGAAAGAAAAGCAAAATTCCCGGGTAATTGCGCCCAAAAAGTTTTTTCTAAATTAATATCTTCTCTTACATGTACTATTCCAATCTTTGCTAAGGTTTCAGATGCTTGTTTTACTTGATTGTTAAGTTGTTGCGCATCTTCTCCTATAACCATAAATGATATTTGTTGATGACAAAAATAATTTTTGTCATCAGTATCATTTAAAATCTTATCTAAACCATTCAGAGATTTTAGCTCAGTATCACCACTAACATCAGCTATATAACCTTGATCCTCAAACAAAGGAACTACTTTATTTTTGTCCACAAAATAAAAAACTTCTGTTGCAATCATTTCCACCGGAATTTGCAAAAATTTGTCTAAAGCTTCAGAAGATACTTCTTGATATTCTTTGATAGATATTAAAGCCGCAAATTTTTTACCATCACTCCCCATTACTTCCATCATATCATTTCCAATTGCATATTGATGAGAAGCAAGGGAAATAGAAATATCAGCTACAGGTAATATGCATTGTTGCTCATTTAATTGCATTATTCTTCTATATAAAAACATTGGATCAGAATAACAATCCTCGCCTTCTATTCTAATTCCAAGTTTTTCTGCACCATACTCTTCTAAATCTACTATAAGCTTATCTACTGTTTGATTAAGCATCTGAGCTGCTTTAGCAAAGTAATTAATTTCAAAATTCACAATTGTATTAGCAGAAAGGGAATTAACTAAAGAGTTAAAATTTTTAAGTTTTAATTCAGGAGCATCATAAATTACCGTGACATACAAACAATTAACAAACTTGTCGTGCCAATAATTCTTTTTTTTCCATATTTCGTGAATATTAGCTGATAACAAATTGTTATATGGCGCACTATCATCAAGATTAGCTTTACGTCTTATGGTGTGAATCCAAAATGCTATTTTACTTCCTCCTTCAACATCTTTATTTATAGCACTCCTTACCACATCTCTGAGACTAAAAAGCTTATCACTAATTTTTTCTGAATTAATGCCATTAATCTGAAAAATTTGCAATAATTCACCATTTTTTGTAAGCAACGTATTTTCATCATAATGGCATGCAACAGATATAAAATCTTCTGATGAATCATTATAGACATTTTTATTTAGTGCTTGCTTAATAAACGACACTCTCAAACCTATCTTATCTTAAATTCCTATAAAATTCTCTTGCTACATAAGTTTATTAACTTATCAAAGAGTATAACGATTACTCAGTATGACAGTAAGTACACTTAAATTGAAATTATTAGTTGTAAAAACAATGTAATTCGGCATCTGCTGTCACAACGATGACATACTATCATGACTTATTCGGCTTTTATCTCTATAGTTTCAGAATAAACACACAATCTAATTTGCAGATATTTACAATAATCTTGACTTGTAAGATAAATTAAATTAGGTTGTTATCTTAATTATTTGCAAAAGAATAATTTGAATTTGATACAAAATATGGCGGGTGTAGCTCAGTTGGTTAGAGCATCAGTTTGTGGATCTGAGGGTCGCGGGTTCGATTCCCGTCACTCGCCCCACCCTTTGGAAGTTAATGCTGGCAACTCTTGCTATTTTAATGAACAGTTATTTATTAGTTAATAGGAATCTTTGATTTTATAAGGAGCAGCTATAATACCTCTGTGTTTTTTGTCGCCTATAAAAATTCTTCCTATCACTGGCACTGAACCAATAATAGAACTTAACCCATAAAGCTCTGGTGTTACCTTACCTTGAAGGTTTACAGTTCTATTTATTGTATTTATACGCCCACTTAAGGAAAAATCAAAAAATGGTCCTATCGCATTACTACGAGAAACACTTAACACTCCGTTTTGAAAACTAAATTCACCATTCATATTAGAAAATATAATATTCTTATTACCACTTATTGTGTTAACAAATCCTGGTAAAGAAACAAAAGACACTATCTTGGACAGAAAAGAAACATCGTATAAAACAAAACGTTCAAAATTAAACGTACCATTAATAATGGGAATTATCTCTCCTGCTCGTATTTCCTTTCTACTGGTTTTTAAAATTAGCGATAAATTTCCTGCCCGCATATCTTTATATACACTTATTCCTTTAAGCAAAGCTCCAGCATTACTAGATGTCAATAACCATTTTTCCCAATTATCTTCTTCTACAACCCTTAATTCAAGCTTTCTTGAACCGATATTTGCATTAATATCTCCCAAATAGCATTTTACACTAGTACATGCAAAATTTAGTTTAAAATTGCTGAGCCAAATATCATTTTTTAGTTTTACCTTGTCTACAATAACTTGCATTTTAGTAATTCCTGAATCTCTTTCTTTTTCCAAAAATTGAACCATATCAGCATTAGATAGATCAAGTACTTTTCCTTTGATAATTATATCAATCAAATCTTTTTTTATTAAAATTTTTGAAATAAGTTTAGTTTGATAATGATTTATATTATCTAATATTACTTTGGTAATACCAGAATTGAGATCTATAGAACCATCAATTTTTAGATTATTTGATCCACTAACATTGAAATTCATATCACCTTTTATTGGGCTTTCTAAAATTCCATTTAAAGTAAAATCAGCTTTCTTTCCTTTTTTCTTATGAATACCAAGTTTATCAAAATATAAATCTAAATTCTTTAAATCAGAATTTGCTTTAATCATTCCTATATTTGTTCCTTTTTGATTGATATTAATATATTCAAAATCTAATTTAGAATGACCGTCAAGTAATGTTAAAAATCCAATTTTTTTGTGCGCTTCAGATCTCTTAATTTGTAAACCAGTAGCTATATTTAATTTATGATTAAATTCTTTTTGATCTGCCAAATTTTGAATAAAATTTATTTCTGAATCAAATTCATTAATTTTCCCTTTGCCAGTTATTTGCAGAGTATCTCCATTATATTTACCGAAAACATTAGCCCCACTTAAAACAATTTTATTAGCAAAGATTGATAAAGATGTATCTGGTATATGTGCAGTGATGTCATAAATGTCTTTAGTAGCAGGTTTTAAAGGAATTTCTATTTTTATATCAATATTTGCATCACCAGTAAATTTTGTTAAATCTATCGAGGATTGGCGTAACGCCTTATGAGTATCCATTGCAATAAAATCAGTTAGCGCCTTAGTTGGACCTTGTGCTTTAGCTGTGATAAATAATTTAGTATTTTCTTGACCTTTCCAATCCATATATACCAGACCATCATTTATCACAATATCCGTTGAGTGTGCCTTACTAATCATAAACTCTGAGACCATTCCTTTTTGAGAAATATCAATTTCCATATTAGTTAAAGGAGGAAGTTGGTTATTATAAAGAAGTTGCAAATTACTTATTTTTGCAAACCCATTAATATTTTCTTTGGTATAATGACTATTCTCAATATCTTTTTTTGATATATTGATATTAAATTCACTGAATTTTATATCCCCAGATTTAATAAAATCATTACAGAAAATCAGGAACTTATTCTTGGGATATAAATAATAAATGGGTTTATAAAAAACTACAGGCACGTTTTTTACATTACCAGTAAAAATAATATTATTATCAACTGTACCTTGTAGGTTAAAATTTACATTCTCATCAAGAATTACATTTACATAATATTTGAATTTTCTATTTGAAAAAGAAGCGTCTATAGATGCCTTCCCCTCCTTAAAAACAATGTTATTAGTTGGATCATTGTATAAAATATTGTCTAAACTACATTGGATGTTAGATTTTCTTGCTATCAAATAATGATTGTACAAAAATTTTATTTTAGCATTAAAAAATTTCTCATTTTCAAATTTTTGTCCCGTGATTTTGTCAATCTTAACATCAGCAATAATTCTAGACTTTTTGTAATTCAGATCCAAACTGTAATTAATAATAATATTATCTAGTTTGAATCTTGCATTATTTTTATGTAGTGTAATTGAATCTATAATTATTTGATCATCCTTAACAGTTAAGCGACTAACTTTTCCATCAAGATTTTTTAACTGAAAATAGTACTCTACGACATATTTAATCTGCGTGTTTAAATTCCCTGTTCTTGCTATGTAAATAATTAGAACAGTTGCCAGAACTAGTGAAATTATTAAAATCAGTAATTTGGATAATGTTCTCATTAAATCGATTTACAGATTAGTTCAGTGACAGTTAGGAATTGGCTTTAGAATAAATTAGCATTAATAATTTTATTGTACTAACTATATTGTAACTTGTCCAATGCCCTTTCATTATTAGTTTTAATTTTATTGATCTTGAACTAATCTATAGCTTAGTTTAAATTAAGGCGAAATAATCTTTGAGAGTATTATGAAAATTACATTTGTAGGCAGTGGTTATGTCGGTTTAGTATCAGGGGTAATGATGAGTCATTTAGGTCATTTTGTGACTTGTATTGATATAGATCAAGATAAAATCAATAAATTAAAAAATTTGGAATCACCTATATTTGAAGATGGTTTAGAAGATTTTTTAATTCAATATGGCAACACAGAAAGATTAAATTTTATTTGCGGATATAATGAATCACTCTATGAATCTTCTGCAATATTCATTGCTGTAGGCACACCTCAAAAAAGCGATGGAAACGCAGATTTACATCATATTTTCGAAGCAGTAATGGCTTCTGCTAAATATGCAAATCCTGATTGTGTATTTGTTATTAAATCTACAGTTCCACCTGGAACATGTAAACAAATTAAAGATTTATTAGTTCAAAATGGGTTTAATAATACAGTAATTTCAAATCCTGAATTTCTAAGAGAAGGCTCCGCTGTTCATGATTTTTTACACCCAGATAGAATTATTTTAGGAAGCGAATCTAAAACAGCTCTAGAAGTTATAAAACAAATATACAAACCACTATGTGATGAAGGAATAATAATTTTAGAAACAGATCTAATTACCGCTGAATTAATTAAATATGCTTCAAATAGTTTTTTGGCATGTAAGATTGCATTTATCAACGAAATGGCTGATTTATGTGAGGTAATTGGCGCTGATATCAATCAACTTTCAAGTGGAGTAGGACTTGATAAAAGAATAGGATCAGCTTTTTTAAAAGTAGGCCCTGGCTTTGGTGGATCATGCTTTCCAAAAGATATATTGGCTTTGCAACATTTAACAAACAACCTGAAATCAGATTCTCTCATTCTAGATGCTGTAATCACAGCGAATACACACAGACCAAAATTAATGATAAAAAAAATCAAGATGTTTCTTGATGATCAAATTCAGGGTAAAAAAATTGCTATTCTAGGTTTAACATATAAAGCTGGTACCGATGACCTAAGAAGCAGTCCTGTGATCGAATTAATAAATTTGCTTTGGGAAAATGGCGCAGAAATCAAAGCTTACGATCCTCAAGGCATGCCAAACTCTTCTAAATA
Organism: Rickettsiaceae bacterium; assembly: GCA_045106635.1. GTDB lineage: Bacteria > Pseudomonadota > Alphaproteobacteria > Rickettsiales > Rickettsiaceae > Megaera. The sequence continues at coordinate 37,505 of JBGCEX010000004.1, read as the reverse complement.
TTTTAATAACAACTTAGTTTGCGGAGCTTCTCCATTTGAAGTATGCGATGGGGCAGATGCAGTAATTGTTGCTACTGAATGGCCAGAATTTACAAAAATTGATTATAAGAAACTTAAAGCACAATTAAATAGCCCAAATATCATTGATCTTAGAAATTTTCTTGATAGAAAAATGTTACACACACTAGGTTATAGATGCTATTCTGTAGGCCAGAAGACCACCAACATGGCTTAAATTATGCAGCATCTCCAATAGTATCTACTAAGCTCTGTTCATAAGAATTTTGTACTGATGGATATTTTTGTGCTAAACTACTATAGTAAGTTTCTTCTTTTTGAAAAAACTGTTGTTCAGTAAAGCTAACAGCACATGGTTTTTCAACAGGAATTAATTGCTTACCCTTGGTAGACTGAAGTAACTCATCATCACTAAACCAGAGCAATTCATCCTCGCTAGAATCTAACTCTTGTTTAGATATATCAAGATATTTTCTTATTTTATTTACTACATAACCATTATATACACCAGCTCTTGTTAATTCATAATATTGAATTTTTCTTGGATTAAACATATACCTGACGCTAGTAATAAATGTTTTACTAGTAGAGGTTCAAAATCTGTACTACTAAGAGCAAGATCAAGAGCCGTCATACCAGCATTACTTTTTTCTGTCAGATCGGCACCATGTGCTAACAAAAATTTAAGCGTAGAGACATTATTATGCGATACTGCTATGAATATTGGCGTAAATCCATCTTCAGATCTGTGTTGATTAACGTTTTCTCCATTTAAAATGCAATCCATTATTAATAATAGATCGTTCTTCTGAACAGCTGAAAATATAGAAGGTGTGAATTGTGAAAGTAATGTTTTATGTTTCATATACAGCTAACCTCATAAATTAATATTATTCGGCATACAACTTAACATACTAAGCTTATTTTGATGCTTCGTCAATATCAGATCGCACTGTAAACCTAAAAGATATCAAGACCTTGAATATAATCTTAAATGCTATTACACTTTTATTGAACAAAAAATGCTTATCAATTGTTACTTTACAATGTCTTTTTATTTTCCAAATTTCTCTTGACCTGACAATTATTATGTGTCAATTATTTGAAAGTCTGTAACACGACTACAGGCCGCTATAGCTCAGTGGTGGAGCGCATCATTGGTAATGATGAGGTCGAAAGTTCGATTCCCGTTATGATGGATGTTCAAAAAATTTAAATTTGTAATAGCTCCTTTAACATTTCTAATACTATAATTTAATTAGTTATTCTATCTATATTGGGAAGCAAAGTTATCTTGCGTGCAGATTTAAGAGAAGGAGTAATAATCAGGTAATACACAAGTATCAGCAGTTAAACTATTTTCTTTGGATTTTGCAATAGTTAACAAGTGGGGGTATCTGCGTTATTGCAAAGAAGGGAAGTGTAATCTGCCTTGCAGCAGATAGCATACATAAATTATATAACCATAAACAATGTTGTGTAAATTCAAATCAAGATACAAAATTAAAAAGAGCTGTCAAAGAAATTTAGCATAAGTATATGGGATATATTATTTGTGGCTAAAGAAGCTAGGATTTGCTTATAAAAAGAAGCCTTTAGCTGTGTAGAAGAGGTTAAGAGAAATGATATCAATCTAAATTAGAAAAGGCAGGATACAGGATACTCTATAATGTGGTGCGTATATTAGAATATTCCCCGCCTTATTTTCCTGATCTTAATCCCATTGAACCAAAATGGTTTCAGGCTATGTCTAGAAGAAGGAAATATCACTGTGATATTAGCATCTTATTTCAAAAATATATGATATAACTATTTTATAGTGATTTAGCTATATTGGTAAAGATAGAGGGTAGGGTAGAAAAAGAGAAAAGCTTATTAGCAAAAGAAGGGGCAAGTGTTCTAAGAGAATTAATATAATAGCTTAAAGTGATAGCTAATGCTATTTAGGGCTCTTGTAATACAATTTGTGCCTATGCAAGAGTGAAACCAAGGGTGGTTGGAAGACTTTATTCTGGATAAAAGGTCTAATTAAATTTGTTGGTTGTAAACTAATATTATTTCACCAGAGTTGAATCCTATAGAGAAATTCTGATCTAATATGAAAGGATGGGCTGAAGATAAAATTTTTGAGTTCAATTAGGTATATAAAGCTATAAAAATCTTTTTTTCTTTATATTAGTTTAACTCAAATTACTATACTAAAAAAAAGAATTTTGAAATAACATTGATTTTTTTTAGAAATAATATACTAGACTCTTGAAACACTGAGAAATTAGAAAGTCAATAATTCAGATGATTTATTTACTAAATTACTGACTCGAATTCATGAGAGAGTGGTCTTAAGGCTACTTAGTTAGTAACAACCTATTATAATAGTTGAAATTTAATCTTTCTTTGAACCAAAAGATAGACCTGAGAATCTTTTATTAAAGTCACTAACATTTTTATTAGATTGATTCACAACATTAAGAGCATCTTTATTCCAAGCTGGGTGTTTGCGAAAATCTACGTCCATCAAAAGTTCACCACTCGATAAAGTAGATGCAGTTAAAAACTCATCTTTACCAATTTTAATTTTTAAGGCTTGATATTTTGGATGAATATCTTTTTTCATGCTGCTACCTTATCTTTTATCTTTTTTATATCTTTTTTAATAGATTTCGCTTTATCGGACATTTTGCAAGTCTTTGCATTTAGGATAAAAGCATCAAATCCACCAGCTTTTTCAATGCTACGTAAACACCTTGCAATTACTTTTAATTTGTATTCTTGACCAGTTAATTCACTGATACATTTAACAATTTTAATATTAGGCTCAAAACGCCTTCTTGTTTTTCTTTGTGAATGAGATACATTATTACCAAACTGCACTCCAACACCAGTCAATTCACATCTGCGAGACATGTCTAAATTCCTATTTCTTAGTTTAACAATATATAAATTATTCTCCGATGAACAAGATACATGGTTTTCCAGTTAGTGTCAATAATTATGTCAGGATCAGCTCCCTTTTAGCTGTAACTTTTTTGCTGACTCAAGTGTTGTTTCTAAAATCATACTTGCGGCAGTCATATCATCTCTCTCATTTCGTTGTTTTCTATTAAGCCCCATGTTTTTTAATAAACTATCAGCTGCCTTTGAAGTTAAACGTTCATCTTGTAAATATATGGGTAAAGTTATTCTATTGGCTAGTTTATTAACAAAATTAACAACTATTTTTGTCTGTTCACTATTGCTACCGTCCATATTAATTGGTAAACCAACAACAATTGCACATATTTTATGCTTTGTAATAAAATCAGTAATTTTATTTAACTTTTCTTGTTCTTTGGAGGCGAAGATTATTGAATGAGGCATAGCTATGGTATGGTCTGGACTAGAAATCGCTAACCCAATTTTTTTGTTACCATAATCAATAGCTAGTAGAGGTTTATTCATTTCGCAAAAGCTATAAAACTCTTGCAGAGAAGATATGATCATGGTAGTAAACCCTATTAAAATAATAAACTTAAAAACAGCAATTATGATTAAATTAATTCAAAAACAATTAGATATGTCGCTGATTAAAACATCTCTTATCTTTGCTCTTATATATGGCTTGATGTTCAATACAAGTGTAATATTGCATAAATATGAATATTACCAAGCATCATTTTTTAATGCCATATTTGAATTGCTAAAACAATTTATTTATTCTTACATCGTAACATTAATTTTCTTTTTAGGGTTATCTATACACCGTTTGTTGTTTATCAGTGGATCAATTTTTCTTTTTATAACCGGTGCAGTTGCTAGCTATTACTTATTTTATCTTGGAATAGCTCCAACAGAAAAAATGATGCCAGCTATTTATGGTACTGGAGTATCAGAAATATCTGAATTAATTAGTACTAGGATTATTATATGGGTAATATTTAGTTTATCAATTTGTATATTCTGTATAAAGCATTTTAATCCTCAAACAAGCAAATCTTTTCTTTCGAAAATATTAATGGCTTTATGCTTGTTTTTAGCAATCAACAATATTATTTTTCCTCAATTTAAAATTTTAAATACTTATTTTCCAATACAATATCTACATAATAGTTATAGTTATTTTTTTGGTAGTAAAGATCACGTGCGCCAAGATATAAGCAAAAAGTTTGATTTTAAAATCACAAATAATACAGATGATATAGTAGGTGTATTGGTAATAGGCGAGTCAGCAAGATACAGTAATTTTGGTATAAATGGTTATGAAAGAGATACTACCCCAAATCTAAAAGAAATAGACAACTTATTTTCCTTTCAAGGGCATTCGTGTGAAAATATTACTCATATTTCTGTAGCTTGTTTATTATCAAGATACAATGAAGAGAACCTTGATAAGGTAAAATCAGAAACGGGGTTGCTTTCAGTCTTAACTAATATTGGATATGATACCACTTGGATTAGCACCCAATCTATCCATAGATACTATGCAAAAAATGAAACAACCTTGTATGATGAAGTAAATTTTTCTTTAATTCCTGGAGGGTCATTATTATATGCAATAAACTCACATGATGGGTTAATGTTACCATATATAGAAAAGCGTCTTGAGCGTAAAGGAAAACAATTTATTACAGCGCAAATGTCTGGTAGTCATTGGAATTACGTAGAAAGATATCCTGAAGAATTTAACAAATTCCTTCCAGTGCAAAAAAAAAATTTATATGCTAAATTAGATCAAGCAAGTTGTGATAGAGAGGAGTTAATAAATAGTTATGATAACTCAATTTTATATACCGATTTTTTTTTATCTAGTGTAATTAATTTACTAAAAGATAAAAATTCATTTTTAATCTTTGTCTCAGATCATGCTGAATCATTAGGAGAAAGCGGCAGATTAGGTCATGGCGCTGAGTTTGCCCCAGAACAAAGAGACATACCTTTTATGATATGGTTTTCGGATAATTTCAAACAAAAATATCCAGAGTTAGTAAACTCAGTAAATAGTCATAAAGATCAAATAATCTCTCATGATTACGTATTCCATAGTGTTTTGCACTGCCTTGGTATAGAATCAGAAATACTAGACTTAAATTACAGTCTGTGTAATTCGAAAAAATAATAACACACAATCATATGAAATTTTATTTTGTAGCTGGAGAGAACTCAGGTGATTTTATTGGTGCTAAAATAATCGAATCGATCAAAAAAAACAATCCCGATAACACTGACATTCTATTTTGTGGCGTTGGTGGCTCGCAAATGGAAGCGGCAGGAATAAAACCTCTTTTTGATTTTCAAGAAATAAATTTGATGGGATTTTTTGAAGTTTTACCTCATATTTCTCGTATTAAAAACCTTATCAACAAAACTGTCAGCGACATAATTAGTAATGACACTGACATATTGATAACTATTGACTCCCCTGGGTTTACTTTTAGAGTAGCAAACAAAGTAAGAAAGATAGCGCCAAAAATAAAGTTGGTTCATATTGTTGCTCCATCTGTGTGGGCTTATAAAGAAGGGAGAGCAAAAAAATATTCGAAAGTTTATGACAAATTATTAGCATTGCTTCCATTTGAACCACCATACTTTGCTAAACATGGTTTAAGCACTGAATTTATTGGATATCCAGTTTTAGAACAAAAATTTTATGCCAAATCTGAAAAATTGCGCCGTGAATTTAATATAGCTAATGATAAAAAAATAATTACCATCACACCAGGTAGCCGAAAATCGGAAATATCAAGACATATGCCGATTATCAGGAAAACATTAGATCTTCTATCTTTAACACACAAAATAACAGTAATATTTGTTCAACTTAATGAGCTATATATTGAGCATATTAGCAAATATTTGATTGCCGCAAAATTTGATTTCTTATTTAGCACTGAAAGACTAAAGAGTTTTGCAGTTAGTGATGTAGCTCTTGCTAAATCCGGAACAAATACTCTTGAAATTGCTGCTTCTGGTACTCCAATGATAGTAGGATACAAATTAAATAGCTTGACTTATTCTATACTAAAAATATTCCTCAAAATACAATATGCCAATATCATTAATATCATCTCTAATAAAGAAGTGATTCCAGAATATATTCAGTCAGATTTTACAGCTATTAACATTAGCAATGCATTAAGCAACTTAATTGCTAATCCAAATAAAGCAAATGTACAAGTTACAACTGCCAAAAAAATCCTTAAAACCATAGGGCTTGATAGCAAAAAACTTCCTACTGAAAAAGCGGCATCTATTATTTTTGCAATGGCTATTAAAAAATAAAAATGTTTAGCTACCTTATTAGAAAATTAGAAGAAGAATATCATCATTTAAGCTTATGGTGCTTTGTTTTCTTTTTTTATGGTAGCATCTTTTACTTCAAATCCGTAGATCTTTTTAGTCATAGAGGTTTATTTAATAATGAACTAATATTTTACCTTGTAACATCATTTATTTTGCTATGTTTGATAATCTTTTTAAGAAAAAATGAAAAATTCTTATCAAGTTTATTTGTAACAATATCACTTTTTTTTGTTTTAGGAGTGATCACCGCATGTCTTAGAGTAACCAACGCTTCAACAATTCCATTAACAAAACCTGATGTTTTTGATATAGAGGCTAGAGTTTCAGAGATAAAACCAACAATAGAGGGATCTCAATTAATTCTTACTGATATAGTAACTTTAAATAAAAAAAATAACACTACAAAAAACCGTAATTTAAACAAAATAAAAGTAAGCTTAAGAGGTAAATCTACTCTAAACATTCTTAAAAATGATATAATAAACCTAAGTGTAAAATTATTTCCACTTAGCGCTGAGTCACTTCCAGGTGGATATAATTTTGGTCTTTATTTGTATTTAAATGGCATTGAGGCAACTGGGTTTGGTCTTAAAGCTCCTCGAATTATTAAATCTCCTTCGGGTTATTTTGATAATAAACTTCAAAATATAAGAGGCGCAGTATATCAAAACTTAATAAGAACTCTTGGCTCAGACGAAGGTCATTTTGTAGCAGCTATATTGCTTGGAGAAACTAAAGCCATCAACAAACAGATGACTGAAAATATGAGGAATAGTGGGATTGCTCATATTCTTAGTGTATCAGGTTTACACTTATCATTAGTAGCAATGATTTTTTTTATCAGTGCTAGATTTTTATTAAATTGCTCAAATTATTTATCATATAAAATAAATATCAAAATCGCTTCTGGTATCATCGCAATTTTTGGTAGTTTTGGCTATCTATTACTTAGTGGTTCAAATATCGCTGCTACCAGAGCTTTTATAATGACACTCTTTGTGATACTTGCAATTATCCTAGAAAGATCAGCCTACCCCTTGCGCTCGGTAATGATAGCTGGCATGGTGATTTTGTTATTTTCTCCAGAATATGTTCTGCATCCAAGCTTTCAATTGTCATTTTCTGCAGTGTTATGCTTGATTTCTGGATATGAAATCTATATTCGCAATCAAAAAATATTGGGCGGGAGTACAGGAATATTTGCTTCCATAAAATTGTACATTTTTAGTAATATTTATTCTAGTTTTTTGGGAAGTATTGTTACAGCTCCTTTTGTTATTTATCATTTTTATAAATTTGCTACATATTCTATCTTAATGAATTTGCTTGCTGTACCACTAATGTCATTTTTCATGATGCCATTAGCTATTCTCTCATTGATCTTAATGCCACTAAATGCTAGTGAACTGAGCTTAAAACTACTTGGCTTTTTTGTTAAAGTCATTACTGATAGCACACAAATTATAGTAGATTTGCCAGTAGCAACAATAAATATTGGCTATATCACTGATTTTAGTATGCTTATATTTACCTTTGGATTTTTTTGGATTTGTTTGTGGCAAACTACTTGGCGTTATTTTGGTCTAGTAATTATTTCTATTTCCTTGTACATGATGTATTTATCACCCAAACCTGATTTTATCTATGATCATAGAATTAAAGCAATTGGTATAAAAAACAAAGATGTTATAGATATATATTCAGAATCTAAAATATCTAGTTTTACAAAAGAGTACTGGTTAAATTGGTATGGAGTAACAAAAAGTAATAATTTGATTCAGGTTTCTGGGCTCAAAGATAAATTATTTAGTGTAGATGTTGATAATGGCAAAATCTTAACCATGTCTATAAATGATAAAAATTGCTCTAATGCAGACGTGCAGATTGTAATATCTGGAAAACTGGTTTGTAATGGTAATAATAAACTAACTATATCATATAAAGATTTGATTAATTCTGGAATAGCATTAATCTTTTGTCAAAAAGATAATTGTTATGCAAAATTTGGACAAAAATCTCTTTGGAAAGTAAAAAATAATGATTAAAAAAGAAAATAGATTAGCAATAAATTGGCTTAAAAATGGTATATGGGCTTTGGCCTTTGCTGGTTTATATTCTATAGTATTGGTGATTTTAAGAACACCACAATTATCGCATATACTCACTGATAAATCAGTCTTTAAATCTTCTCTAATAATACATGTGAATTTATCTGTATTAGTTTGGCTACTTTCTATTACTTGTATAATTTGGTCTTATGGCAGTAAAAGAACATATTTTGAAAATATATTTAATAAATTAGCTTTGTTTAGCATGGTACTGATGGTGATCAGCCCTTTAATTGGTGAAAGCAATCCTATAATGAATAATTATGTACCGATACTTGAAAATATTTGGTTTATAATTGGTCTTAGTCTGTTTCTTTCTACTATATTATGCTTTTCAATATTAGTTTTTATAAATAGTTTTTATGATTTTGACTTTAAAAAACCAAAATATCTAGCTCATATTTTACCTTTCATAAAACTGACTTCTTCCTTAATGTATATTATGGTGTGGATTTGTTTTGCTTTATCTTATAAAGAAGTAATGGAATTATCTACTTTTTTCCCAATGGAAGTTGATTATTATTATGAATTATTATTCTGGAGCGGAGGACATCTTCTGCAGTTTATATATACGCAGATAGTAATGTTTGTATGGTTAGTTTTAGCTGAGGTTTGGGTAAGGAATAAATTATTTTATTATAAAATCTATAGTAGTTTATTTGTAATTAATCTTATCTTGAGCTTTTTAATTTTTTATGGACATATTTTTTATCAAATGCCTGAATATGAATTTACTGCATTCTTTACTAAGCATATGCAACATTGTGGAGGAGTCGTGCCAACATTGTTCATGTTAGTTTTAATCGCCGATATTTTTAAAATTATAAAAATTAAGGCTAAGGTAAGTTTTGCTGGCACAGCTTTTGCATCATCAATCTTATTATTCTTTGCAGGTGGTTTAATTGGTATCTTAATTTCAGGAGTAAATTTGTCTATTCCTGCACATTATCATGGCTCAATAGTTGGTATTAGCATTGCATTTCTTGGATTTGCCTATATATTTTGTTTTCATAATCTATCTTATATTCCAAACATAAATACTGTTAGTAATGAGTTATTAGTAGCGTTGCCTAAAGCGCATTTAATACAATCTAACAAAAAACTATCTTCTTACTCTAAATGGCCTAATATTCAGCTAATCACTATTAGTTTTGGACAATTAATACATATCTCTGGTCTGGCTCTAGCTGGAGGTTATGGCGTTTTACGAAAAAACCCTGATGGAGAAATAGCTTTGTCAGCCAAAGTCTATATGGGAATGCTAGGAGGGGGCGGTTTAATTGCAATCATTGGTGGGTTGATGTTTGTTTATATTTGTGCTACAAGACTATACTCTTTCCGATATTTATAAAAAGCATTAAAATATATTATATGACCACTCTCAAACCAACAAAAAAGGAAGCCGAAGAAGCTGTTACAACTCTACTTCGTTATATAGGCGAAGATATAAAGCGTGAAGGGATGAAAGACACTCCTTCTAGAGTAGTCAAAAGCTATGAGGAGCTTTTTTCTGGTTATAAAGTTAAAATAGATGAGATATTAAGTACAAGATTTTATGATATCAGTAATTTTAATGATATCGTTTTGCTTAAATCAATTAATTTTAGTTCATCCTGTGAGCATCATATGTTACCATTTACAGGTTTTGTTGATATTGCTTATTTGCCGAATGGTTTTGTTGTTGGTATTAGCAAACTAGCAAGATTGGTTGATGCTTACTCAAAACGTTTGCAGATTCAAGAAAAAATGACTGCAAATATTGCTGAAGCTCTTGAAGAACACTTAAAACCTCTAGGAGTTGCGGTAAGAATATCAGCTTCTCATAGTTGCATGACTTCAAGAGGAGCTATGAAAGGTGGCAGCATCTTAGAGTCAAGCCATTTTACAGGAGTCTTTAAAGATAAACCTGAGTATAGACAGGAATTTTGGCAGATGGTAAAGGGATAAAGCTTAAATAATAAATATAGATAATTTTAAGGAAATCAATCGTATGCTACTATCAAAATTTTTTCTACCATTATTAAAAGATAAACCAGCAGAAGCTAGCATCGTATCTCATGCTTTAATGTTAAAAAGCGGAATGATTCGTCAACAGGCAGCTGGAATATATAATTGGTTACCTCTTGGATTAAAAGTTCTTAGAAACGTAGAGAATATTGTTAGATTTAATATGGATGCATCAGGATTTATTGAGATGTTGATGCCATGTGTTCAAAGTGCAGATTTATGGTTTGAGTCCGGCAGATTTGATACTTATGGCAAAGAAATGCTTAAATTTAAAGATCGCCATGAGCATGATTTATTATTTGGTCCAACGAACGAAGAAGCCTTTACTGATGTTATTAGAAATTCTATTCAATCTTATAAAGATTTACCAAAAGTACTTTATCAAATCCAGTGGAAATTTCGTGACGAAATAAGACCACGTTTTGGTCTTATGAGAGGTCGTGAATTTTTGATGAAAGATGCATATTCTCTTGATATTGATGAAGAAGGAGCGATTAAAACTTACAATCAAATGTTTGCAGCTTACATGCGTACATTTAACGATCTTGGACTTTTAGCTATACCACTTGCTGCAGATACAGGAGAGATTGGTGGTAGTTTAAGTCATGAGTTTCATGTTATTGCTAATACTGGTGAAAGTACACTTTATTATGATAAGAAATTTGACCTTTTAAAAGAGGATCTAGCTGATGATCTTTCCTTAGTGAAATCATTATATGCAGCAACTGAGGAAAAACACGATCCAAATAACTGCCCTATTAGTGAACAAGAATTATCAATAAAGAAAGGTATTGAAGTAGGGCATATTTTTAACTTTGGTGAAAAATATTCGAAACCTATGAATGCTTTTGTTAATAATGAAAAAGGTCAGTTGGTTCCGATTCAGATGGGTTCTTATGGTATTGGTATTTCCAGATTGGTAGCAGCTATTATTGAAGTGAGTCATGATGAAAAAGGTATAATTTGGCCAGTATCTGTTGCCCCATTTAAAGTGTCAATTATTAATTTAAATATCAACGATCAAAATTGTAGCGATATTGCCTATACTATTTATAATCAGTTAAAAGAAAAAAATATTGATGTTTTGCTTGATGATACAAGTGAACGAGCAGGTGCAAAATTTGCTACTCATAATTTAATAGGTTCGCCTTGGCAAATTATTATAGGCCCTAAAAAAGCTCAGCAGAATTTAGTCGAGTTGAAAAATAGAAAATCTGGCGAAATAGAAGATCTTGAATCGCAGAAAGTGATTAATGAAATTATTGGCTGTTTAAATGTTAAATAAATTTACAATAATAATTGCACTTCGATATTTTAGAGCAAAGAAAAATGAAAAATTTGTCTCTATAATCTCTGGAATATCTTTTATTGGAATTACAATTGGCGTTGCCGCTCTGATTGTCGTTATGTCTGTTATGAATGGTTTCCATATTGAGTTAACAAAAAATATTATTGGTTTAAATGGCGATATTTCAGTTATGTCAAAAAGTAAAACTATTCCTGATCAACAAAAAATTATAGCCGGCATTGTAAAACAGGAGTTTGTGCAAAAAATATCTCCTGTTGTTGCTGGGCAAGCTTTAGCTCTTGGAACAAAAACTAATAGTGGCGTCCTAATAAAAGGCGTAGAGTTAGTTGATTTAAAAAATAAGGGTGAAATTCTCGGCAATGTATTTGCTGGTACTTTTGAAGATTACGAAGGAACAAATTCTGTAGCAGTCGGTTTTGAACTTGCTCATAATTTAGGAGTTTCGGTTGGTTCAAAAATTAAATTAATTTCACCAAATGTTATTTCAACAGCGTTTGGTACTATGCCAAGATCCAAGGACTTTACAGTTGTAGCGATTTTTAGTAGTGGAATGTATGACTATGACGCAGCTACCATGCTTATGCCTATTCATGCTGCACAAAAGTTTCTTTCTTTGGGCAATGAAATTAACTTAATAGAAATCAATGTCAAAGACCCAGAATTTGCTAAAATTGATGCTCAGTTACTACAAAAAGAACTTGGTTCTGATGTCAGAGTATCAAGTTGGATGGACAATAATCAACAATTTTTAAAAGCCTTAGCAATTGAGAGAACAGCTATGTTTACAATACTATCTCTGATCATAATAGTTGCAGCTTTTAATATTGTTTCTAGTCTCTTTATGATAGTCAAAGACAAGACTAAAGATATTGCAATTCTAAAAACTATGGGCGCATCGGTGAATCAAATCATGTTTATCTTTATAATTAATGGTCTACTTATTGGTTTTATCGGTACATTACTTGGAATTTTATCTGGTCTTTTTATCTCGTACAATGTGGAAAATATTCGATTATTCTTGGAGCAGATTTCTGGTACAAAAATTTTTGATGCAGCTATTTACTTTCTTTATAATCTTTCTTCCGTCGTAAGAATATCTGATGTTATCATTGTTGGCTCTCTATCGCTGCTACTATCTCTACTTGCAACAATATATCCATCGTTTAAAGCTGCAAAATTGAATCCAGTAGAGGCGATGAGGTATGAGTGATAAGCAAATTGTACTACAGCTAAAAAATATTAATAAAGACTATCGTCAAGGAAGATCAACTATCGAAGTTCTCAAAGACGTAAATCTTGAAATCACTAAAAATCAAATGGTTGCCATAGTTGGTGCTTCTGGAAGTGGAAAATCTACATTATTACATATTGCTGGTCTTTTAGACTTTGCTGACTCTGGATCAGTACATATTGACAACATACCTGAACAAAAAATAAAAAATTTAAAATATGCTCCTCAAATTAGACTGGAAAATTTGGGTTTTATATATCAACATCATCATTTACTAGGCGATTTTACGGCACAAGAGAATGTAGCAATGCCACTTCTGATATATGGGATTAAAAAGTCTGAAGCTCTTGAAAGAGCAGAAGACTTACTGGCGAAATTAGGTCTTGGAAAAAGGCTATATAATTTGCCTGGAGAATTATCTGGTGGAGAGCAACAACGAGTTGCAATAGCGCGTGCCTTGATTAATAATCCAAAATTGATTTTAGCAGATGAACCTACAGGTAATTTAGATCCAAACACAGCAGAAGAGGTATTTGAATTATTTCTTGATAGAGCAAAGAATTCAGGGACTGCTATAATAATGGTTACTCATAATACCTCACTAGCAAAAAGAATGCATAAACTATATAAACTAGATTACACACTAGAGTTGCTCTAAGTGTTTATAAACCTCGTTAAAAAAAACCAATCTCTTCTGAAGGGTAATAAATAATGATGTATATTTCATGATTTCAAACTCTAGATCAGTTAAAAGAAAATCAGTCTTAATTACTCATCAGAGATGATTCGTTGCTATCAAGAAATAACGTAGCTTTTACACTTAATGACTAAACATATACTATTATTATCAAAATTTTTAACTTTACAACTATAGATTTATACTGTAGCCTTTTGTAATTAACCTTGGATGTTGGGTTCTATAAAGAAATTTTTAATTAAACCTCTTGTATGATTCTAAAGAATGAAGTAATAGGCGAGATAGCTGTTATAGTAATATATCAGGTTGAAGGTAACTTATAATGATAGATCAAATTTACTGCCTAAACGTAAAAACTTACTAAATAAAGTGATGTTGAATACAAAATCTAGATAGCAAAATTGATATTTCTTGACATCTAATTTAACGGAGAGTATAATCGACCACAGTGTTTACTATTGCTTACTGTGTAGTTTTGGTCTGTAGATTTTCTATCTGGTTAAAGACTGGGCGTGCAATTTTGAACCGGTTTTTAACAATTTAATTCGAAGATTAAACTATGAAAGGTAAAGTCAAATGGTTCAACCCTACTAAGGGTTATGGTTTCATTGAATCAGCAGAAAATAACAAAGATGTCTTTGTTCATATATCAGCAGTACAGGATGCTGGACTAAAAACTCTAGACGAAGGTCAAGAAGTAAGATTTGACCTAGAAGAAAAAGGCGGAAAAATTTCTGTTGTCAATCTTCAGTTGTAATAAAGTCATCTTAGTATGATATTCGTGGGGCTGTAAAACCATACGAAGGCACTTTCATAAACTTGTCTAAATCATACCAAACTTACAAGCGAAGCTCAAAATTTCTCTTGAGTTTCGCTTAGAGACTGTTAGTTAATTATAGAAATGTTCATTTTGCGGTATTTTTGAACGAAAATTGATAAAATTTTGTAGAAATAGTCTGCATACTTCAAAAAATTTTATTAATTTGTGACAAAAGAAGAAGAGAAACAGAACGTTGCTATAATTAACTAACAGTCTCTAAGGATCTTATACCAAATCCCAGTCAGATAAATTACAAGGGATTTATACCAGATTCCTTGATTATTTTAGAATAATTAAACTTGAGGCTAGCTATTCTCTTTCCCAAGGTTTGGGGCGAGTGTAAATATAGTTCTTTTTGCATTTAATTAGATTAATTGATATCTAAACTATGGTGTTATTTTTTTAAGTTGTTTTGTTATGCTAGATACTCAGAAATATTTGGCACTTAAATAATTAGCTTAACTAATCGAACTAAAAGCACGAATCTTTTAAGTTGTAATTAATTATAACTCATGTTGATCTCTGCTCTAATTATACAAAACGATTAAAGGATCTTCAATTGCATCAGTATTACGGGAATGCTACAAGGTAAATTTTTTGAATCGGCTTTAGGAACGCTAGCTTTCAAAATGCATAGCTTACTTAGATCTATGCAAAAACGGAGTATAGAAGCAGAACCAAAATGATCCAAAAAGTTATCTTGCAGCACTCATATTAGGACAATAGTGTCAGCGTGTGAATAGATTTGGTATGCAAATTTCATACAATGACTAATTGTTTGTATAATAAGCTTTATAATTAAATGCTGAACTTGCAGCATCTAAAAATCGAGACTTTCAAGATTAAAAAAGTCTTAAGAACTTTAGCTATCTCTAGATTTAAGAATAATCTATATCATTAGAGCGGTTAAAAATTTTAATATAAATAATTTGAGTAAAACTCTATGAATTTTAATGAAATGAACTTGCCAAGCGAGATAATAAATAATCTAACACGCATGGGAATTCTGACACCAACAGAAATACAAAAAAAATCTATTCCAAATGCAATGCAAGGAATGGATATACTAGCTTCTAGCCAAACAGGCTCGGGAAAAACGTTTGCATATTTATTACCAGCAATTACAAAAATTTTACAAGAGAAGTCGAAAATATTAGTCCTTGCTCCTACACGTGAGTTAGCAGTACAAGTTTGCGCAGCACTTGGTAAAACAACTGGTAAGGTACAAATCTCAGGAACAGCCGTTATTGGCGGAGAGCCTTTTGGTAAACAAGTATCAAGGCTTATGTCTAAGCCAGACGTGATAGTTGCTACACCAGGTAGATTAATTGACCATTTAACTCGTGGAACAGTAAAACTTACAGAATTTAACTATTTAGTTTTAGATGAAATGGACAGAATGTTGGATATGGGGATGAAAGAACAAATTGATGAAATTGCCAAGCATTTACCGGCAAAACGTCAGGTTTTAATGTTTTCTGCTACAATGCCTAATCACATTGCTGAAGCATCTCGGAAATATTTAAATAATCCTCATAAAATCACTATAGGAAAAGCGAATGAAGCTGCCCCTGAAATTGATCAACAATTTATTGATATAAAAGAAGAGTTAAAATATACCGAACTAGATAATCAGTTAACTTCAAAAGAAGGTAGTGCCATTGTTTTTGTAAAAACAAAGAGAGGTGCAGATAAATTAGCTAGAAATTTAAAAAATAATGGTCATAAAGCTGATGCTATTCATGGTGATTTGAATCAAAGTAGAAGAACTAGAGTACTTGATGGTTTCCGAAAAGGAAAGACGCGTATTTTGATTGCTACGGATGTAGCAGCTAGAGGACTTGATGTTGATCATATACAATATGTATTTAATTATGATTTACCGTCATGCCCTGAAGATTATTTACATCGTATAGGTAGAACAGGTAGAGCTGGTGCAAAAGGTTTTGCAATATCATTTGTATCTGGCTCTGACATTATTCGTAAAAAAGCAATTGATAGATTAATAAACAAAGGTGAATCTACCAGAGAAGTTTTTAAATCTTCATCAAAAGGTCAACGAAACGGTGATAGCAGAAGATCTCCTAATGGGGCAAGATCAGGTTTTAATAGAAATCAAGATGGAAGAAGAGGCGATAGGTCATTTGACAAGAAAACTGATTCAAGACCTTCTTTCTTTAAGAAAAAGAAAAAAACAACTCAAAATAGAGCTGCTTAAATTATTTTCTTGAATATAGAGAAGAACTATTATACAATCCAAGAATTGGGTGATAGTAATTGTTTGAAGGTGGGCTTTTGCCCGCCTTTTTTGTTAATAAGCATATTAATTAAATGGAAGAAAAAATTACAGCGTTAATAGAATCTGCCATTAACGATCTAGGTTTAGATCTTGTAAAACTTACTTTTCAAGGTGGTAGTAGAAAAATTCTTGAAATTCATATTGATCGTAAAGATAGTAACAAAGTTACGGTTAAAGATTGTAGAGATGTGAGTAGAAATATTTCAGCTATTTTAGATGTTGAAGATATTATCAAGGATAAATATTTTCTTGAAGTTTCTTCGGCTGGAGTTGAAAGGCCACTGGTGAAATTAGAAGATTTCGAACGTTTTACAGATCGAGAAATTAGATTAAAATTAAAAGAACCTCATAATGGTAAAATTAGCTTTAAAGGTAAGTTAATAGAAGTAAAAAATAGGGATATAATCATCAAATCTAAGAATGTTCAATTAGTTTTTTCTTATGATAATATTAAAGGAGCTAATCTAGTTCTTACTGATGAAATATTTAGACAGCTACTAAAAGGAACAAAATAACTAACAAAGTATATTAGGAGAATTATTGCAATGAGTAATGTAGGTAATGCAGAAATTTTACAAATAGTTGAAGCGGTATCAAGAGAGCGAGGTATACCGCGTGCAAACTTAATTGACGCAATGGAACAAGCGGTACAAGTGGCTGGTCGAAAAAAATATGGTCACGAACATAATATTAAAGCTGAGATTAATCAAAATACTGGTGAAATAATATTGTATCGAGTTCTAAAGATAGTTGAAAAAGTAGAAAACACATTTACAGAAATAGATTTTTCAGAAGCTTTGTTGATTAGAGCAGATGCAAAAATAGATGAAGAAATTTTAGAAAAATTACCACCAATTGATCTTGGTAGGGTTGCGGCGCAAACAGCAAAGCAAGTTATAATACAAAAGGTAGGGGAAGCGGATCGTCTTCGTCAGTATGAAGATTACAAAGATCGTAAAGGTGACATTTTAAATGGCACGGTGAAAAAGATAGAATTTGGTAACATTATTGTTGATATTGGAAGAGCAGAAGCTATGCTTCGTAAGGATCAACAAATCAGAGGAGAGATTTTTAAAATTAACGATAGAATAAAGGCATTTGTTCTTGATGTTAGACCTGAAACTAAAGGTCCACAAATCTTTTTATCAAGGACAAGTGATAAGTTCCTTGAGAAATTGTTTGAGATGGAAGTTCCTGAAATATACGATAATATTATTGAAATTAAGGCTATTGCACGTGAACCTGGTTCTAAAGCAAAAGTTGCTGTATATGCTTCTGATGTAGGGACTGATCCTGTTGGATCTTGTGTTGGAGTTAGAGGAAACAGAGTTCGTGCTATTACCAATGAACTAAATGGAGAGAAGATAGATGTATTATTATGGGATAAAAATGTAGCTCAATTTGTAATTAATGCAATGACTCCTGCTCAAATTTCAAAAATTGTTTTTAATGAAGAAAATAGAAAAGTTGAAACAGTAGTTCCAGACGATCAATTAAGTATTGCTATAGGTAGACGAGGTCAGAATGTACGTCTTGCATCCAAAATCACTAACTGGTCAATTGATGTAATGACTGAAGAGCAAGAATCTAAAAGACGCATTGAAGAATTTACCAATACTACAGAATTATTTGTAACAGGGCTTGGTGTAGAAGAAGTATTAGCGCAATTACTTTCAGCAGAAGGATTTTCTACAATAGATCAAATTGCTAACAGTGATGAGTCTACTCTTGAATCTATTGAAGGTTTTGATGCTACATTAGCAAAAGAGTTAAAAAACCGTGCTATAGAATATACTGAGAACCAAAATGAACAAATTCTTGAGGATTTAGAGCAACTTGGTGTTGAGCAAGATTTGGTAGATGCTCTTAACCTTTCTCCTGAATATATATTAGCATTAGCAAAATATGGTGTAAAAACTATAGAAGACCTTGCTGAAATGACAGTTGAAGAATTTAGAAATATTGTACCTGAAAATAATATCAGCACTAAGGATATAGAAGAACTTATCAATTTTGCTCAATCTCAAAATAAATAAGTTATTGGAGGCTGTTGTTTGACAAAAGTTTGTGTATAATGTAACCAACCGAGAGAATTTTCTCCCAGAAGACTATAAAATATTTAGATTTAAAATATGACAAATAATAAAGATACAGAAAATAAGATGCCAAAAAAGCTGACTTTTGGTGGTGCAAGACTTACTTTGGGAAAGCCTGCTTTGTCAAGGGTAGTCGGTTCTTCTAGTTCTACTGTTGTTGTGGAAGTTAAACGTGGTAAAGCAATTTCCCATGGAATTGATATTAAAGAAGATAAAGAAACTACTTCTGAAGATCATTCACAAGTTAATAGAAGACTGTCAATTCTGCAGAAAGCTCGTGATGATGATGATAAAGAGAGTAATAAAATTAGCACTCTTTCAAAAATTGTTGGAATGAATCAAGCTTCTCCTAGTCAAGAAGATAGTACTACTAATGACACATCTTCGTTACCAGAGTCAGCTGTAGTTGTTGATAAACCTAATGCAGCAAAACCTAATTTAGTTGCAAAAGCTCACAAACCTAAAACTCTTGAAGAAGAGGACGACGATCTTGAGAAGCAAAAACTAGAAGATGCAAAAGCTCTTATTAAACAAAAAGCTATTGAACCTAAGAAAATTAAAAAATCTGACATTTTCCATATGCT
The DNA here is from genome assembly GCA_045106635.1 of Rickettsiaceae bacterium. Lineage (GTDB taxonomy): Bacteria > Pseudomonadota > Alphaproteobacteria > Rickettsiales > Rickettsiaceae > Megaera. Next base: position 18,060 of record JBGCEX010000004.1, on the reverse strand, counting down.
CAGTGAGGATTCAGGTGATGTGCCGTTTAAAACACGAAGTTTAGCTTCTATACAACGGGCAAAAGCCAAGCAAAGACGTAAAAATAATACTGCGTCTGACAATAAACAAGATAAACTATACAGGGAAGTAACTATTCCAGAAGTTATTACAGTAGCTGAATTATCAAACAGAATGACTGAAAGAGTTACTGATGTTATGCGCGAATTAATGAGATTAGGCGTTATGGCAACAGCGAATCAGTCTATTGATGCTGATACAGCAGAACTTATTGTCACGACTTTTGGGCACTCTGCAAAAAGAACACAAGAATCTGATGTTGAAAATATTCTTAATAATGAAGAAGATAAGCCAGAAGATCTAAAAGCAAGAGCTCCAATAGTTACAGTTATGGGACACGTAGATCATGGTAAGACATCATTACTAGATGCCTTAAAATCCACTGATGTAGCATCTGGTGAGTCCGGTGGTATTACTCAGCATATAGGGGCTTATAGTGTTACAATGTCTGACAATAGAATGATTACTTTTATTGATACACCTGGACATGAAGCATTCACAGAAATGAGAACTAGAGGAGCAAAAGTTACCGATATAGTAATATTAGTAGTAGCGGCTGATGATGGAATTAAGGCTCAAACTGTTGAAGCAATAAGCCACGCAAAGGCTGCTGGTGTACCTATAATAGTTGCAATTAATAAAATTGATAAACCAGATGCAAATATTGAAAAAGTAAAAAATGAATTACTTCAATATGAGTTAGTCTCTGAAGATCTTGGTGGAGATATAGTAATAGTACCTGTTTCTGCAAAAGAAAAAACAAATCTAGACAAGCTTGAAGAAGCAATTCTTCTAATAGCTGAAATAGAAGATTTAAAAGCTAATCCTAATGTTAGTGCATCAGGGGTAGTGATTGAATCAAGAGTACATAAAGGGGAAGGTGTTATTGTAAGTATCTTAGTTCAACGTGGAACTTTAAAAAACGGAGATCTAATAGTTGCGGGATCTAGTTATGGACGTGTGAAAAAAATGAATAATGATAAAGGTAAATCAGTTGCATCAGTTGCGCCGTCATATGTTGTTGAAATTTTTGGTCTGAATGACGCTCCATCAGCTGGAGATTTATTTAATGTTGTCATGACAGAAAAACAAGCAAGAGATATTACAGAATATAGAACTCGGAAATCAAAAGAAAATAGAGTTACTGCGTCAAAAACTAGTTTAGAAGATTTATTCCAAAAAGCCTCAGGAGATGGCAAAGTTAAAGAATTGCCAATAATTATTAAAGGGGATGTACATGGTTCGATTGAAGCTATTAACGGTAGTTTAAGTAAGATTATCAGTGATGAAGTGAAATTAAAAATACTTCATCAAGCAGTTGGTGGCATTACTGAATCGGATGTTACACTTTCTAAAGCAACTGGAGCATTAATTCTTGGTTTTAATGTAAGATCTAATGCTGCAGCTTTTATGGATGCACAGAAAAATAAAATTGATATTAGATATTATTCTATAATATATAATTTAATTGATGATATTAAATCTATCATGAGTGGTATGTTGTCGCCTATAATTCGTGAAATTTATATCGGTTCTGTTGAGATACGTGAAATATTTAATGTATCTAAAGTTGGAAAAATAGCAGGTAGTTACGTAACTAAAGGTATTATCAAAAGAGGAGCTGGAGTTCGATTAGTCCGTGATGATATAGTGATTCATGAAGGTAAGCTTAAAACTCTAAAACGTTTTAAAGAAGATGTAAAAGATGTGCGTGAAGGCTATGAATGTGGTATTGCTTTTGAAAATTATGATGATATTAAAATTGGTGATTTGGTAGAGGTATTTGAAATTGTCGAAGAACAAAAGCAACTTTAAACTTAAAGATCGTGAAAAGCCACAATCGCAGAGACAATTAAAAGTCTCTCAACTAATTAGTTCTGCTGTGGTTGATTGTCTTAGAAAAGGAAAACGGATGGATATCAGGCTTATCTCTATGCCTTTAACTATTACAAAAGTCAATATATCTCCTGATTTAAAGATTGCAAATTGTTATTTTCTTCCTTTTAACACAATTTTATCAAGTGACGTAATTTTAGAAGCTCTAGAAGAGTCAAAATATGTTATTAGGCAGCATGTAACCAAAGAAATAAACTTGAAATACTCACCAGAGATAAGGTTTTATTATGACCAAGCATCCGAAAATGCTGCTGAAATTGAGGATTTATTAAAAAGTTTGTGATAGATTATTTTATGGTCGGGGAGATGATGGCGCATGTAACAGGTTCATTTGAGCTAAAGACTATCATAGCCGCCTTAGGCAGTCTTACTAGCTACCTAATCACCAAATAGTAGTTAACTAAAAACATTTAAATCCAAATCTTCGAGAAGAATTAATTGATGTAGCAGGAGATAGTGACATCCTTAATAAGGTACTTGACTTGTACCATAATCCAATTAAATTGACCTTTGGAGTTCACAGAAAAAAACTCTGGGGCGTAGAAACCTCTAACCGAAGCGGTATATATACCAGCCGTATAAGTGGTGTAATCCTCGATTATTCTATGGTCGGGGAGATGATAGCGTATGTAACAAGCTCATTTAAGCTAAAGGCTATCATGACTGTCTTCGGCGGTTTTTCTAACTCCCCCGATCACCAAAGGGGAATCAATTCTAAAAACATTCATTCCTTTTTTGTGGTTAAAAATATCGAGGTTCTACATCAGAACCTCCTTTCTTAACTTAAATCTTGGGGAAATCTTATGATAAATCCAAATTTTCAAGAAGAATTAATTGATATAGCGGGCGATAGTGACATCCTTAATAAGGTACTTGACTTGTACCATAATCCAATTAAAATGACCTTTGGAGTTCACAGAAAAAAAACTCTGGGGTGTCGAAACCTCTAACCGAAGCGGTATATACACCAGCCGTATAAGTGGTGTAATCCTCGATTCTATGGTCGGGGAGATGATGGCGCATGTAACAGGTTCATTTGAGCTAAAGGCTATCATAGCTGTCTTCGTCAGTTTTTCGAACTCCCCGATCACCAAAGGGGAATCAATTCTAAAAATATTCATTCCTTTTTTGTGGTTAAAAATATCGAGGTTCTACATCAGGACCTCCTTTTTTAACTTAAATCTTGGGGAAATCTTATGAATATTTATAATAAATTCAATCAAACTAAATTAAAATTAACCATTATACTTGCTGTAACTCTTGCATTATCTGCTTGCAAAGAAGATCAACAAGAAATAACAACAATTCAGGGTGAAGCTACATATCAAGCTAAAGTAGTAAAACATGAAATACATCTAGATTATTTAAATTGCTATCCACTAAGCAAAGATGATAAAAAGCAATGCGTTAAAATTCTCAATAAGCAATATGCTAAGAACCATCTATCAGATAGCCATTATCTTCAATTCTTCCAGTATGAAGCTGAAAAACTAGGCTTCAAACATTTTTTAAATAATGCTGATAAAAACTGTGAAAAAGTATCATACGGCCCTGAATTCGAACCTGAAAAACAAGCATATCTTGTGAAATGCAAGCCTGACCAACAATATTTTATGACATTTAATTACCAAACAAAAACATGGTGTTTAATTGATGAAAAATAGTCAGTACATCACTAGATTACTAGCTAATTTAGGCTTGATATTTAATCATAAATCATTAAAATAAATAGTTGAGTTATTCCACTTATGTTGCAACTTATGCTTTATACTGAATCTACAAAACAACCTATGGATGTAAAATATTGTTGACAGTCCCTATTGGGTCAAGTATAAGTAAGTCTTTGTACAAAATGAATTATTTTTAGAGGGAAGGCAGATGATGGATATCAGAATCACATATTTGGAAAAATTAATACATGAAATGAACACGCCACTTGGTAATATATATTTGTTGTCTGATTTTATGTTAAATGATAATGGGAGATTTAGTGAAAAGGACAAAAAAAACAGTCTCCAGCATATTCATGATTCCAGTAAAAAGATTAGCAAAATAGTAAGTTTGTTGTCGACAATTACAAACCTTAAACACAATAAAGTTGCTCTCCACCTAGAGGGTTTAGACTTAGTTGATCTTATAAAACAAGAAGTCAAATATCATGAAACAACAGCCGTGGCTAAACCTAATTTAAAGATCTTTTTTAACAGCTCTGTTGAAAACTGTATATCAAAAGTTGATGAATTTTGGTTTAAACAACTATTGGCAAATTTAATTATCAATGCTATTAACCATACAAAAGAAGGAAAGATTGAAATCGTGCTTGAGATTGTTAATGATAACGATCAAAACTATTTCAGCCTAGCTGTTAAGGATGAAGGTACTGGAATCCCTAAAAATGAACTTGATAGTATTTTTTTGCCACTAACTCGTGGTAGCCATAGTATAGGCAAAGTAAAAGGCTCAGGGATTGGTCTTGCTGTAGTTAAAGAAGTTGCTGAAGCTCATGGTGGTAAAATCTCAGTGAAGAATAACAAAAATAAGGGTTCTATTTTTGAAGTAATCATTCCTTTAATAAGTTAAGTTTTTATTTCAAATTAAACACATCTCGTTTAGACTAGACTACACATACTTAAGGTCCTATAATCCTATCTAACTATAATAACAAAATATCAAATCAGCAACTTATTCTTAAATCAGCAATTATATACTTATTTCCCCTAATGTCTCTTGACAAGTTATTTTAAGCCTTTATCCTGTAGACATTAACAATAAAAGATTTTTGTGAAAAATTTTAAAAACTTAATAGACTTCACAAATTTCTTCAAAACAGAAGAAAAATGTCATAAATATTTGAAGTCTATCTTGTGGCAAGAAGGCAAATACTGTCCTTTCTGCGGTTGTAATAAAATCCATGAATACGAATCAAACTTTAAGAAAAACCGCTGTTATTCCTGCAAACAAGATTTTTCAATTCGCAAAGGCTCAATTTTTGGCGATTCTCGCCTTCCACTTAAAAAGTGGTTCATTTGCATTTATCTAATCAACTCAAACAAAAAAGGCATCTCAAGCTGTCAGTTGGCTAATCAAGTCACCATTACCCAAAAATCAGCATGGTTTGTTTTACAAAGAATCAGAGAAGCTTCCCAATCCAAAGATTTTAATAATCCATTCAACGGTATTACAGAAATTGATGAGGCTTATATTGCTGATAAAGAAGAAACTCAACACGCAAAAGACAAAAAACTTGCTGAAAAAAAAGAAAAAGCTGTTGTGATTGGTTTAGTAAGCAGAGACACAAAGCAAGTTAAGGCAATGAAGGTGATTAATTCAGAGGCAGAACACTTATTACCTCAAATCTACATAGATGTTGCTGACAAATCAACAACCACCGACTCTTTACAAGCCTACAAACCTCCTAAAAAACACTGCAATCACAAAGCAGTTAAACACTCTGCTGGTGAATATATTAAGAACGATTTACAAGTAGCCTTCAAGATTCATACAAACACTATCAAGAGTTTTTGGGGTGAATTAAAACGAGGCATAAGGAGAATTTATCATTGGAATAGTCACAAACACATGCAAAAATATTGCAACAAATTTCTTCACCACTATAACAATAGAAATTTAAAAAATAACGAAAGATTTGTAGAGGCTCTTAATGTTTTAGCAAATACAAAATTAATATATAAAACTTTAACAGCATAACCTATGAAACAAAGAGCAATAAGGATTCCTGAGATTCAAGATAGGCAGTTAAATTTTGGTCAAGTTATGAATGTTTTAACCAATTCAGTAAAGCGACCAAAAAAGAGTCATTATACGTTTATTGATCTATTTGCAGGTATGGGTGGTATTAGACTTGGTTTTGAGAAAGCCTGCAAAGAGCTAAACTTTAAATCAAAATGTGTATTTTCTAGTGAAATCAAAGAACACGCAGTTCAGACTTATAGTGTTAATTTTAAAGATGAGAAAATTCATGGAGATATTACAAAAATTAATGAAAAAGATTTACCAGATTTTGATTATTTATTAGCAGGTTTCCCTTGCCAAGCTTTTAGTAGCGCAGGAAAAAGAAAGGGTTTTTCGGATATAAGAGGAACATTGTTTTTTGATATTGTCAGAATTTTAAAAGCAAAAAAACCTGTAGGTTTTATTCTAGAAAATGTCGAGGGGCTTGTTGTTCATAATAATGGCAATACTTTTAAAACTATTTTAAAAGTATTAGATAATTTGAACTATAAAATTTCGTGGAAAGTTTTAAATACCTTAGACTTTGGAATACCACAGAACAGAAAGAGAGTGTATATTGTTGGACACTTAAACAAAAACATTAATCTAGATAACTTTGAAAAAAAAAGCTGCTCGTTATATGATATTATTGACAATAACCATACCGAGAAACCAACCCAGTTTGTTAAACTTCTATTAATACACTATTCAATCAAAGAATTGGCTGGTAAGTCCATAAAAGATAGAAGGGGCGGTGATTATAATATACATAGCTGGGACATAGATTATAAAGGTAAAATCACACAAAAACAAAAGGATTTGATGAATATTCTTCTTAAAAAAAGAAGAATGAAAAAATGGGCGATAGAAAAGGGAATAGAATGGATGGATGGTATGCCTCTCACGATTGATGAGATTTCAACTTTTTATCAAGATAAAAATCTCAAACAAATGCTCGAAGACCTAGTCAAAAAAGGTTATTTAAAATTTGAATATCCAAAAAATTTATTTGTTGAGAATGACTCCAAAGTAAGAAAATACGATACAACAAAATCAAAAGGTTATAATATTGTTGCAGGTAAGCTCTCTTTTCCTTTATCCACAATATTAGCTCCTTCTGGAATAGCACCGACCATAGTCGCAACCGAAGCTGGCAAAATCGCAATTGCTACAAAAAAATGTATTAGAAACTTAACTGTAAGAGAAGGGCTTAGATTATTTGGATACCCAGATAACTACAAAATGGAAAATATTGATTATTCTAAGGCTTTTGATCTATTGGGAAATACAGTAATACCACCAGTAATAACAGAAATAACAAAAAGAATTTTAAAATAATGTCAGCTCAATCTCTCTTTAATTTGCTAAAAGCAAAGAACATAATTGGATCTCATGGAACGGTGTATTTTGAGATGCAAAACTCGAAATGTATAATCAATGATAACAGTATTGTTGGTAATGTAATACAATCTTGGCTTCAAGATTTTATGAATAAGAATAATATCACATACCGAACGGTTGACAACACGCAAGAATTTCCTGATTTCTATCTTTCCCCAGATAAAATTGACGCAGAATTATTAGAGGTGAAATGCTTTACAAAAAGTGCAAATTTTGATGTAGCTAACTTCTTATCTTATTGCCATTCCATACTAGAAAAGCCTTACAGGCTCAATGCTGATTATATAATTTTTGAATATGACACTTCAGAGAACGGAATAATGATTAAAAATATTTGGTTAAAAAAAGTTTGGGAAATATGCGGCAGTTCAGATAGATCAGCTATCAAAATTCAATGGAAAAAAGGACAAGCATACAACATAAGACCAGCAACTTGGTATGGTACTAAAAAAGTAAAGTATCCTGCTTTTTCTACTAGATTAGAATTTGTAAAAGGATTACAAGAAGTCTTAAATACCCATTCTTCCGCTGATTCTTTGCGTAAAGATTTTGTTAAAAAAGTTAGTAAGCTCTTCAAAGAACTAACCGGACAAAATTTGTAAGGGTGAACAACTATATAATCACTAATTTTTATAGGAATAAGAAGAGTGCAATAAACTATTATATATGTAAATAAAACTCTTGGAAAGATGGTCGGGGCAGAGAGATTCGAACTCCCGACCCTCTGGTCCCAAACCAGATGCGCTACCAGACTGCGCTATGCCCCGAAATAAATATTAAAGACTACTACTAATTTATATAAACTACTCGAACGGTTAAAGCAATAAAAATTTATTTAAGTTTGCTAAAATATTCAAGTTTTCACCAGTGTTACTCTATGTTATAATTGCCATATTAGATTAATAGTAAAATAAAAAATGAGTTGTTTCCACGCTAGTATTCTTACTTTGTTTCCAGAAATGTTTCCTGGATCTTTAGGGTATTCTCTAGCCGGCAGAGCTCTTGCAAATAAGATTTGGTCATATGATATTACTAATATTAGAGATTTTGGTCTAACAAAACATAAAAATGTCGATGATGAAGCATGCGGTGGTGGTAATGGCTTAATAATGCGACCCGATGTACTTGGCTCTGCTCTTGATAAAGTATTGTCAGAACACCCAAATACTACTATTTATTACCCTTCTCCAAGAGGAAAATTATTTAATCAAGAATTTGCTCATAAAATTAGCAAACAAAAAAAGATAATTATTTTATGTGGAAGATTTGAAGGGATTGACGAAAGAATAATTGACGAGTATAATGCTCAGCAGATTAGTGTTGGTGATTATGTTCTGTCTGGAGGTGAAGTTGCTGCAAACGTAATCCTAGATAGCGTTATAAGGTTATTACCTGGTGTACTTGTAAATCAGAATACTCTTAAGGAAGAATCGTTTGAAAGGAAAAATGGCGGTGTTAAATTGCTCGAACATCCACTTTATACTAAACCATCAATTTGGCGAGGTAAAAAAGTTCCAGAAGTTTTGTTAACAGGTAACCATTGCAAAATTGAAAAATGGAAACAAGATCAATCAATACAAATTACAAAAAAAATAAGACCAGATTTATTAAAATAAACGACCCATGTTCTCATATTAGTCGTGAATAATCAGTTGACTAAGGTTTCAAGGCCACATGGTAATTATAATTATAGAACTAAAATGAAAAATTTAATTGAACAATACGATGCCAATCAAATTACTGATTTGCTTCAAAATAAAACAATCCCAGATTTTAGAGCTGGAGACACAGTTTCCGTAAGTGTACGAGTCATAGATGGAATAACAGAAAGATTCCAAAATTATGAGGGAGTTGTAATAGCAAAACGTAGTAGAGGTATTGCTTCATCTTTTGTTGTGCGTAAAGTAAGCCATGGAGAAGGCGTAGAAAGAAGATTCATGACATACTCTCCTATCGTTAATAAAATTACTGTTGTAAAACGTGGTGTTGTACGTCGTGCAAAGTTATTTTACTTAAGAGCTTTAAGTGGTAAAGCTGCACGTATTAAAGAAAAAATGTCTTATACCAAAAAGCAAAAATAAACGTTTAAATATTTTTTAGTAGCTAGTATTTTTACAGCTAGATTCTAAAAAATGCAATCATACTTTGTTTTTCATAGTAATATTAAAAAATAAGCGTTCTTGAATAAGTTTAGCAGCGCTAAACTTATTCAAGTTACTTCCCCCTTCCTCCATTAATTATAAATCAAATGAACACGACTTTTAGATCACTACTATTAATTTGTTTTTTTGTTATAACGAATCAAGTACAAGCTGATACAGTTTTAATTACCGATGCCAATCGTGGTATCGGTTTTGCATTAACAAAACTATATTTAAAATCAGGATACACAGTCTATGCTACCTATCTGTCAACAACTAAATCAGCAGAGTTATTAGAAATTAAAAATCCTGCTCTTATTACTATTAAAGTTGATATAGCAAAAGAAGATAGTGATAAAATAATAAAACAAATTGTTAAAGATAAGCCAATAGATATTCTAATACATAACGCCGCTTTATTTGCTCATAAAGCTAATAGAGGTCCTGTACTTGATATGAATGAGTGGGTAGATTCTTTTAAGGTTAATACTATCGCCCCAATAAAAATATCGTGGTATTTAAAGGAAAACTTAATAAAAAGCAATCAGAAGAAAATTATAGCTATATCAAGTCGCCGTGGTAGCAATACTGTAAACATACAGGATCATTATGAGGGCAGATATGCTTATCGTTCTTCAAAAGCAGCTTTAAATTCCTCTATGATTGCTTTGGCACAAGATTTTAGTAATGTGGCTATTACGGTATTAATGATTCATCCAGGTAGAGTAGCAACTAAAATGACAGGCTTTGATGGTATTAGCCCTAACCAAAGTGCTATCAATATTAAACATATTGTAGATAAAGCTACTCTTGATCAAACTGGTCTTTTTTTTGATGCTGGGAATGGAAAGATAATAAATTGGTAGTTTATTGCATTTGTTATTTTAGAATAGATCTTGGCAAGATAATAATCTGAGCTTTGATCAACAGCTTTTCTCAAGAAGACTATCAGACAACACAGAAACTTTAAAACTCATAGTAGATCAAATATTTGAGCATTCTATGCTACTCTCTATTGGTTTTATCTCTACTTAACAAAGTGTTAAATATTTATTGCTAGTTAATACTTTGTTAATGATAATTTTGTACAATTAATCTTACTACTGTATATGAAAATTAATAATTTAATTAATAATATTATGGGGTATGAATTATGAAAACTTTACATCGAATCTACATACCAACAATTCAATCTACAATTCAAGATTTTCAAGATTACCAGTTAAGACTAGATTTAGATGCAGAAGCTTGGGCTTTAGTAAAAGAACTAGCAAAATTACAAAATGAAAATAAATCTTTAAAAGAGCAAATTACAAAAAAAGGTTCATTATTACGAGATGAGATTGAATCACCATCTTTTTACGAACTATCTCCAGAAGGACAAGAAATTATAAAAGCTTTTCAAAACTATACAGATAGCACCTTAGCTAGATTAGATCTATTAGAAGATGAAGTTGAATTTACTATGTCAGTACTCCCAGGCTTAGAAGATGATGATGATATCCTCTCTCCTTATTCTCATGGAATAGTTAGATCTGTTTCAGCACCTGCTAAATTCCACAAAGAGTTCGAAGAACGGGAAGATGAAATACTACCGTCATTAGAAGTTTTACACACATCCTTCCCTTCTACACCTACTCTTATAACAAGGGATGAATCTGTTGGTCCATCTACATTAGAAAGAAGTAGCAGTTTAATACTAGAAGATGAGGCCTTGCCATCATTCGGATCTTTGCAAAAAACTCCTGTACCTACGTCTACAATTATAACAAATTTATTAGAAGATCATACGGATATATTAGAAAGAAGTGATAGTTTAGAATCACTTCACGAAATTGAGCTTGTTGGCAAATCAAGAGATTGTTGCACAACAGTAGATTTGTGTATAATTTTGTAATTTAAAAATAGGTAGTGTTTATGAAAACAAAGTACAAAGATGTTACAAAAAATTTTATATCATTAAGTGGAGAGATTGATGAAGATTATACAATTCCCCCAGAAAGAAAAGTTCTTTTAGAAGATGATGCTACTTTTAAAGGAGTATCTGTTGGTGGGCAATTACTTTATAATAACGAATATATAGTAAAAGTATTTTCATTAAGTGCATCCGGAGAAATAGAATTAATACCTATAGACGAAGCAGAATTAGAATCAAGTAGTACTAACGCTAGTTCGTTATATTTAACAGGGGTTGAACAAGAAATAGATATAACAAAAAGTAAAGATACAGAATCATTGCTTTTACCAATTGCAACTAATACTATTTATTCTACGCTTGTTGATCTTAATGATAGAGAACAAGAATCGTTACCTAGTACTGCTATTCCCATACCTTTAACTCGTTCAGAAACAACTGTACCCGTAGGTCATCCCCTGGAACTATGGGGATTAACTTATCTTGAACAATCCCCTTCATTGTCACCAAAATCTGTAGAAAAAGGAAGCAGTAGCCCTGCAATATCCACTTTGCATAAGCAACTAAGTACTTTTTGGATAGAGCAAGATGATCAAATAGGTACTATTTTAAGCCCAGCAGCAGGACTACTAGACAGATCTGATACACCAGTACCAATTGCAAAGATTAATCATCAAGAAACATTCTCAACAAGTGAATCTATTAGTAAAAACTCGTCTACAGCATCAACAATCCAGCTTTATGACGAAGAGATTCAAGTTGCTGGAGACAGTCAAGAACTCATTGTTAAAGAACATTTTTGTGGATGCTTAATATCTTAGTTAGTTTTCATTTAAGGACAACAATACATAAATCTAAACATAGAGAAATTTAGCTCTCTCTATGTTTAGATTTAACTTTGACAAGTTAAGAGACTATGGTGTCTACAATCAACCGATTCTAATTATTCTATCTTTACAAAGCATTGCTTATCAGCCCTTTAAAGCCTTGCTAAATAGAGTAAAGAAGTTTTTTGTTGTTTGCTCTGCACATTCTTCTAAAGTAACTTCCTTTAGATCAGAGATAACTTGGGCAACATATTTTACATAAGAAGGTTCGTTTGTTTTTCCCCTTTGAGGTACTGGAGCCAGATAGGGAGAATCAGTTTCTAGTAAAAGTCTGTCTAAAGGGATGAACTTAACTATTGATCTTAATTCTTCAGCATTTTTAAAAGTAATAATACCAGCTATTGAAATATAAAAACCAAGATCTAGTACTTTTCTGGCAAAATTCTCTGATGCTGTAAAACAATGAATAAGACCAGGAAAATTATGCATTTTTTTATATGAGTTCATTATATCATATGTATCACTCTCTGCCTCTCTGGTATGAACTATAACTGGTAAGTTACTTTCACAAGAGGCTTTTATATGTTCTTCAAAAGATTTTCTTTGAAGTTGTTGTTGAGAATGATCCTTATTATAGTAATAATCTAGACCTGTTTCGCCTAATCCTATTATCTTAGGGTGCTTACTAAGATTAATTAATTCTTGAATAGTAATGAGCCTATTTACTTCGCTGGGATGCACACCGACTGAGGCAAAAACGTTACTATAATTTTCTGCAATTGCTAAAATTTTTGAAATATTTTCAAGCTTTGTACAAATGGTTTGCATGTAATGTACATTTGAATCAAACGCACGCTTGACGATATTATCATGTGAATCATATTCTGTTAGCATGTCCAAATGGCAATGCGAGTCTACTAAAATCATATATCTATTTTTAATGTTCTAGTTCCAGCCTAGGAAAAATCGGTAAAGGTTGAATAATTTTACTAGATGGTATAATAGCAAATTCTTGTGTTAAATGCATTATATTACGATTAGTTTCTGATATACTAAGTTGGTTTAACATTTTTGTAGCTGAATCTGGTGTAAATGGTTGCATTAATATAGCAATATACCTCAATGTTTCTACAATTCTGTATAAAACTTTATTCATTTTCTGAGGATCAGAGTTTTTGAGTGCCCATGGTGCTTCCTGATCAATATAAATATTTGATTGTTCAGTGACGTAGATTATGTTGTCAAGAACAGCGTTAATATTATAATTTTCCATCTGAATAATGCTATCTTTGACAAGTTCTTGTAATTTAATAAAAAATTCACTTTGATACATTGTATGCACAAATTCTTTTGTAACTTCTGGCATCTTTTCCTGACAATTTTTAAAGATGAAAGAACAAGTTCGTTGCATCAAGTTACCAATTTTATTGGATAATTCACTGTTATTTCTTTGGATCAAATTTTCCCGTGCATAATTTCCATCATTACCAAATATAACTTCTCTTGTTAAGAAATACCTAACTTGATCTAAACCAAAATCTTCAATTAATTTAAATGGATCAATAACATTGCCAACAGATTTTGATATTTTTTGCCCTTCATTTGTCCACCAACCATGAGCAAAAATTGATTTTAGGAGGGGAAGGTCAGCTGACATTAAAAATGCTGGCCAATAAACAGCATGGAATCTTAGAATATCTTTTCCTACAACATGAACATTCGCTGGCCAGAATTTTTTATAATCAGTTGTTTTATCTGGATATCCAAGAGCTGAAATATAATTTGTTAGAGCATCAAGCCATACATAAATAACATGTTCTGTATCATTTGGAACAGGAATTCCCCATTTAAAACTTGTTCTTGAAATTGACAGGTCTGTAAGGCCATTTTTTACAAAACTTATAACTTCATTTTTTCTGGTTTTTGGTCGAATAAAATCAGGATTGTTTTCATAAAATTCTAGTAACTTATCTTGCCATTTAGACAAAGCAAAAAAATAACTAGGTTCTTCTACCCATTCAACCTGTGCCCCTGTAGGAGCTAAGCCTTCCGGAGTTAATTCAGACTCATCATAGAAAGCTTCATCCCTAATGGAGTACCATCCACAATAATTACTACTATATATATCACCATTATCTTTTAGTTTTTGCCAGAATGCTTGTACCCCTAGCTTGTGTCTTTTTTCAGTTGTTCTAATAAAATCTGAATTTGATATATTTAATGCTTTAAGTAAGTTTCTAAAACTCATAGACATTTTGTTAGTAAATTCTTGTGGAGAAAGATTGTTATTTAACGCTGATTTTTCTACTTTCTGTCCATGTTCATCAGTACCAGTCAAGAACTTAACTTTCTTGCCATTGAGCTTCATAAACCTAGCAATTACATCACAGGTTAAACTTGTATAAGCATGGCCTATATGAGGTACATCATTTACATAATATATGGGAGTTGTTATATAAAAATTATTATCTGACACTTATAAAATTACCTGAATTAAAAGTATTTTATGATATATGAATCATGTTTTTTGCAACGATTTGCTACTTACCTAAGACTTTTGAGATTACTGCAAGTAAATCAGATTTTTTGTAGGGTTTATAAATAATCTCAACTGGTTTATCTATCAAATTTTTTCGTAGTTCTAATTCTTGAGATACAAGACCACTTTGAAAAATAAATGGAATTTTATTCATTTTTTCATCTTTACTAAACATATTATATATTGAATAACCATTTGAGTCGGGTAACATGATATCAGACAAAACTAAACAGATATCGTTTGCATATCTTTTACCCAAGGCAATAGCTTCTTCGGCATTATAGGCATTTAGCACTTTATATTTTGTAAAATTTGGAATTACAAGATCAATTAAAGTGTGACAAATTTTTTCATCATCAACAAATAATATCATATCTTTTTGTCGAACATTTTCTTTATTCATGAATAAACCTCGCTTGTTGTCAGGAGAAAACTTACACTGACTCCTTTTTTGTTACAATTTTTTATCCAAATTGACCTATTATAAGGTTCAGTAATATTTGAACCTTGTCGAAACAAAGTAAATAGAACATCTAAGTCTTTCTGTGGCATTCCAGAATCACTACCAATGACTGAATTTGCAAAACTTTATTTTTGATTTTAGTTTTTGCAAATTAACCTCAATTGTAACATTTTTAACTCTAGAATGTTTCATCGCATTGTTCATTAAAATTGATAATTAGTTGTTTTATCTAGAGATAAGAGCTCATCAAAATTATTCCAATTACCTCAAAGAGCATTTAGTAAAGTCCTATTTATATTAAGTTCTAACATAAACCACTGATACTGTCCATTATTTTAAATAAAATATACCTTATAGTGTAAAAATATACCTTATAGTTTAATGCGCAAACATAGAATAAATATATTTTTTAAATAACATTACACATTTTTAAGTAACATTACACAATTTATATTTGTAATTTAAAAAAAAATACTCTAGATTAGTCAGAGTAATTAAGTTAAATTTTCTGGTGCTAATAAAAATTTGGCATTTGAATGTCCGTCCATAGACTAGGTATTATTATGATCAATACTATTAAAAATATAGTAACTCAGCCACTATACTTCATTTTTGATTATTCAATTCGAAAGTTTTCTGTGGTTATATCCCTATTCTTGCTCATATTATTGCTAATTGGGGTAAATCTATACATAAATAATACTATGTCATTCTCTTTGTTAGATCAAAAATCAGTTATAGAGGAGGAAATATCTGAAAATACAACAAATACCGTTATTATAAAAAAGGGTGATACGCTATATAGTATATTAAAAAAGGAAGCTATAAGTAATGAAGATATTCAGAAAATCACCCAAATAGCTAAATCTGAAAATCTCACTTTGCTACAAATAGGCAAAACGATAACTTTTGAGTACACCATAAATCTTCTTGAAGAGGAAGAAGAAGAATTAGCAACAGAGCAAAAACTATTAAATATGCTTTCATTTGAAATAGATAATATTAAATCTGTTGATATTATCAAATCTGAAAATGATTTTTCTGTTCAGGTTAATTCAGCTCCACTTACAAAATTAATCACAAAATATGAAGCAGTCATAGATTCAAACGTTATTTCTTCTCTAAAAAAAGCTGGGCTTTCTTCTAATAGCATTATTAGTTTGATAAATACCTACAGTCATCAGATCGACTTTCAAAGACAAATTCATCCAGGTGATAAAATAACTGTTATTACAGAAAAATTTGTTACTCCAGACAGTAAATTGTCTCACCATGGAGAAATAATTTACTCTTCAATTCAAAGTCGAGGTAATGATTATACAATCTATAGATACTCACCAACTGGAAAAAAAGGCCAGTATGATTTCTTTTCAGATAAAGGAATAAGTACAAAAAGCACGCTACTAAAAACTCCCATAAAAGTAGTTCGCATATCATCAAAATTTGGCTATAGAAAAAAGCATCCAGTTCATGGTTATGGTGCTATGCACCAAGGAGTTGATTTTGCAGCTCCTATAGGAACTCCAATATATGCTGCTGGTAGTGGAGTTGTAGAGTTCGTAGGATGGGGGGCGGGATATGGTCGTATAGTAGTGATAAAGCATAATAAAAGCCTTTCTACTGCCTATGCTCATGCTTCTAAATTTGCTAAGGGATTAAAAAAGGGATCAAAGGTTAAACAAGGTGATGTTATAGCTTTTGTTGGTGTGAGTGGTAAGGTTACAGGCGCACATTTACACTATGAAGTAAGACAAAATGGAAAAAAAATTAATCCAGAAAAATTTAAATCTACTCCTAATATTCAATTAGTAGGGAATGAACTGGTCAAATTTAACAAGTTTAAGAATCAAATTTTGCGTCTAGCAGCAAAGCTTGATGGTGATATTGAAATTGCAGCTTCTGATATAAAGGAAGTTAAATTATTTTAACTACTAAATCAGAATGTCAAAAATAAAAACATTTGTACTATATTCCTCAACTTTGTTATTATTAATTTTACTCGATCAATTAAGTAAAACTTACCTGATTTCATACCTTAAAACCAAACCTAATTTTATTCTTGAAATACTGCCATTTCTTGACTTTGTTTATGCTTGGAATTACGGAATTAGTTTTGGTCTTTTTAAACAATATTACCAATATAGCAATTATGTACTCCTTGTCTTAAATAGCTTTATCGTAATATATTTAGTAAATATGCTCATCAAATCTAAGTCTAAACTATCTATTTATGGATTAAATCTTATTATTGGTGGAGCCATTGGTAATTTAATAGACAGAATCGTTCGAGGAGCTGTTTTCGATTTTATCTATTTCAATTATCAAGAATTTAGTTTTCCCGCTTTTAATCTGGCAGATAGTTTTATTTCAATAGGAGCTGCTTTCTTTATTTACGAATATTTTTTCTCAAAGAAACCTCTTGCCCAAAACTAGAATCGTCACTATTATCAGGATAGTCTTGGAAGAGAATCCATTAAATATTGATCAATTAACTAAGGAATGATATGAAACAAGTATTACTTATTCTAACAGCAATTATGCTATTATCTTCATGCAAATCAACAAAAAAAACACTTGGATTAACCGAAAATATACCCGATGAATTTCAAGTAACAAAGATGAAACCTCTGGAAGTTCCCCCACACTTTAGTTTATCAAGAGGTCAACAAGGTAAAATAGTAAAAAAATCAGAAAACAACCTTTCTGTAGCTGAAAAAGCTATACTAAAGGAATCTCCACAAGAATAACTTTGTTGGAGTATTATGTGTTACAATAAATATGTTGAATCTAAAAAAACAGGATGTTTGGGGTGGCTATACTTTAGAGGACAAATCTTATACAAGGATTTGAATCTAAAGGAGTATAATAACAGGGCGATTGCATGAAATTTAGAAGGTGTATATTAGGATATCATAGAGAATATATATTTAATATATTTCTAAAAATATTTTATTATCAGCTATTATTTTTATGTTTTGTTAGAAAAAATTCTTTTTATAACATCAATCATGATTTTTAAGATGAGAAAACTATTAAGCTATTTAGCTTTTAAAAAATTTAAGCATTTATTGCTGGTTAACTAAGTATA
>JBGCEX010000039.1:0-18476 GCA_045106635.1 Rickettsiaceae bacterium | reverse complement strand
TACGTTAGTACACCATAGGCACAGGTCTCCAGTTAATGCATTTACTCACTTGTTTGCAGGACTTATTAGTTACCATCCGTACTGATAAACCTTCATTAGATCAGTTGCTAAAATTGCATCCTTAAACATAGTTGGGGTTATCTATAATCTGAGATCCGCGTTTTAAATATTCTCTTAGCAGTTCAACTTCTAAAGATAAAGTATTCGTAACTTTTAGTTGCATTTTTTAACGCTAAATATAGTGTTTTTTTGATAGATTCATCATTTATGACAGACTCTTCGCAGAGGAGTTTACCATAACAATGTTTTCCTGCATGTGTTCTTTGAGTATTATATTTATTGATCCACAAATCAACATCAATTTGTAGAGTTCTTCAACTGAATTATATATTCTTTTACGAAATACTATATCATAAAACTCTTGTTTCATAGTTCTATGGAATCTTTCACATATACCATCAATCTGAGGACTACGTATTTTAGTTTTAGAGTGATCTATATTTTCAATACCCAAGTAAAGCTGATATGCATGATGCTCTGGTTTACCACAATACTCAGTACCGCAGTCAGTTAGTATACGTTGTCAATAGCTTGAGAGGCATAAAACAGCAATACTCTACCGTTAAGAATATCAGCAGCTGTAATAGCTGATTTCTTTGTATATAACTTTACATGACCAACACAAGAATATGTATCAATAAAAGTTTGTTGGTAAATCTTTCCCATGCCTTTCATAGTACCAACATAATATGCAAAGCTTCGAATTTAATCTCTTATTTAGTGTTAAACTTTATATGTATAACTTTTATACATTCTATACCTATTTTTACTAAACTGTCAGATTAAATTCGAAGCTTTGCATTTAAGATACATGACGATGCCACTTAAGTTAATAAATATTCTTTTAATCTTTTTGTTAATTCTTTAACCAAACTAAATTTATTACCAAAAATTTTACCTTCAACATGGGTAATGTTATTATGCCATATATCTATTTTTTCTTTATTAATTTTACGCCAATGTAATTCTGAAGAATTAGATAATAACCAAGCTTTACATCCAAGAGCTCCTGCTAGTTCAACTACTGAAGTACACGGAGCTATAATTAAGTCCATACAATTCATTAGCGCAGCAACACTATCAAAATCATTATATTGATCTATTCCAGCAAAATTAATCATTTTATTAGGGTAATGCTCCTCAAGCCATTTTAACTCTTCGTTACACTTGAAATATTGAAAATTCACAAACTGTATATTATCGATTTGAAATATTGGCTCAAGTTCTTCAATGCTCAAATAATGTATCCTACGAGAACATGTATTCAAACTATTACTCCAGTTTAATCCAACTAACTTACAGCCTTTTTGAAGTTTATTTTTTAGTTTATTTTTATATAAAATTACTTTATTAGGATCAGCTTTTAGATATGCCACTCTTGGAAAATCATTACGATTTTTTCTAAAATGCCATATCAAATCTGATACAAGACTAATATAATTTGATTTTCTAATTTCCTCCAATCCATTATTATCTAAGACTGTATGTAGTTCTGAACCAGGTAGATTTGTGTAAAATTCTGGAAAATAATTTCCTTGGTTATAAGGTCTTGTACGCCTAATAGGTACAAAATTTATTTTAATAAAAGATCTTTGAAATAGTTCTAGTAATCTACTATCACATGAAATTTTTACATTTGTAAAACCAAAATACCTAACAAAATCATTATAAAGACTAGCGAATCTAATTTCATCACTAAGTCCATAGCTAGATAATAAGAGTATATTTTTAATCGAATTCTTTTCACTTAAATTTTCAAAATATTTGTATTTATCTTTAAAATAATTAGCTATAGTATTTGAAAAATCCATGCAAGGATAACATTTAAAAGCTTCTTCAATCATTTTATTAGATAAAAATACGTTCATCATAATTGCTTGACTTAGTTCAATTTTTTTATTCAAAGCCTCATCAAGGATATTTTTTGCCTCACTAAACCGTTGCGACTGGATTAATACTTTTAATAATTCACTATAGTACGTTATAGAATTACAATCTTGAAGTTGAGTAATCACATCATAGGCAAGATTATATTGTCCTTGATTGCGATAAATTTTTGATAAAGTTAGCATAGTATTTGTGACATCTTTTTTTTCTAAGATAAGCTGATGACATATTTGAATTGCCTTCTCATACTCTCCCAAACTTAAGAAAGCTAGAGATTGTGGTAAACTTATAGTGTTTTTAAGCTTTATCATTGCTAATAATAACGCTATATCATTTTTATTTTGATCAACAGGTCTACAATTATTAATAATACTTATTAATAATTGTAGACTACTAGGGGAGAACAAATAACTATGTATGATTGCTAAAAAAAATTTTTGTTTTGAAAAATACTTAGAAAACTTTAGGTTATAAGCTATTATTTGATTTGATTTTCCACTAGAAAAGGAAATATCGACTAAATTGCAAAAATCAGCAATCTCAACTGATGAAGTAAACTCAAACTTTAAATTGGCAATATTTATAAAAATATGCATTATATCTAAACTTGGTGAGCCACATAAACATATTTGGCATAATTCCTTTACAGCTTTGTCAAAATCTTTTCTTTCCATATAAATGTTGGCAGCAGAATACTTTGCTTGTGTAGCATCATTGTAGAACTCCACACTTGCTTCTTTACTTAAAGCTCCTGATATCTTTTTGGTCAAGAGTTTGTTACTTTCTGACTCATTAAAACACCACTCATAATGACTCAATATAACTGGGTCTCGATAATATTTCCAAAGCTCAATTAAAATTATGCTGAGTACTTCCTTATGCAAATAAGGACGAATTATATATAAAATATTACATATATTTTTAATATCTATATTACCAAAAACATAGCATACTATAGCTAGTTGCGCGTATTTACCATGTAAATTCTGGAAAATATTTAAAAAATTCACAAATTTTAAATTTTTTAATACTAAACTCGAAGTATTACTTAATGTATTAATGTTGAACAATTTTGGCCAATATTTCGATTGCGCTATAAGCTTTATATCTTGAGCAGTTGTTACTTTCATATCAGATATTTTATCCGAGTATAATATTTCCCTATCTGCGTTAATTACTAAACAAGCAGACATTAACCCAATCTTAGAATCTTCTATATTAGCTAGATATCTTGGATATTTTAAGTATGATATCGTAAACAACTGTATCTTTGTAAGCTTTCTTCTACGCCGTCGAAAACTCACCCTATCATCAGTTAAACCCCATCCTGCATAAAACGGTGTACCAACAACTGTAACCTTTATATTTCTTAGAATCGCTTCGACTCCGGATAAAGATGTTATGGTATAAACTTGATCTACTTTGTATAAAATATCTACAAGAGGTATCTCAGGCTTAATAATTTTAACAAACTGTAATTTACCTACATTTGAAACACTTTTTTTACATTTGTAGTAGATATCTGGGTGGGGGCGATATAAAATATCTGCTTCTGGATTCTCAATTCTTGCTAAATTTAACAAATCTTCTGTGTTGTAGTTATTAGGGTTTCCTAGCTTTAAAGACATATCGCTTTTAACTTGACCTATTACTAAAATTTGTTTCCGCAAATTCGCATGGTAGGTAAAATGCTTTACATAAGGAAGATTGTATTTTGATATATTTAAGTTTAATATCATTTTTAGAGCTTCTTCTGCATCTTTTATTATAGTATGGTCATAATCAAAGTCATAATTATTTAGAAGATTTTCAATATCAGATGAAGTTTTAGCATTGTAATGCAAACCTTTTTTATCAAAAATTAGGGAATAAGGGGTGCAACGTGAAAGCCCAAGGTTAGCCGACCTAATAAAGCCATCCTCAATTCTATTGATAGGTATTTTTTTCAGTTTAGCATACCATCTTATTAAACTTGACTCCGTATACCCCCAAATAAAAAAAACCGTAGGGTTTAAACCTGATTTAAACAACTGGAAAATTAACTTAAAACCAAACATAGTCTTGTTAGAGGCAAATACACAGCGGTATTCTGGTAGATAATCACTAATAAAGCCTCGTTTCCAGTAATTAATTCCAATTAATAGAACTATTGGTTTTTTGCTATTGCGCTCAAGCCAATTACTACCCACCAAGGTAAATTTTTTTAAACCTTTTTGTAATTTCTTAGATATATCTTGGACACTATCATGATTAATATTATAAAAATGGTAATCTAGGATCGACACGTTTTTCTTATCTTCTATTAACATAATTTTGCTAAAATAACTTTTGTATACCTCACTAATCCCCATTCCCTAATGATAAGGGTGTATATATTTATACTTAATTTCAAATGAGTCTATCAAACTAGTTACTTAACCTATAACAAAAAAGGTGCTTTTTGTAACAAACTTGAACAATTTAGCATAAGGCAAAATGTAAATACATGGCTTTTTAAATAAAGCTACTAGTGATTAATTTGTTGAGATAACCATAGCACATAAAAGTGAATAATATTAGAAATATAAAGCTTTTTCAAGACATTGTTAAATAATGATAGAAAATAAAAATGAATTATGAAAATATTGTGTTTTTAATAAGAAAGTTAAGACTGATTATGCACAAAATAAACAAAGGTATACATAAAAGAACTCTGAACAACATCACAAAGTTAAGCAAAGATACATATAATAAAATTGTAAGAAATAGATAATACTCTATATTACTCAGATTGGGGTAATAGTTGTACGAATATGCAACAAATATAAGGTTTACAAGATGTTATCTCTATGTTTTTTGAAAAAGCTTACTCTTTGTAACACCTAATACTAGGCGCTTTACTAAATTATATTCTGGTACAGTTTGAAATATGCCTAACTTATAAAGCTAACAGATAAAAATTTAAACATTATCCGTAATTACTTGTTTTACTAGTTCCACTGAGTTTTTATCAGCTACAAGAAGTTGACCATTTTTAAAAATAACAACTATATTTTTAAGATCAATAGCTATAGTTTTTTTTGCATCAGAATTAATATAGGAATCGTGGACATTATAGGTAATTGTTTTTCCTCTACCTTGGATATTATTTTGATACTCATTATCTTTATCAAGATTCCAAATTGCTTCCCAGCTACCAAGATCACTACATTTGAAATTTGCTTTAACTAGAGCCATTTGTTGCAATTTTTCAGAAATAGCTTTATCAAAAGAAATTGCTGGAAGATCCTTATATATTTCTTTGTCTAATTTAACTATATTATTAACACATAATTCATTATTAAATATTGTTGATAATTTTTTATTTATCACTGGAATGTATTTATCAACAAGTTCCAAAATATAATCTATATCAAAAAAATAAATTCCAGAATTCCAAAAATATTCTGTTGAATTAATTAATTTCTTAGTTAATTCTTTATCTGGTTTTTCAATAAATTTAGTTGCTAAATACAAACCTTCATCAATTTTTTGTCCAGTTTTAATATAACCAAAATTTGTATTAGAATATGTTGGTGCAACTCCTATTGCACCAAACTTATATTTTCTAGTAGCTATAGCTGCCTTATTTAAACTATACTTATAACTTACTTGATCATCTATATGATGATCTGATGGAATAAGTATTATAGTATCAAACCCTTGGTTTTTTGCGTAATACGAGGCTGCTAATGCAGATGTTGCTGTATTTTTTTGTTCACACTCAAATATTATTTGAACTTGCAAATTTATTTCTTTCAATTGTTTTATAATTATATCTTTATGATCTATGTTCGCTACTATCAAAAGTATACCCAAATAGCTATTACGAATTATTGAATTTTGAAATGAACTTAAATTATCACAATATTTCAGAAACTGTTTTGGTTTTGCTTTCTGCGACAACGGCCATAAGCAGAAACCGTTACCTCCCGCTAATATAACTGGTTGTATTTTCATTATCTTATTACACCTTTAGTTTGGGTCGTTCATAGTAACCATTGATTGAATCTTGTCAAGGGCTACATATAACAACTAGCTAATATTATCTAAACCTTAAGCATATATACTGCATAAATAATAAGCCATAAACTTTTAAATTAGTTTTATTTTTATGTAATTTTTTTAATAAAAACTATAAGGATCTATATCTATTTTGACTTGAAAGGATAAAGGAATTTCACAAGCACTAAGCCATGTTGATATATATTTTTGAATATTAAAGTTTCTTTCAGCAATTACTAATAATCTATATCTATACTTACCAGACAACCTAAATATTAGAGCTTCAGCTGGTCCTAAAATTCTTGCTGAACTAGCAGGAATTCTACGGGCTATATAATTTGCCATAGACAATGTTTTCTCTGGATATACACCAGTAATATTAATAGTTGCCATTCTTGTAAATGGAGGCATATTAGCTTCCTTTCTAGTCAAAATCTCCTTTTTAATGAATTCATCTTCATTACCACTTACAAGAGCTTGCAGAACTTTATTTTCTGGAAAATAACTTTGTAATAAAACTTTGCCTTTTATTGCTTTATCTCTACCAGCTCTTCCTCCTACTTGATGAAGTAATTGAAAAGTTCTTTCTGCTGATCTAAGATCTCCACCAATAAAACCAAGATCTGCATCAATTACCCCTACTAGAGCCAGTTGTGGGAAATGATAACCTTTTGTAATAATTTGGGTACCAATTAGTATATCAATATTACCCATTTCCATTTCATGCAATAAATCTTGCATTTGATCGGTTTTAGCAACTTGATCTTTACTAATTACATTTATTCTTAAATTAGGAAATAATTTTTTTACCTCTTCTTCTATCCTTTCAATTCCTGGACCACATAATATTAGGGAATCGTTTTGGTTACATTCTGGACATGTATTATGAATTTTACTTACCCCACCACAATGATGACATTCCATTAATTTTCTAGCTTTATGCACTACCATTGATGCTGAACATTTAGTGCATTGAGATCTATAACCACATGATTTACACAACATCAAAGGAGAGTATCCTCTCCTATTTAAAAAAAGTAAACACTGGTTTCCTTGATCTGTAACTACTTTAATTTCATTAATTAATTGCCCTGATATCCAGTTATTTTTTTCTAATTCAATACTTCTCATATCTACAATTTCTACTTCTGGTAAAGAAGCATTGCTAAAACGACTTTTAAGCTCAACCATAGAATATTTAGTTTGTTTAACATTATAAATAGTTTCAATTGAAGGAGTTGCCGAGACAAGCAACACTAACGCACCTAGCAAATGAGCCTTTAGCACAGCCATATCACGAGCATTATATAACACTCCTTCACCTTGCTTGTAAGAAGCATCATGTTCTTCATCAATTACAATCAATTCTAGGTCTTTATATGGTAAAAATAAACTGCTTCTGGCTCCTATTACTACTTTAATTTTTCCGTCTAAAATACCTTGTAAAATCTTTTTTTTCTGAGTTTTTGTTTGTTTGGAGTTCCAGATAGCTGGCTTAAATCCAAAACGCTCAGTAAAACGCTTTATTATCTGAGAACTAAGAGAAATTTCTGGTAGCATTATCAGAGATTGTTTTCCCCTTTTTAAAGTTTCTGCAACTAAATAAAAATACACTTCAGTTTTACCTGAACCAGTTACTCCTTTGAGCAATACAGCTTTTGCACTTGATCTTATTACATCAAGTGCAGCTGGCTGTTCTTCAGACAAACCTGGTAAAGAATGATCTTCAGAAATGATATGAACTTCAGTTTTAATAGTGTTTTGATTTATTTCAAAAGGCAACACAAGCTTAGCAACAGAACCAAGAGATGCTAGATAATATTCACTAGCTCTTTTTATAAGTTCAATATTGATAGAACCGATATTTTGGTAACAATTATCAACAACAAAACTTAAGCTTAAATCTATTGTTTTCAGCTTCTTATCACTGGGAAAGCAATTTACTTGCCAAACTATTCCCGTTATATTTTTTGTGCGAAAGGGAACAACGATCAAATCTCCAACAAACAAAGTAATATCTTCTATTAGCTGGTAATCTAACGGAAATAACCCAATTTTTGGAATAAGGACTTTTATTATTTGCACTAAAGCTATTTTCTATTGATAATATCTGAATTCTGGATACGGTATTATCAGAAGAATACCATATATAATTTTTAAACTATTTCTCCCGTAACACTTATTGCAAGAGCTTTTTTGATTCTTACATTAACAATCTGGCCTAGCAAAGATTTATTAATATTTTCAACATAAGCAGATTGCATATAAGGTGTTTTACCTACTATATGATTATCATGTTTTCCTTCTTTTTGAAATAATACAGGTAATATTTTTCCAACACAAGATTCGTTAAACTCTAATTGCTGCTTAAATAACTCATTTTGTAAAATTGCTAGACGCTCATTTTTTACAGCTTCTGGCACCTGTTCTTTTACCGCTGCTGGAGTACCAGGTCTTGGGCTATATTTAAAAGAATAACACTGGCTATATCTAACTTTTTTTACCAGATCCATAGTATCAGCAAAATCCTCATCTGTTTCGCCTGGAAAACCAACTATAAAATCAGATGAAAGGGCAATATCAGCTCTTACTGCTCTGAGTTTATCAATAATTGAGAAATACTCTGCTCTGGTATGTTTTCTGTTCATCGTTTTTAGAATTTTATCTGATCCAGATTGAACAGGAAGATGCAAAAATGGTATTAATTGATCAAGCTGACCATGTATAGCAATCAAATCATTAGTCATATCTTTTGGGTGAGAAGTAATATATCTAATTCTTTCCAAACCTTTAATAGATGAAATATGACGAATTAAATCTGCTAGACTAAATATTACATCTGATTCTAAACCAGCATCCCCATTAGAGTTTAAACTTTTTCCGTGATAAGCATTAACGTTTTGTCCGAGTAAATGGATTTCTTTTGCTCCTTTAGCAACTAAAACCATTGCCTCTCGGTATATTTCTTCTGGGCTTCGAGAAAATTCTGCCCCCCTAGTATAAGGTACAACGCAAAAAGTACAGAATTTATCACATCCTTCTTGGATTGAAACAAAAGCACTTGTTCCTTGCGCTGAATATTCTTTAGATAAATTATCAAATTTTTCTTCCTCAATAAAATCAAGATCAATCAGATGCTTTTCAGATCTTGCCAATTTAGCCACCAACTCTGGGAACGTATGGTAAGACTGGGGGCCAACAATTATATCAACATAAGGAGCACGCGCAAAGATCTCTTCGCCCTCAGCTTGAGCAACACAGCCTGCTACTGCTATTATCATATCTACTCCACCAAGTGCCAATCTTTTATCTTTGGCTTTTTTTACCCTACCAAGCTCTGAATACATTTTTTCTGAAGCTTTTTCTCTAATATGGCAAGTATTTAAGATTACCATATCAGCTTGGCTCATATCATCAGTTGACTCAAAACCAAATGGATCAAGTAATTCTTGCATTTTTATGGAGTCATAAACATTCATCTGACAACCATAGGTCTTAATAAAAAGCTTCTTTGTCTTTGTCATTAATTTTTATTTAAATTAAGGTGTTTCGAATATAGTTGATAAATTCTGAAGCGGAATATATCATAATCTTGGGAATTTTTATATAAATAATTTAATCATCACTAACAACATGGAACAAATCAATTGGTACGGCACTTATACCTTGACTCTACGTGAAGTAAAAAGATTTATGAGAGTCTATAATCAAACTCTTATTACTCCAGCCGTTTCAGCCCTTATATTCCTTTCTGTTTTTGTCTTAGCCGTTGGATCAAGAAGACATGACATAGATGGAGTAAAATTCATTAATTTTATGGGTTATGGTTTAATTATAATGAGCATAGTACAAAATTCTTTTGCCAATAGCTCCTCGTCTTTTATAATGAGCAAAATAATAGGTTATATTTCTGACATACTTACCCCACCTCT
Source organism: Rickettsiaceae bacterium (assembly GCA_045106635.1). Lineage (GTDB taxonomy): Bacteria > Pseudomonadota > Alphaproteobacteria > Rickettsiales > Rickettsiaceae > Megaera. The sequence goes on along the minus strand of JBGCEX010000039.1, from coordinate 8,574 downwards.
TAGTAGCAAGGAAATAATTATAGCTTTTACAGTAGGAGCTGTACTTAGAGGTATATTAGTTGGGATTATAGTTACAATATCCTTAGTACCTTTTATAGAATTTACCTTATATCACCCATTTTTACTATTATTTTATGTTCTAGCATCTTGTACGCTGCTTGGTAAACTTGGCATATTATCCGGAATGGTTGCTAATTCCTTCGATCAACATTCAGCAATTACAAGCTATATAATCACTCCTTTGTCTTTTTTATCTGGTACATTTTACTCAGTAAAAGATCTTCCTGGAGTTTTACAACAAATAAATACCTTAAATCCATTTTTTTATATGATCGATGGATTTAGGTACTGTATTACTAATAAGGCTGATGGAAGTATAATAATAGGAGTAAGCTTTTTAATTATAGCAAATATACTAGTGTATTTTACACTAGAAAGATTAATAGACAAAGGTTGGAGAATCAAAGGATAAAAAAATTTGATCTCACTGGTTTGGGTTGAAATATCACCTTACTCAGACTTGTTTTCATTTTCATTTACCTCAGATAAGACAGGGCTTCTTTCTACTCTAAATTTAACATTTATTATGTTAAAATAACGAACCACTAACCTAGTCAAAAAGCATCCTGAAACAACAATTATCACCGCGTTTCTAATGCCATTAGGATCAGGGTCATAAGAATTAATATTCAAATAAATACTAAATGCCAATCCCCATACTACACCTACTTCAGCATTGAGAGCTCCAGTTAAACATACTATTTCATGCTTCTTACGGATTAAATCACGTAAAATCCCTCCTCCATTAGCTGTTAAAAAAGCAAAGAATGGTCCCCAAAGCTCTATTGGTTCTATTTTTGCCATAATAGCTATCGACACACCTGTAACAATAAAGGCAGCCTGACCAAGAGCATCGCCTAAAAACAATACATTATCCCAAAATGTATCAATCACCTCATCTTCATTTGCTCTCTTATTATAGTACTCTAGCAACCTCACCATTGAAAACCCTACTAATACAATTATCATTATGTAATATATGTAAGAAGGAGTTAAAAATATACCTACTTCCTCTCTGTTAATAAGAACATCTCTCATTATTCCACCACCAACAGAAGGCAACATAGCAAACAAAAAAGTAGCAAACAAAGTTGCATTATCTTTTGCAGCTATAGCTATACCAGAAACAGCAAAAGCAATCGTTCCCATTACACCAATAAAGTAAAACCACTGAGAATCTATCGTCTGCATCAGCATCACTGGATATAAATAAGTCTTAACTATTTTTTTGTATTCGTCGCTAGCAGAAAAATCTTTAATCTCAGTATTAAATTTGTCCACTAGCTCAATCGGCACCGATTTTTTACTAAACATCAAATGTATCGGTGTTTTTATATTTAGCTGAACCTCTTTAACAAGTGAATTTACCTTTTCACTTAATATAGCTGCCGCTCCAACAACTCTATCTGACATAAAACCATCTATTTCTCCGCGAATCATAGCTTGCAAAGCGTCAACATCATTATCATAAGACATCACTATATCATTATTAGCTTCATCTTTGATAAACAAATTAATTTGAGAATCAGCATAAATAAAACCCTTTGTTATACCCAAAACAATATTTTGTAACCTCACTTGAGCTAAAAACTCTGAAATAGAATCAAAACTAAGTTCTTTATCGTTACTATTCATCATAAATAAAGAATTTTCTTCATGATGAAACTATTGGAAATAATTTCAATTAGAAATATATTAACAGTTGATTTTCAGTTACAAAGCTAAATAATTTTGTTTAAAGTAAATATATTTTATATAAAGAAGTTTATATAAATTTTGAAAGAAAAAAATTATGTTTCATTTGTTCTTCATCCGTTGGGCTAATTACTATTTTATTACCTTTAACAACATAATTCTTATTTTGTTCTAGCATCATTTTTTCTTCTCTTTCTTTCAAAGAAAAACTAATTTGTCTACCACCAGATAATTCAACATACACTTCAGATAAAAGATAGGCATCTTTAAGAGCTCCATGAAATTGCCTATTTGAATTATCTACTTTAAATCTTTTACATAACGCATCTAAATTTGCCCTTGCTCCTGGAAAAGCTTTTCTTGCCATCGGAAGGGTGTCAATAACCTTAGAAATCTCTAAAGATGGTAAATTTAGTAACGTTAGTTCATAATTTAAAAATTTTATATCAAAAGGAGCATTATGAATAACCAAATTACTATCATAAATAAAATTATTAAACTCACTTACAACATCTTTAAATAATGGCTTATCTTTAAGAAAATCACTTGAAATTCCATGAATTCTATAGGCTTCAGCTGGCATATCTCTTTCTGGATTAACATAATGATGAAATTTTTTACCAGTGATAACTTTATTAATCATCTCTAAGGCTCCAATTTCTACAATTCTGTGCCCATTTTTTGGATCAAGACCCGTTGTTTCTGTATCTAAAATAATTTCTCTAATATTCATTTAATTTATCAATAATTTTATTAATTTGAATTTCAATATCAATATCCGTATTTATTTGAAAATTTGCTAATTTTTTTTTCACTTCTTGTGGTAATTGTATATTCTTTATTTTGTTATAGATTTCTAAGTTAAAATCACCTCTGGCCTCAGCTTTTTTCTTTCTACTTTCTTCATCACAATAAACACATATAGAATAATCAAAATAATTATTAAATCCCGTTTCAAATAACAATGGAACTTCTATAAAAACAAATTTTTCTTTATTATATTTTTTTTTAAAATCATTAATTCCTTCTCTAACTTTTGGATGTATGTAATTTTCTAATTTTTTTCTTTGATTATCATTATTATAAATAATATCTGCTAATTTTTTTTTATCAAAAAATGTTCCTATTTCATCAAAAATGTTAATTAATTCTGCTTGAACATTTGAGTCTAAATAAAGTTGCTTAACACACTCATCACACGAAAAAATTTTATATCCTATTTTTTCTAAATATTTTAATATAAAACTCTTTCCAGAAGCAAAGCTTCCTGTAATAGCAATTGACTTCATTTTTATACATCTCTTTTTTTATGTTCATAATAATGTTTCATAATGACAGCTGCTGTTTCTTCTATAGATCGCCTTGAAACGTCAATCACTTGCCAATTATTTTTTGAACAGAGTCTTCTTACTTCTCTACATTCCTCTTGAACTATTTTGATATCTGTATAATCTGAAGATTCATTAACTTGCAACAAATGCATCCTACTTTCTCTTATTTCTATAAGTCTACTTGGGTTGATTATAAGACCAAAAATAACTGGATTTTTTAACGATTCTATAATAGGTGGAAATGGAAATGAATATATAAAAGGAATATTTGCTGTTTTAAAACTATTATATGCTAAATACACAGAAGTTGGGGTCTTTGAAGTTCTAGATGGTCCAATTAAAATTATGTCAGCTTCTTCTAAATCTTCTAGAATCTGACCATCATCATGCTTTAATGAATATTCTATTGCTTCTACTTTATCAAAATAAGTTTCATCAAATTTATTATTAAAACCAACATTATCATCAACCACTACCCCAAGATAATGAGATATTTCATTAACAATTTTACTAACAACAGACACGCAAGGCATTTTTAATTCAAAACAAAATCTCTTAAGTTTATCTTTTAATATATCATTTGAAATGGTATATAATACCACCCCTGGTTTTTTTCTTACTTTTTTAAATACCTCATCTAGTAAATTTTCGTTTCTAGTCATAGGCCAATGATATTTTTTTACTTCAATATCACCAAATTTAGCCAGAGCAGTATTGGCTGCATGCTTTACTGTTTGACCAGAAGATTCCGAAACTAAATGAATTATAAGTTTTTTCATATCATACACATTTACATTGTGGATAAGTAATAGAGTTATTAGATCTTCGCTGTATTAATTTGTCCTATTAAAACATAGTTCAGAAAAGATTAATTACAACTAAATTTACTAAGTGTACATAATTGTGGATTAAATACAAATTGTTTGCACTCCCTTAGATATAAACATTATACCAATGGTTTACCCACTAAAAAATACACTGTATAAAATTTTGGTGGAAGATTATGTATATCTTTTTATAGATAAGGCATACAGAATAATTTACACTGTAACTAATTGTTGATAATTATGTGGATAAATAATAAATTTACATTATCCATTGGACAACTACATCTTAAATAATATAAATATACTTATATTATTATTTAGTACAAAATAACTTATGACCCTTTTGCAAAAAACTTTTAAACAAGAAAATAATACTATTCCAATTTGGTTTATGCGACAAGCTGGTAGATATTTACCTGAATATATGGAAGTAAGAAAAAACTTCTTAGATTTCTTAGAACTATGTTACAATTCTAAAAAAGCAGCCGAAGTTACTCTGCAACCAATAAACAGATTTGGATTTGATGCAGCAATCATTTTTTCAGATATTTTAGTATTACCTCATGCGCTTGGTTGGAAAGTGCATTTTAAAAAAGGTAAAGGGCCAGTTTTACAAAAGTTTGAATCAGATAAAGATTTGATCTGTTTAAATAATAAATTTGATAAAAAAATAAATTATATATATGATACCGTAAGCATAGTAAGATCATCTTTAGATAAAAATAAATCTCTTATTGGTTTTGCTGGTAGTCCTTGGACTGTTGTAAGTTACATGCTTGAAGGGAAAGGAAAGCAAGATTTTTCTGTAAGTAAAAATTTTCTTTATACTAAGAAAATTTTATCATTACAGTTAATAGATATTATTACCAACAAAACTATTGAATATCTTTTAGGACAGATAGATGCTGGTGTAGATGTTATTCAACTATTTGATTCTTGGTCTGGTGTTTTGTCTGGAGAAGAATATGATGATTTTGTTGTTAAACCTACAAAAAAAATTGTAAATTCAATAAAAGATAAATATCCAGAAATACCAATTATAGGTTTTCCAAGAGGATCAGGTTATTTATACCAAGAATACATAAATAAAACTAATATTGATGCAATAGGAGTTGATCAATTTGTACCAATAAATATAATGAAAAAATGGCAAGACAAAATTGTTGTACAAGGTAATTTTGATCCTGTTTTATTATTTAGTAATAAAGAAATTATTGAAAGAAAAGCAAATAATATTTTATCAGAATTAGGAAATAAGAATTTCATTTTTAACTTAGGACATGGTATCTTACCAAATACTCCAACAGAAAATGTTGAATTTTTAGTAAATTATGTCAGAAACTACAACAAATAAAAAAAAATAGCAGTGGTTCTTTTTAATCTTGGAGGGCCAGATAGTCCAAATGCCATAAAACCATTTCTTTTTAACCTGTTTAATGATAAATATATTATTGCTCTGCCTTCGATACTAAGGTTTTTTATAGCAAAATTAATTTCTGGTAGAAGAGAAAAAATTGCTAAAGAGATTTATTCTAATACAGGAGGAAAATCACCAATTTTAGAAGAAACGATATTGCAGAAAAAAGCATTAAAACAAGAGCTAATAAAAAATGAAGATACAGATTTTGAAATATTTATTTGTATGCGTCATTGGCATCCAATGACTAAAGAAGTTATTAAAAATATAGAAAATTACGATCCCAAAGAAATTATAATGTTGCCACTTTATCCACAGTTTTCAACTACAACAACAGCTTCTTCGGTAGAAGAATTTACCAAAAATTTAAATAAGAGATTTGCTAGTAATATAAAAATAAAAACAATATGTTGCTATCCAATTGATGAAGATTTTGTCAATTCACATGTAAAATTAATTGAAGAAAAGCTAAAAAACAATGATGATTTAAGTAATTTTAGAATGCTATTTTCTGCTCATGGATTACCAAAAAAAATAGTGAAAGATGGTGATCCATACCAGTGGCAGATAGAACAAACAGTTTTAAAAATTATAACTAAATTAAAATTGATTTCAAAATTTAAGAATATAGATTATAAAGTAACTTACCAAAGTAGAGTAGGACCACTAAAATGGCTTGATCCTAATACTGAAGACGAAATAAAAATAGCAGGATCAATAAAAAAAGCGCTAATAATAGTACCTGTTGCATTTGTTTCAGAACATGTTGAAACTTTAGTCGAACTTGATATTGAATATAAGAAAATTGTAAGAGATTATAATATTGATTATGTTAGGATTCCTACTTTAAGCACTAATGAATTATTTATAAAATCACTAGCAAATATGATTTTAAATTTTGAAAAACAAGATTCTAGCTGTTTGCTATCAAGTAGTTTGGATAGAATATGTCCAGATGTTTATAGTAAATGCCTTTGTAAAGAGGCTAGTAGTTAATTAAAATAACCTAATAGGTCTATAATGGAAAATTATTTTTTATGGTATAAAGCTATTCATGTTGTAGCTGTTATTTCTTGGATGGCAGCAATGTTTTATATGCCAAGATTGTTTGTTTATCATAGTAAGTCAAATGTTAGTCCAGAAATGGATGAAACTTTTAAATTAATGGAAAAAAGATTACTCAGAATAATAATGACTCCGTCAATGATAATAACATATATTTTCGGGTTACTTGTAGCCTATATATATGGATTTGTAGCTCTTGGCACTTGGTTTCATATAAAAATGGGGGCGGTTCTGGCTTTAACTGTCTTTCATGGAATACAAGCAAAGTGGGTGAAAGATTTTGCTAATGGTAAGAATAAACATTCAGAAAAGTTTTATAGGATTATAAATGAAGTCCCAGTGATTTTTATGGTTATTGCGGTTATTATGGTTGTAGTAAAACCATTTGAATAAACCTAAAAAACTAAATTTTGTTTTACTTGAAGGTGAATTTATATTATAATAAAGTTAATTTTTATATATTAAATTAAGTGTCTATGACTATTTTAGAAGTAATAAAAGCTCCTGATCCTATTTTGAAGAAAAAAGCTAAACCAGTTGATTTGGTTGATGATAGTATTAGAGATATTATGGATAATATGCTTGATACAATGTACCATGACAAAGGAGTTGGACTTGCTGCTAACCAAGTAGGTATATTAAAAAGGATTGTTGTAATTGACTTACAAGACGATGATGATATGGAAAGGACAGAAAGTTTTTATCCATTATTTATGGCAAATCCTACAATAATGGAGTGTTCTGATGAAATGATAGAAGCCACAGAAGCTTGTCTTTCTGTTCCAGATCAAAAAGTAGATGTTTTACGCCATGCTTCTGTTAAAGTTAGATATCTAGATTATAATAACAAAGAGCAAGAGTTAGAGTCTAGTGATTGGCTTGCAAGAGCAATTCAGCATGAGATTGATCATCTAGATGGAAAATTACTTTTAGATTATTTATCTAACTTAAAAAGAAATGTAGTAATTCGTAAACTAACAAAATTAAAGAAACTTTCTGCATAAATATATGCTAACTAGTTTTTTCTGGCTATTATAAAAAATCTGTGACCATACTGATTACTTTTCATCAATCGGGCATGGAGTGCGGCATCGTCAAGTTAATGAATTGAGATTGTAAAAAGCCATAATTCTTGAAATTTAGGCAACAAGAAGTCTTTGAGTAGCCTCATCCCAAATTGACTTAGCTATGGCAAATGCATTTCTCTGTTCTTGAGAGGTTTTTGTGTATCTCCCAACATCAACTGCAAATATATTGCGTACTTTGCCCATTAATGATAAAGTTTTCTGAACTCCTTATAGCTCTTTAGTTTATCAGTAACGATAACTCTTGGCATAAGATAATTGCCAAGTAATTTTGTTAAAAAGCGAATTGCTGATTTTTTTTACGACGCTTTTGTAACAATGCTTCTAGCTCATAACCATCTGAATCGAAAGCTCTCCAAAGAATAAATACTTCACCGTTAATTTTAACATTCATCTCGTCTAAATGCCATTTATCCCTAGGCGTCCGCTCTCTTTTTCTAATGACCTCATGAAAGCTAGAAGCAAATTTATAACACCAAGCACGTACCGTTTAATGACTTAAGAAAATTCCTCGATACTCCATTTGTTCCTGAATATCTCGGTAGCTATTATTGAATCTATGATATAACCAAACAACGTGACCGATGATACTGACTGGAAAACGGTGTCTCTTCGGATCTTTGGTAATATACATAAAAATTGAGTGATTATTTATAAATTATTATTCATTCTTTGCAATCTCACATTTGACTCTCACTTAGCTTGACGATGCCGTTTACACTTCTTAATCTTTAATAAGAATTAGTAATTTTATTAAAAACATAAATTTATGGCTTGATTTATGAAATAATTTACCTATAATTGTTAACATTAATTTAATGTGAATTGAAATTTAGTTATATGTCTAAGAAAGTATTGAAGAGTGATTCTATAAAATCTAGCTATGTTGCATATGATGGACAGGATATAGGAAATTTTTTTACAGCTATAAGAGTTGGAGACGTTGATACAGCCCGGTTCTATTTATCAGCTGGTATGGATCCTAATGTTTTAAACCTTGCTGGGAACACAGCAGCAACTGAATTAGTATATCACTGGAATGGACGTAGTCCAGAAATGCTAAGAATATTAGCATTTTTTGGAGCTGATTATAA
>JBGCEX010000038.1:0-10866 GCA_045106635.1 Rickettsiaceae bacterium | reverse complement strand
ATTAACAAATCCAGACTGGGTAAGCTTTGATTCTAGTGTACATGATCATCATGAGTCTATCCTAATAGGTCTTGATTCATAGAAGAACTCTTTGATAATTTGTGTTTGTAGCAAGAAACGTAGGAGTATGTTTTTTGCTACGTGAATTATAATTTTCAAGAAAACAAAGTTATTTATCTTTTAGAAATTTAAGTATTTGTTACTGATTAAGTAAGTAATTATATTCCTCAGCAAAATGCTTTAGTTGCTTCTTTTAACAGTTGCATCTTTGGTTCTAACAATAGATTAAAGCAGTACACTTAATTATGCAAAATTACATGCACTCTTACGCGCTACTCTTTGGTTATTATCTTCCTTCATATTAACATCCAGAGTTTAATTTATTTTTAATGCCCCACTAGTTACGAATGTAACTAGTGTTTTTCCTAATAATTTGAACTACTATACTCTTTTGTCTACAGTCTTAATAGTAATTGTATTATCCACCCAGCCATTAACAATTCTAATAATAGTGGTATTTTTGTTATCTCGTTTTGATTTGTAGGCGTTTCTTTTTCCCAAGCGTTAGTCCATTTTTTACACCACACACTACGAAGACAAACTTTAAAGCTCTTCTATTATTAATAATACCTTTGTCTTTTACTGTTGCATAAAAGAATGAATTGTTATCTTAATATTACATTAATTGCTAATACTAAATAATTTATACAATCACCCTATAACATTAGTAAATTAATTCAATCTCATTAAAACCATGTTTACAAATCTCATATTCAAATGTTATCGTTCCATTCAAATCTAAATATACTTTTCAAATTATTGATTTTTTAGAGACAAGCCTTTTTTAGCTTGTTCTACGATGTGAGCAAAGCTATCAGCATTGTTTACAGCAAGTTCCGCTAGCATTTTACGATCAATAGCAATGCCCGCTTTCAGAAGACCATTAATAAAGGTAGAATACACCATATCATGCTCTCTAACAGCTGCATTGATTCTTTGAATCCACAATCCCCTAAAATCACGTTTGCGATTTCTACGATCTCTATAAGCATACTGCAGTGCTTTTTCTACTTTTTCAATAGCTATTCTAAAACAATTTTTTGCTCTGCCTCTATAACCTTTAGCAAGCTTAATTATTTTTTTGTGACGATTTTTCGATACTTTTCCTGCTTTTGCACGTGTCATAATTTTAACTCTCGCTTTTTAATTAGTTCCATTTGGAAGGAATATTTTCACCAATCTTTTTGCATCTTGATCACAAAGAACGGATGTTCCTCTCTGATTACGAAGCTGAGCTTTTGTACGACGTCTCATGAAATGTTGCTTACCAGCTTGACCAGCTTTTACTTTACCTGTTGCGGTAAGCTTAAAGCGCTTTTTTGCACCCGAGTGGGTTTTCATTTTGGGCATATTTATGATCTCTCAAAATTGGTATTTAACAATAAACAAACAGCAAATTAGGCATACCATGGCCACGTTACTGCGAATTAGTTAAGTTTAGTATATATAATTAAAATTATTTTTCAAGCCCCTAGTTTACACTAGAGGCCTTTCGTAAGATAAAGTTATCAAGAGTTTATTTTAACATAAGATAAAAAACTACAAAAACAACTCTTTGTTCGGGTCAATTCAAATACTAACAAGTTAATTTACTTTAACTTGTCTTCTTTGTCTTGCCGATTATGTTTATGTTTTTGATGTTCATCATGCTTTTTCTTTTCATGATGTTTATGTTTTTCTTTTGCAATTTCTTGCTCTAGTCTTTGATTCATATCATCACTACCAGTTGCAAAAGCAACCTTCGTAAAAGCAAAAATACTAATTAGTAATACTAATTTTTTAACATAATCCATAACCTCTTACTAAGAATTGGAAGCTTTATTTAAATACAATTTATATTAGTTAGCTTTCTTTTCTTCTACTTTGTCAGTCATTGTATCGTCCATCATATCATCGTTGTCAGTCGTAGTTTCAACAGCTTGTAGGTTTTTATTCATATCAGCGTCTGCTGCAAAAGCAACTTTTGAAAAAGCAAACATACTAACTAAAATAATAAATAATCTTAACATTCTTAAACTCCTTAAATAAATTAAATTTTGGTGAGCACAGGATATCATTTTCCTTAAAAAAATAAACTATATTTTTATTTTTTACTCTTCAAAGAATTGCAAATTTGATAGATTTCACGTTTACTAAGTTGTTTGTGGTATTTTTGCAGCAATTTTTCAGTAATATCCTTTGCACGATCACCTAAAATCAGCAAGTCTTTAATTTCTTTAGTGATTTCCTCTTTAGTTATACTAATTAATTTTTTACCAGAAATTAATAACACTACCTCACCTTTTGGCGAATTATCTTCATAATATTCAATTAAACTTGATAGATTAGCGGTTCTAGATTCTTGAAATAATTTTGTTAATTCTCGAGAAATATTAGCTTGACGGTTTCCCAGAACTTTTAATGCAACTTTTAATGAAGATAGAACCCTTAAAGGACTGTCAAAAAAAATAAGTGTAGCATCAAAGTCTTTTAACTCTGCAAATACCGCTTCTCTACTAATATCTGTTTTAGGCAAAAACCCAACAAATACAAATCTATCAGATGGTAAGCCTGAAATAGTTAGTGCTGCAATAGGAGAGGAAACACCTGGTATAATATCAATAAAATACCCCTTTGCTTTTAGGTCTCTAACTAATTTATATCCAGGATCTGAAATCAAAGGTGTTCCCGCATCAGAAATTAAAGATACTATTTTGCCAGATTCTATATTTTTTATTATGTATTTGCGTGTTATTTCATCACTTTTGTCATTATACACAGACAGAGAGGTTTTAATATGATGTTTTGCTAGTAATTTTCCTGATACTCTGGTATCTTCACAAAAAATAATATCAGAATTCTTTAAAGTTTCAATTGCACGAAGGGTAATATCATTTAAGTTCCCAATTGGAGTTGATACTACATAAAGTCCAGATTTTAAATTCATATTAAATAAAATTGTTTAAATATTTAGAGAATAACATGAACAATATAAAACAAAAACTTATAAAACTCATCATTTCTTTTTACTGCTTAATTTCACTTACTGCATGTGAATTTGGGAATGGTTTTAGCGGTGGTAGTAAAAAAAACACCTCTAATACTATAGTAGATATCGCTATATTAACCCCCTTATCTGGTGCAAATGAAGCGCTTGGAAAACAATATGTTTCGCTAATAAAAATGGGCTTAGGAGATGGAGCTAAAACAAAAATTAGAGTTACATCTTATGATTCTTCTGATGAAGAGAAGTTAAAATATTCTATTCAAAGAATATTGGAGCAAAAAACTAAGATTATAATTGGTCCTTTATATTCTAAAGATACAAAGATTTTATCATCTAAAATTAAGGGGCAAGATATAATTGTCTTATCTCTTTCAAATGATCCAACTTTAGCAGATGATAATATTTTTGTATTTGGTCATGCTCCTATGAGACAACTGGAACAGATCACTAACTACCTAATAGACAATGATTATAAAAATTATATAGTATTATTACCTACTGGTAGACACTCGCAAATTGTTAGTAAGATCATTCAAAATACAATAACAAATAAAAATGCAATACTAAGTAGAATGGAGTTCTACAATGATACAAGTGAAGATATCAAAAGAGCGGTCAATATAGTTTCTGACACAGCTGACAATTTAAATGAGTATGATGAAAATCTAAAACGTCCAGTAGTTATAGTTGGGGATGATCAAGAAAATTTAAAAAGGATATATGAAATTGCAAGTAATTTTAATTTGGACAAAAAAGTTATAATTGCGGGAGATAATAGAATAGATATAGATCAAGACCAACGCTTTGATATTCTTTATACAGGTGCTACTGCTCTTGATAGTGGTAATTTAAAACAAAGAGCTGTCCGTTTAGGCGTGAATCATTTTTCTTTTATGCATGCACTTGCCTATGATGCTGGAAAAATAATTGCAAGTAATATAACGAATCACTACAATAAAGAAACTTTTTTAACTAAATTGAAAAACTCAGAAAAATTTCAAGGTGTTTCTGGTGAAATATATTTTGTAGATTCTATAGCTCAGCGCAAATATGAAGTAATAAGAAAGCAGAATGGAGTTTATGCTACTCAGGACAATAAAGCAAAAGAAACTATAGAAGATAAAATTTTCTCTATTCACAATAAATAATTTTTTTGCATTTAAAACTTCTGTTAACTTAGCACTTTCTTTCAATATCTTTTGTTTAGCGGGTCGAGTAATACTTATGTTGTTCAACTTGGGTTGGAAATTTTCTTATTCAAAAGCTCAAAATTGGTTAGTTTGTGATTATAAATTAATACTTGATTTTACAAATTTTAGAAAATCAAAGAATTGATTGAATCTGTTATTTATAGATTAAATTTTTATCACTGCATTTATTTAGATCTAAATCATATAGAAAAATTCTGGGCTAATGGAGCGATGGATTAAGGGTAAAACGACTAAATTTACTATGTTACATTCGGTTTGGGATAAGTTTTTTGGACGAGCCCCCTATATCGAGAAATTGCTCTAGATAACCTATTCCATTTATGAAATAATTAGACCAGAGATTCTGACAAGGCGTGCAACCTCATTAATAATAGATATTCTTATTGAAATTATGTCTTGAGGTAGAATGTCATTAATTATAGATGGCCATTCAATCAAACAAACATGACCAGCAAAAGCTTCCTCTATACCAAGTTCATATATTTCTTCCAAATAATTTATTCTATATAGATCAAAATGGTAAATTTCAAAATGTTGAGCTTGATATATTTGTAATAAATTAAAAGTTGGGCTATTAACTGTAGTGTTACTGCCACATAAATGTTTAATTATGTGACGACAAAAGAAAGTTTTTCCAGTGCCAAGATCTCCACTAAACGTAATAATAGAACCTTGTTTTATTTGCGTAGCAATTTTTATGGCAAGGTCAGCAGTATCATTTTCTGAGTTTAAGATAAATTCCTGTGGTATCTTCATAATAGTTAAACTAGTGAGGTAATAAAACTAGGAAACATCTTAAGCTCCAAAGCTTTCTTGCCTAGAGCTTCAAGTTTATTATCTAGAGATTCGTGCATATAATGATACTTATATGCGTTACCAGTTAGCACTAGAGCAGAATCTATACCAGAGTTTTGAGCGCCGAGAATATCAGTTTCGAAAGTGTCACCAATCATTAAAATACGATTCTTCGATACTTCCCTTACTCTTTTAAAAACATGTTGATATATTATTTCTTTAGGTTTGCCAGTGTAAATAACTTCCCCTCCATTTTTTTCGACAATTTGAGCAAAATATCCAGCGCAGTACCCAATGATGTCTCCTTTGGGAACTGATATATCTGGGTTTGCACAGATTGTCAGGATATTATCTTGCTTTGCAACATTTTTGAGCAAATTGTCAAATTCTCTAATATTCTCATTTTCATCTCGGTGTAAAGTCAATAGTAATATATCAGCTTCTTTATAATCATGTGTAATAATATGATCAAATTCACGTAATATATCATCATTTTTGTCATCACCAAGGTGATAAATCCTTAATCTTTCTTTTCTCAGTTTTTTTGTCTGCTCCAATATTAATTCTCTAGCTATATCACCAGAAGTAAGAATCATATCTGTTGTAACATTTTTGAAGCCCCAATCGCTAAGTTTATTCTTCATAGTAAAAGCAGGTCTTGGTGCGTTTGAAACAAAAATACCTCTTTTTTGGCTTAAGATATTATTTATTGATTCTACGACACCAGGGTACAATTCATCGTTTTCAACAACTACGCCCCATAAATCAAATAAAAACAAATCATAGTCATTTAGTGCTTGAGAAATATGTTTGAAAATTGGTGATTGCACAGATAATACCTCGAAGTAGTTATTGATAAGTTTTGCTTTTAAAATAGAACGTATATGGTATATTATTCGAAAGCACTGGTTTTGATAAGAGATTTAGTGTTTTGAGCGTTCATTTTTTATTATTTCATAGATTAGTTATGTCAAACACAGAACAAGAAGTCAATGTTGAAAAAACTGAAACAGTTCTTCATAAAGAATATGCGGCGGACTCAATTAAAGTTCTAAAAGGACTAGAAGCAGTAAGAAAAAGACCTGGTATGTATATAGGTGATACTGATGATGGGTCAGGGCTGCACCATATGGTGTATGAAGTAGTAGATAATGCGGTTGATGAATCTTTAGCTGGGCACTGTGATCTTGTGGAAGTTATAATGAACAAGAATGGTTCTGTGACTGTCAGAGATAATGGCCGTGGTATACCTGTTGATATACATGAAGGTGAAGGTATCTCAGCAGCAGAAGTTATCATGACTCAACTTCATGCTGGTGGTAAATTTGACCAAAATTCTTATAAAGTATCAGGAGGGTTGCATGGGGTTGGTATTTCCGTAGTAAATGCTCTTTCTGATTGGCTTGAACTTCGAATTTGGCGTAATCAAAAGGAATATTTTATTAAATTTAAAGATGGTGACTCTGAATCTCCACTTGCTATCATAGCAGAGGGGAATGGAAAAAAAGGTACGGAAGTTACCTTCATGCCATCTGTAAATATTTTCACCAACATCGAATTTAATTTTGCTACTCTTGAACATAGGCTAAGGGAACTTGCTTTTCTAAACTCAGGAGTCAGAATCGTTTTGATTGATGATAGGTATGATGAACAAAAAAAAATGGAGTTTTACTTTACTGGCGGAGTAGAAGCCTATGTTAAGTACGTTGATCGCACAAAAAACTCCCTTCATACACCTATTTCCTTGGTTGCCCAGAATGAAGAAAAAGGTATAAGTTTTGAATGCGCAATGCAATGGAATGATTCTTATCACGAAAATATATTATGTTTTACAAATAACATACGTCAGCGTGATGGAGGAACTCATTTAATAGCTTTTAAAGCTGCTTTAACTAGAATGGTAAATAGTTATCTTGAAAGAAGTGGCATTGGTAAAAAAACAAAAATCAATTTTACTGGTGATGATGCAAGAGAAGGGCTTTCTTGTATTTTATCTATTAAAGTACCTGATCCTAAATTTTCATCACAAACAAAAGATAAGTTAGTGTCATCTGAAGTAAGACCAGTTGTAGAGAATGCTATTTTTACTAAGTTACTTGAGTGGTTTGAAGAACATCCAACCGAAGCAAAGCTAATTATAAATAAGGTTGTTGAGGCTGCTACTGCTCGGGAAGTTGCGAAAAAAGCAAGAGAGTTAACAAGAAGAAAGTCAGCTCTTGAAGTTTCGAATTTACCTGGAAAATTGGCTGATTGCCAAGAAAAAGATCCAGCTAAGTCTGAGATATTTATTGTTGAGGGTGATTCTGCTGGTGGTACAGCAAAACAAGGTAGAGACCGTAAAACGCAAGCCATACTACCTTTACGAGGAAAAATATTGAATGTTGAAAGAGCTAGGTTTGATAAAATGCTTGCTTCTGAACAAGTTGGAACATTAATTACAGCCCTTGGAACAAGTATCGGTAGTCAAGATTTTAATATAGAAAAATTACGATATCATAAAATTGTCATTATGACGGATGCTGATGTTGATGGATCTCATATCAGAACATTACTACTTACTTTTTTCTATAGACATATGCGTCAGATAATAGATATGGGTTACTTATATATTGCTCAACCACCTCTTTATAAAGTTAAAAGAGGAAATAGCGAAACATATTTAAAAAATGAACAAGCTTTGCAAGAGTATCTAATAAACGGTGCTATCAATGATACTTATTTAAAAATTGAGAATGATAACGAAATAACAGGTCAAAACTTGATTAACATAATCAAGCAAATAGCTTCGTTTGGAGTGATTTTAAGTCAGGTGTCAAAGAAATTTGATCAAACTATTGCTGAATGTTTAGCTGTTAAAAAATTACTTAAAGTCGATCTATTTAATGAATCTAGAAAAGAAGAAATTCTTTCTGCGGTTTCTGTTTTGAATCCAGGAATAGCAGAGCCAGATAAAACCGATTGGCAAGTAAATATTTTTAGTGATTCAGTGGAGTTTTTTAGATTTGTACGTGGTGTTAAAAACAGTAAAATAATATATAAACAACAACTTGAATCTCCAGAATTCATAAATCTTGCTAAAATTGGTGAAGCATTATCTGATTATTTTCAGGGAAATTGTATTTTAAATATTAAATCTAATGAGTATAAAGTTTTTCTACCAAGTAAATTGCTTGAAATCATAATAGAAAGTGGTAAAAAAGGTTTGGGAATTCAGAGATTTAAAGGACTTGGTGAGATGAATGCAGAGCAATTGTGGGAAACTACTCTTGATTATTCAAAAAGAACATTGTTGCAAGTAAAAGCTAGTGATATTGATGCTGCTGAAGAGATAATATCAACTTTAATGGGAAATATTGTAGAACCAAGAAGAGATTTTATTAATGCGAATGCTCTAAATGTAGCTAATCTTGATGTATAGTTGGCAGATTTAGGATTGAAGCGCAACGGACAGTGGTTTATAATTAAAGCAATGCAAAAAATTGTAGGTGTTTTTATGCAATATGCACAGTTGCAATACAACGAAAGAATATAATTAATACTCAGAGGATAATTCTATAAATGGAATAGCACGGATAATGGGGTGTTCCAAGTTAACAATTGTAGAGAGCTAAAACTTAACAAGACTCATGACAATTATTGGCTGGACAATGCTTACTAGAGTACTCGGTATAGAAGATTATGAGGCATTATGTATCTTAAATAAGTAAGTAGGAAATATATACTTGCAAATATGTTTTTAGAGGATTTAGCTAATTCTTTGAAGGCAGAAATAAGAAACTCTGAGCATCAAGACCTAGAGTTTGTTAACTTGATAGCCCTTATACCTTATTCTAAAACAACAGATGTAACAGAACCTTAAGAAGCCCATTTTTATGCATCAAGCATTGTATTGGTTTAAGCTTATTAACCGAATAATACTTCTAAAAAAGCAGAAGGAATTATTGTTGGAAATATTATTAATCTTTGGAGCTTGTTTGATCAATGCAAATCTATAAAAATAGGATAATTACATCTAGCTAGTTTGAGGAATATAATAAGCGTCCGAGCAAAGCCTTGTAAATCACTTTACATACATTTTATCTAATCTAACTAATTCTTGCTTTATTTTAGAGTTCCAACCATTGAAATCTTTGGGTAAATCAGCTACACAATGATAGGAATCTTTTCTTCTTTGGGGTATAGCAACAAAATTTTTAGAAATAATTTCATTAATATTATCTTTAAAGAGTTGTTCTATTTCATTGATAAGTCTTTGATATGTTTTTGAATAGGTATTTTCGTCTTTACTAAAGTTAACATAACGCTGATAAATTATTGCTCCAGTGTCTATTCCTTCATCAACTAAGTGTATAGTTACTCCACTGGGTGTGCAGTCATAAAATAACCAAAAGTTAGGATGCGACCTACGATTCCATGGTAGATAAGAGATATGAAGGTTAATAATAGGAGCTGACGAGCTTTCTATCACATCTTTTTTAAGAATATGTTTAAATCCATAACTGATCACTAAATCGTAACCTGATGTAGATTGAATCTTGTCAGAAGTGTACTACACTTCGCACTGAACTTTTACTAATTCATCTATCAAAGTTGTTTGTTCTGGCGTATAACCAAGAAACAGAATTTTACTTTTTGGTGAAGTAACACGCTTAAATAATCTAATCGATGTGCTCATATATCCGCTTATATATCTATTGATAAGTAATAAAAAAAATATAATAACATAGTTGTTGTGAAATGTTATTATAGTCTAGTTTAGATTCTTTGTCTAAACTCAATACCCTTGAACCATGTATACCTTAAACTTATAAAATTTTAAAGAAAAATTTATTATGAATAACAAAGATAAATTTAGAAAATCTGATGCGCTAGTTGTATTGGCAAATCTTATGGATGTTAAAGGAGCACTTAATTTTGAATCAATAGTTAGAGCTAAAAAAGCTGTTGAAATTTTTAATGAACAAAATATACCATACTTAGTAACGTGCGGATGGGCATACATGAAAGGTTCTGACATTCGAATAGCTGATGCTTTTAAACATTACTTAGTAGAGACATTAGGGGTAGACCCCAAGAAAATAATTACTGAATTGAACTCCCGTGATACAGTAGGGGATGCATTTTTTTCAAAAACTACTATTGCTACACCTTTATCTTGGCGCAATATTTGTGTAGTCACTAGTGATTATCACGTTGAACGAACACGAGAGATTTTTAATTTTATTTATGGGCATGATTTTTTTATAGATGTTTGTGGTGCTGAAGTAAGAGTAGATAACTCAACTATAACAAATGAGTTATCTTCAATTAAGGCTTTTAGAAAAACATTCTCAGGGGTGGAGATAGGAAACGATACTCAAATATTGAGGAGATTAAGAGAAGTTCATCCTTTTTATAATGGACAAATCTATCCTAAGATCTAAAAAGATGGATTAATAGATCTTAGCAGTAAACCTACGAACTCACCTTTTCAAAAAAAGAAATGAATCACATGAGCAACTTATTCTTCAGCTAAGAAAAGAAAGGAAGTTAGGAGCAAGACGTATTCACAGTGAATTAAAACGTTTGCATAATATTTCTTTTTCTAAGAGTCTGTGATAAACTTTGTGTAAGTTACAAAATAAATAGTAAGTAAATACTATAACAAAAGCAACTTAACTACAAAGGTCAAACTGACTAAAAAAGCAGTAAAAAAAGAAGTAGATATAAATACAAAAATAGTAGAAGAATTATTATCAAAAGCAGATCCAAGTGAGCTATTTGGTAGAGAGGGATTATTTAATCAACTAAAGAAGCAAATAGTAGAGAGAGTAT
>JBGCEX010000037.1:0-25813 GCA_045106635.1 Rickettsiaceae bacterium | reverse complement strand
GGTTTTTTTATATGTCACCTTAAGACGCTTAAGAGCGCTACATATTCTCGATTGGCTAATTTCCAGACGCTTACCTTTTCATATTGATATGCATCACTGTGCTGTATAATATTTGATTTCAATTTCTCCATATCTATCTTTTTTTGTCTTTCTCTTGTTACCTAGTCGAGGCCTAAGATTTCATACTATCTTTTTGCCTCTTATTGCCCATCTACTTATACAATTTTGCTAACTTTAAATATGGTCACTGTCATTTGTTGATTATTACCAGATTTTATATAGTCTATATACTCTTTCTCTTAAATCTACGCTGTATTGTATCTTTATCATTTTTTAACAATATTGTTATACCTAATTACTAGGGACTATAGCATAATATGCTGGATTTAAGTTGTTAGCAGAAATTCAAGTTGTAAAAAGATAATCAAATAGACATTGGATTAGGATGGTGTAAGCCAAAAAGGTTAATATTAATTTTCTTCTTGAAACAAAGTGTCTTGGGAAAATATTTGATTTTTTGGTGTTGGTAGACCAAGATGTTCAAAGGCACTTCCTGTTAGCATCCTACCACGAGATGTTCTTTGCAAAAATCCTATTTGAATTAAATAGGGCTCTATTGCTTCTTCTATAGTGTCTCGTTGTTCAGATAGGGCTGCAGCTATTGTTTCGATTCCTACAGGACCTCCATTGTAGTTATCAATAATAAATTTTAAATAGCGATAATCATTGCTGTCTAGTCCTGCTTTATCTACTTCTAGTCTATTTAAGGCTTTGTCAGCAATGGTGCCAGTGATTTTAAGATTATTTTCAACTGATGCAAAGTCACGAACTCTTTTTAATAGTCTTAGTGCAATCCTTGGAGTACCGCGAGAGCGGTGGGCTATTTCTTTTGCACCATCTTGCGTGATACTTGTATCTAACAATTTTGCGCCTCTAATCAAGACACTTTCCAGCTCATCAGAATTATAAAAATTAAGACGAAGCGGAATGCCAAATCTATCACGAAGTGGATTGCTTAAGAGTCCAAGCCTAGTAGTTGCTCCGATTAAAGTAAATTTAGGTAAATCTATACGTAGCGATCTTGCTGCTGGCCCTTCTCCTATAATTATATCCAAACAGAAATCTTCCATAGCAGGGTATAATATTTCTTCAATATTTGTGTTTAATCTATGAACTTCATCAATAAATAATACGTCATTTTCCTGTAAATTAGTTAAGATACCAGCAAGGTCTGCAGCTTTTGATAAAGCAGGGCCACTTGTTGCTTTAAAATTCACACCCATTTCTTTTGAAACTATTTGGGCAAGTGAGGTTTTTCCAAGTCCTGGTGGGCCATAGAAAAGCGTATGATCTAGTGATTCACTACGGTTTTTAGCAGCTTGTATAAAAATGCCAAGATTTGTTTTAAGTTGTTCTTGGCCAATAAAATCTTTAAGCAGGTTTGGTCTTAGATTAAATTCATGATCTGTTTCTAATTTTTCCCCTTGCAGGATTTCTTTATTCATAAATTATCCTAGTGTTTCATTTTTTAGAGCTGTTTTGATAAGATCATTTAAAGAGCTGTTTTTATCTTGTGTGAGGAGTGTGCTTACTCTGTTTTGAGCGTCAACCCTGTTTACTCCTAGAGCAACTAGAGCAGAGATTGCATCAAGAGCATTATTTCCAAGTGTTGATTTGGTATTGGGGTTTTCTGTAATGTATTCTGAAGAGTATTTGTCTTTTAATTCTGTAATTATTCTTTCTGCCAATTTTTTACCAACTCCTGAGACTCGGCTGAAAGCAGTTGTATCTTTTGTTGCTAAAGCATAACTAATTTCTTCTGGGCTTAAAGTTGATAAAATTGCTAGAGCCATCCTAGTGCCAACACCTTTGACTGATTGAAGCAAAGTGAAAGTGCTTTTTTCCTCGCTACTATAAAAGCCGTATAGATTAATATGATCTTCTCTAACATGCGTTTCAATTAGTAACATAACAGCGCTACCGAGGCTTAAATTTGCTAGAGTCTTATTTGAACAAAAGACTAAATAGCCAACGCCACTAACATCGATTATGGCATGATCATGGTAGCACGAATCAACTATACCTTTAAGTTTGCCTATCATATGTAAGAGAAATTAGTTTATTATTTTTTATTTGATAGTTATAATAACAGCTGGAAAATTTTTAGCAAATAAATCATAGCAATAATTATTTTGCGTAGCTCAGATAAAACTTCATATTTAATAGCAATTTTTGCAACTATAGTTCGTTATTATGATTATGCGCTATTTGGCCTATCAGCATCAGCTATTGCAAGTAATTTTATGCCAGGTGGCGGTAGTAGTGACAAACTACTCAATTTTTTTATAATTTTTAGTGTTTCAGTGGCTGCAAGGCCTATTGGATCTATTATCTTTGGTCGTATTAGTGATAAGATAGGTAGGGTTGTATCGGTTAGAATTACCACAATCATTTCAACATTATCTGTTATGATGATAGCTGTGTTACCTAGTTATGAAACGTTGGGTTTTTTAGCAACTATATTGCTTATGTTGTGTAGAATGCTATTTATTATGAGTTTAGCTGGAGAAGTTGATGCAATCAAAGTTTATATAGCTGAAAAAATTGGTAAAAAATCTAGGCATTTAGCTAGTAGTGTTGTTTCATTTTCAGCTCAATTAGGAGTTTTGATAGCAGCTTGTATGTATCATTTTACGCTTACTATTACAGAGATAACGTGGCTTTGGAGGGTTAATTTTGTTATAGGGGGGATGTTTGGGTTGCTAGTTTTTATCTTAAGAAAATCACTCCATGAGAGTAGTTACTATATAAAAAGTAAACTCAAAAATGAAGATCAAGGTGATTTAACCCTGTTAAAGATATTAGCCGAAAATAGATTAAAGTTTATATTAGCGTTGCTAATTAGCGGTGGTGTTGGTACAAGTTATAATTTTCTTATTATTTTTCTCAGTACTTTTGTTGCTGATATTTTAGGTATTATTCCTCCTTGTGAAGCTGCAAGAAATAATATAATTTTAATTATTGTTTATGCTAGTTCTTGTTTGATTTCTGGGTTTCTAGCAGATAGAATGTCTGTATATAAACAGATATTTATATCGTTGATAATTGTTGTGTGTTTAGTTTTTACGATACACTTATTAAGTATAGATGATATATTTTCTTTTCCTGTGCATGTAGTGATAGTTTTTTTTGTACCAATTTATATGATTCCAATACAAATTAAATTGCAGTCAATGTTTTCAGCAGATATAAGAGTTAGAATGTGTAGTTTGGCGCATTCGTTCGGCAGTATGTTTTTGTCTTCAACTATACCTTTTATTTGCATGTTGTTATGGAAATATACTGAAAATTTTTCTATAGTGTGTTTGTATTTTGCAACTATAGTTTCATTAATTATTTGCTCAGTTTTTATAATGATGAAGTCTGGTTATCGGAATATGTTTGAAACATGATGCTTTGCTATAAATATTAATTTAGTTCTTGCTTTGCAAAATTAAATGACTAAATGTGCTATTACTGTTATGTTAGATTTTCATAGGCTTTTAGTAAAATTATTTCATTTTAAGAACTTAAAATTTACGAATATAAGATATGATTGATCAAAAACTTGTTAGAAATTATGCATCATGTTTGTTTAATAATATTAAATCTGATTCAGAACATCAAAAAATCTTAGATCAAATATCTTTATTTAATCAGCTGTTGTTAAGTTCAGAGATGTTTCGTTTTGCTCTATATTCACCTGTTATCTCTAAATCTGATAAATTAAAGTTAGTAAAGAGTTTTGATGAAAAATTTGGATTTGAAAAGATAGTGAGTCAGTTTTTTAGAGTGGTGGTTAAGAATTCTCGTTTTGAAATATTATCATCTGTGGTAAAGGAGTATAAACATTTGCTTGACGATAGCAGAGGAATAAAGCTTGTAACAGTGGAATCTATAGTGAATGAGCCAAATAAAGAAGTTGTAAATGTTATAAGAGAGTATCTGGAAAATAAATTAAAGAAAATTATTGAATTTAATGTTGTTCAAAATAAATCGTTAATTGGTGGTGTAATCATAAAATATGATAGTTTATTTTATGATTATTCTATTTCTGGCACTTTGGATAGAGCCACTAAAATTGCCAAACTTGCTAAAATATAAGGATTAGTTTTGATTGGTGAATAAGTTTATTATAAATATTAAGGAGTTTTAAGAAATGAAGCTAAATCCATCTGAGATATCCGAGATTTTAAAAAGAGAGATAGGTGATATAGATCAAATTTCTAAGTTACAAGAAGTTGGTTATGTTGTTGCTGTAGGTGATGGTATCGCTAAAATTTATGGCATGGATAATGTTCAAGCAGGTGAGATGGTTGAATTTGCTTCTGGTGTAAAAGGTATGGTTCTTAACCTTGAAACAGATATTGTAGGCGTTGTGATTATGGGTGATGATAGGGCTGTATCTCAGGGTGATATGGTGAAAAGAACAGGTGATATTTTAAGTACTCCTGTTGGCCCTGCTATGCTTGGAAGAGTTGTCGATGCGCTTGGGAATCCAATTGATGGAAAAGGGCCTATTGATGCTAAGGAGCATCATCGCGTGGAAACAAAAGCACCGGATATTATTGCTAGAAAAAGTGTACATGAACCAGTGCAGACGGGTATTAAAGCAATTGATACTTTGATACCTATTGGTAGGGGGCAAAGAGAGTTAATCATTGGTGATCGTCAAACAGGTAAGACTGCAATTGCAATAGATACAATAATAAATCAAAAACATGCGCATTTAGATAATGTAACGGCAGATAAAATTTTCTGTGTTTATGTAGCAATCGGTCAGAAGAGGTCAACGGTCGCGCAAATAGTAAAGAAACTAGAAGAGGCTGGAGTCATGTCCTATACGGTGGTGGTTGTTGCAACCGCGTCTGATCCTGCGCCGCTACAATTTCTTGCCCCGTATACTGGTTGTACAATTGGTGAGTATTTTAGAGATAATGGAATGCATTCCCTTCTTGTATATGATGATTTGACAAAACATGCGATTGCTTATCGTCAGATTTCACTTCTTCTTAGAAGACCACCTGGTCGGGAAGCTTATCCTGGAGACGTGTTTTATTTGCATTCCAGACTATTGGAGCGTGCCGCCAAACTTTCTGATAAAAATGGTGGTGGTTCTTTAACGGCTTTGCCAATTATTGAAACTCAAGCTGGTGATGTTTCGGCTTATATTCCAACTAACGTGATTTCAATAACTGATGGTCAGATATTTTTAGAAAGTGAATTATTTCATAAAGGTATTAGGCCGGCTGTAAATGTTGGTATTTCAGTGAGTAGAGTAGGGTCGGCTGCTCAAATTAAAGCAATAAAAAAAGTAGCAGGATCATTGAAGTTAGAGCTTGCTCAGTTTCGTGAAATGGAATCTTTTGCACAGTTTGGTTCAGATCTTGATCCGGCAACTCAGAAATTAATACAACATGGTTTGAAACTAACTGAAATTCTTAAACAACCCCAATATTCGCCTTTCGTGGTGGAAGAACAGGTTGTAACTCTTTATGCTGGCGTACGTGGGTATCTTGAGAAGATAAAACCTTCTGATGTAAAGAAATTTGAGCAAGAGTTGATATCTAACATTCGTTTAACTGGTGATGCAATATTAAAGGCTATTAGGCAAGAAAAGGATTTAAGTAACAAGACTGAAGAAAAGTTAAAACTTTTTCTTGAGAAATTTTTAAAAGAATTTTTAGATAATAATCAATATTAGTATGTCTGGTTTAAAACAGCTTAGAAATAGAGTTAAAAGTGTAAAATCTACACAGAAAATTACTAAGGCAATGCAAGTAGTATCTGCTGCAAAACTTCGCAGAGTTAAGAGTCGTGCAGAGGTCTTAGATGATTATTCATCTGTTCTTGTAAAGATGATGAATGATATTAGACTAAATATTAATTTTATTGATTTAAATCCAATCGATAGAAAATTTTTCAAAGAGGATATTACAGGTAAATCATGTTTATTTGTAGTAATGACTTCAGAAAGGGGGTTGTGTGGTAGTTTTAATTCCCAAATTATTAGGGCTGTAAAACGTGATATTGCTAAATTTGCAGAACGAAATATTAAGGTAAGATTAATCGTTGTTGGTAAAAAAGGTTATGACGCATTAAAAGGTGGTTACTCAGACATAATTGAAGAATATTATCATGTTACCAAGGAACAATTTCTACCAGTTGTTTTGCGAATTAAGGATAAAATAATTAATTTAACTGAGCAAGATGAAATAGGTGGGTGTTATTTGTATTATAATGAATTTAAAAATGCTTTAACACAAATTATGACTAGAATTAGTGTGTTTCCAGTTGAACAGTTAGATGAAAACCAGCAAAAAAATAGTGAAGTATCTACATCGTTATTTGAATATGAAGGTTCTAATCTTGCAAATACTTTAATAAATTTGTACATTACTGGTGTTATAAAATATGGTTTTTTACAAAATAAAGCTAGTGAAGAAGCTGCAAGAATGACAGCGATGGATAATGCTACTAGGAATGCAGGAGAATTAATAGATAAATTAACTTTAAAACTTAATAGGTCAAGGCAAGCGATTATTACAACTGAGCTTACAGAAATTATTTCTGGAGCAGAGGCTTTATAGGTAATATTGTTGTTCTAAGAATATTTGCTAGTTACGAGAAAAATAATGCCTGTATTAGATTAATTTAAAATATATAATAATTATGCCGATTGTACAAATTCATTTAATGCATGGAAGAGATGCTACTAAAAAGAGACAACTTGTAAATAAAGTAACGCAAGCTATATGTGAATCTTTGGAAGTAGAACCTAAAAATGTTCGTATTATCTTGTCAGAAATGATAGATGAAAATTATGCAATTGCAGGTGAATTAGTTCGGGATCAAAAAGATCCTTTTGGAAAAAGTGCTAAATAAAATATTAAAGGTTTAGAATGACTAAAAAACAAGGAAAGATAGCTCAGATTATTTCGGCGGTAGTTGATGTTAGATTTGAAGATGGTGAGAAGTTGCCAAATATTTTAAATGCACTTGAATGTGTTAATAATGGTGAAAAATTAGTGCTTGAGGTTGCTCAGCATATTGGGGATAGTTCGGTTCGTTGTATTGCGATGGATTCAACCGATGGCTTGGTAAGAGGGGCTATTGTTGAAGATACTGGTAAGTCAATACAAGTTCCAGTAGGAAAGGGTACTTTAGGAAGAATTATGAATGTAATTGGCCAGCCAGTTGACGAGATGGGAGAAATTAAGACAAAGGAGTTTTCTTCCATATATAAAGATGCTCCAAAATTCGAAGATCAATCAACAGAAAGAAGTATTTTAGTAACTGGCATAAAGGTTGTTGATTTATTAGCTCCTTATTCTAAAGGTGGTAAAATTGGTTTGTTTGGAGGGGCTGGCGTTGGTAAAACTGTTATTATAATGGAATTAATTAATAATGTGGCTAAAGCTCACGGTGGTTATACCGCTTTTGCCGGAGTTGGAGAAAGGACTCGAGAGGGTAATGATCTTTATCATGAGATGATAGATTCTGGTGTGATTAATAAAGATGATTTAGAAAAATCAAAAGTTGCGCTTGTGTATGGTCAAATGAATGAACCGCCAGGAGCTAGAGCTCGGGTAGCGTTAACTGGGCTTACCATTGCTGAGTATTTTCGTGATCTTGATGGTGGTCAAGATGTATTGTTTTTTGTAGATAATATATTTCGTTTTACTCAGGCTGGCTCGGAAGTATCAGCAACTTTAGGGCGTATACCTTCTGCTGTTGGGTATCAACCAACTTTGGCAACGGATATGGGGTCATTGCAAGAAAGAATTACCTCAACTAAACGTGGTTCTATTACTTCTGTGCAAGCGATTTATGTTCCAGCGGATGACTTAACAGATCCTGCTCCTGCCACGTCTTTTACACATCTGGATGCAACTACAGTTCTTAGTCGTCAGATTGCTGAGCTTGGTATATATCCTGCTATTGATCCTCTTGATAGTAATTCGCAAATTTTAGATCCAGACATCGTTGGTGAAGAGCATTATAATATAGCAAGAGAAGTACAAAGAATTTTGCAAACTTACAAATCTTTACAGGATATCATAGCTATTCTTGGTATGGATGAGTTATCAGAAGAAGATAAGCTGGTTGTTGGTAGAGCTCGTAAAATTCAGAGATTTTTATCTCAGCCTTTTCATGTAGCTGAAGTATTCACTGGAATCAAAGGTAAATTTGTTGAGCTTAGTGATACGATTGCAGGGTTTAAAGGGTTAGTTGAGGGTAAATATGATCATTTGCCAGAAGCGGCTTTTTATATGGTTGGTACGATTGAAGAAGCAGTAGAAAAGGCTGAAAAAATGGATAGCAAGTGAGTGTGATTGTATGAGCAATATTTTGGTAAAAATTATTATGCCCTCAGATGTTATATTTGAAGCAAATGCAACAATGATTAACATACCTGGTAAAGAAGGTGTTTTTGGCGTTCTTCCTGGACATGTTAATTTCATTTCAACGGTTGCAATAGGTTGTGTAAGTGTTTTTTTAGATAATCAAGAAAAGAAATTTTTTGTTCATGGGGGGGGAGTGCGTGTTACTTCTACAGAAGTGGATGTAGTTTCTGAATTTATTGTTTCTTTAGATGATCAAAAGAAAAATGATGTTTTAAATAAAATTGAGAGTTTAAAACTAGAGTTAGATGGTTTGAAAAAAAATAGTTTGGATGCTAGTATATTAAATGCTACACTTACCAAGTATGACTCTTTACTTAGTTTTGTGAGTAAGTAATTTGTGGTTGAATGTACTAGAAAAATAGAATTTGACGCTGGTCATCGGGTTGTTGGACATAAAAATAAATGTAAGTATTTACATGGTCATAGATATGTTCTAGAGATCACTGCCACCACTTCTAAGTTGGATGAGATGGGTATGGTCGCTGATTTTGGGTTGTTGAAGATGATCATGAAGGAATGGATTGACATTAATTTTGATCATAATGTAATTTTAAGTAGAAGTGATAAAAATTTAGGTGAGTATATCTCAAAATGTACTGGGCAATCTGTGTATTATTTAGATTCAAATCCAACAGCTGAAAATATTGCTTTACATCTATTAGAAGATGTTATACCTCTATTATTTGCAAAGAGTTTATTTCAGATATTAAGAATTAGGCTTTATGAGACACCAAATTGCTATGTAGAAGCTAGATGAATATGTCTGATTATAACTACTACTGATAATTTAAAAAATGCGAATGAGATTATATCTTATTTATATAGAGAATAAGCTTGCTTCTTACGTGCAACTTGATAAGGTTTTAAGTTCATTTTACTGGGATAAGCAACTTCGTCAGTCAAATGAGTTTCGTTTGATGATAAAAACTTTATCTAGTAAGTATGATGATGTTGAAAAAACTATACTTAAATATCATGATTATAGTTTGCCAGAAATAATTAAGCTTGATATTAGCTCTGGATTGCCCCAATATTTAGATTGGGTGAGGGAAGTGCTTGAATAAATTTAATATGTACTCAACTTTAGTTTAAGGCAACTGTATATAAATATGTTGCATCCTAGAACTGTTGTGTGATTGGTTGAGTTGGTCATAAAAATTGTAATTTTTAAATTAAGATAATAAGATGAGGTTTATTTATGAAACTTTGGCATAAGGTTACTCTTGGGTTAATTTTGGGAGTGGTGTTTGGAGTGTATCTACCTCAATATTCTGAGGATGTAAAGCCTATAGGCACTATATTTTTAAGATTGATTCAGATGATAATATTACCATTAATCTTTTTCAGCTTGGTTTCTGGTATTACTAGTATGAATGATCCGAGTTCTCTTGGTAGAGTTGGAATGAAATCTGTCTTAGCATTTCTTGGCACTACATTTTTTGCAGTTGTTTTTGGTCTTGCTGTTGCTTTTATCTTAAAACCTGGTGTAGGAGTTGTAATAGATTTTGGAGTTCCACAGGAAAGAAATTTTAAAGAGGGGGGTTTTGATTTAGTCGAGTTACTGATAAATATTGTGCCTAATAATATTGTAGGATCATTTGCTGATGGTAAAACATTACAAGTTGTGTTTTTTGCTATCTTTACAGGGATTATTTTAAATGCTATGGGTTCAGTTGCTGACCCTTTAAAATCTTTTATTCATTCTATGGCGAAGATGGTGCTAAAAATGATTTCCAAGGTTGTTGAATTGTCGCCTTATGGTGCTTTTGCTTTAACTGCTTGGGTGGTTGGAACTCAAGGCCTTGAGATTATGGTTAGTTTATCAAAGTTAGTGCTTGCAATAACTGTTGCTATGGCATTGCAATATTTAATCTTTGGTTTGTTTATTATAGTTTTTTGTAGAATGTCACCAATACCTTTCTATAGAAAAAGTTTTGAATATCAATCAATAGCGTTATCCACTGGTAGCAGTAAGGCTAGCTTGGCTACCACTATGCAGGTTTGTCGCCAAAAATTAGGAGTTTCAGAATCAAGTACTTCATTTGTACTACCTCTTGGAGCGTCTATTAATATGGATGGTATGGCAATCAATTTATCGTTAACCACTTTGTTCTTTGCTCAAATGATGGGTATAACACTTTCTATGAGTGATTATATGGTAATAATACTTACAGCAACACTTGGTTCTATGGGAGGAGCTGGAATTCCTGGGGGGTCAATAGTTATGTTACCAATGATTTTGTCTGCTGTGAATATGCCTATAGAAGGGGTCGCAATAATAGCTGGGATTGATAGGGTGCTTGATTTGTTACGTACAGCCATAAATATTACTGGTGATGCAACAATTACTTTGTTAATAGATAGCAGTGAAGGTACTCTAGATAGAGATCAATATAATTCTGATTAAATATAATGCAAAAGTTTAAATCTATTATTTGTTTTGTATTCATAGCAGTTCTCTTTTGCAAATCTGTCTTTGCTTTAGAAAATTCAGATGAAAAAATTATCAAAATCGCCGCTGGCTGGTAGTGTATTAGAGGGTTACTATTTTATTGGGTTAAGGTTATGTAGATATATAACTGAATCTAACGATGGTATACGTTGTGAAGTTGTACCAACAACTGGTACTCTTGAGAATATTAAGCTTTTACAAGATCAAGAAGTAGATTTTGCTTTTGCACTAGGAAACTTAGCAGTAGAAGCTTATAAAGGAACAAGTTATTTTGTTGATTCTAAGCCATTTGATGATATGGTACAGCTTCTTAGGCTTCATGATGAGGCTTTTACCGTGATTGCTAAGGACAAAGACAAGATTCTTATGTTTGGAGATTTAGATGGTAAGAAAATATCTAATGGTCCTAAAAATTCCGATAGTACAGTCGCCTATGAGGCTCTTTCTTCTTATTATGATTTTAAACAAGCGCCGGAAGATATAGAGATGTCGCATGAAGAATATGCTCGTCAATTTTGTGACGGTAAAATTGATGCTATAATTTTGATGACAGGTCACCCCAATGCCTTGGTAAACCATATTACGCATTCTTGTGAGTCTGATTTTGTCAGTATTGAAAAAGATAAAATTGATAAGTTAATGAAGAACAATGTAGATTTCAAAGAATATAATATTGATAAGTTAATTAAGAATAATGTAGCTTTTAAAGAATATATCATTGATGAAAAAGGTTATCCTGGTATAAATAGAAGTGAAAAAACAGTAGCTACATCTGCTATTTTTATTACAAGAAAATCAGTTTCAAGAGAAGTGATTTCTAATTTTATGAATTATTTAGAAAATAGGATTGATCAGTTTAAATTATCAGACCCTTTGTTATACGATCTAGACAAGGATCACTTTACTTCTGACTTTGTTTTACCAACTATTAACGATTAGTAATTTAAAAACTATTAAAGTATTATTGAAAATGTATAAAAATATTATTGTTCCAATAGATTTATCTGATAAACAGTCAATACAGGCTATCTTTCCACCTGTGCTTAATTTTGTTAATGCATTCGGTGCAAATTTACACCTTGTACATATTATTCCTGATTTCGGTACAAAGCTAGTGGAAAATTATTTACCTAAAAATTGGATGAGTGATCAAAAAGAAAAATATAATAACCAATTGCAAGATTTAGTAACAAAGTATGTTCCTGAGGAAGTTCAAGCAAAATGTTATGTTGGTCGCGGTGCTATATATGATGAAATAATAAATTATTCAAATAAAGTCAATGCAGACTTAATTATTATTTCTGCTGTTCGAACACAGTTACGTGACTATATGCTTGGTCCTAACGCTTCAAAAATTGTTAGACATTCATCTGTTTCTGTTTTAGTAGTGCGTGAAGGATAGAATCTAAGGTTTCTGCACCTGTTTTTAGGTAGATTCGCACTTGTTTTAAGTGCTATAATTGCTCAGCGTTGACATCTATTTTTTGGATTCCAATATAATTTAAACTTCTGTAGGTGTTGTGTTCCTCAATTAGAATTGATGTGTTCTTAATAGGAGCATAAGCATGTTAACAAGTTCAAAAGTATAAATTTATTTGGTAACAATGCAATTTTGTTTGCTTAAAGTGAGTTTTTTGCAAACCAGTTTTGCTTGATTTAAAGATGGATAGTTACCAGCCATAATTAAATAAATTATTTTATTATTAGTGATTCTAACTTTTTTTATTACCAATTTTTTATTTTTTAGATATTTAGCATGACGTAATTGTATTTTTTTCCATTCTATCTTTGCTTCTTTTTCAGACCAAGCTGAGGATAGCTGAATTTTATAGCTAGAATCTACAGGGTTTGTACTAAAACTGTAGTGTCTATTGTTTTCAGCTGAAAGCTTGATAATTTTTAGCTGAGAGCTAGTTTGGTTGGTATTATGGTTTATATCAGAATCATTAGTTTTATCAGAGATATTGCTAGAGTTTGCAGTGTTATTGACATTGTTAACTGAATTATCGTTGTTAGAATATTCATTTTGTATAATTTCATCGTCTTCATATAAGTTAAGTTTTGCAAGAATGTCATCTATTGAGTCAAAAACTATAACATCTTCTAAATTAGATTTAAAGATAAGATCAATTGGTTCTTCCGGCTCTGACAAAAAATTGATATTTTCTATAATTGCATTATTAAGGTTTAATTTCTCGTAAATCAAACTATTTGAATGAGGAATAATTACTCCGCCTGGGTCAAGAGGTTTTCTTTTATACTCTTCTTGCTCCTCAGATAGGATTATGTTTTGATTATAAGTATGTGAAAAATATTTGTAATATAATATGACTAATCCTGTTAAAATTATTAGGGTAAAAAATATAATTTTAGAATAACGCATGGTCAATTATATAAACAATATTAGTTAGTACACTTACGTAGTCTTGTTTCTTAGACAAGAGTTTTGTATTATTTGTTCTAAAGATTATAATATAACTTAAATCATATTTGTGCAACAACGCCTTAATAATCTAATTCATGTTTAAAAACATTTTTAATATTGTATTCTGGATATTTTGTTTGCGCCAGGGAATAACATCTAATAGCTTTTTGAAAATTTGGAGATAATCTATCCAAGTGCTCGTTTGCTAAGTAATATCTATTTAAACTATCAAAGAACATAAAGGAAAAATTATTATTTAGGACTATTGATTCCCACTGGTTATGTACGTTCATATGAGAAAAAGGTCGTATAGATTCGATTATCAAAATAATAGGGCGGTATTTTGATAGATTCAAACCTTCAAGAATTTGTTTTTCCATTCCTTCAACATCTATTTTTATAAATGTGATTGGCTCTGTGAGATGTTCTTCTAGTATATGGTTCAAGGTTCTAACTTTTATGACTTGTTTTTCATAATTATACCCTTTTTCTTGTGCTTTATTGACAAAATCAATATTTCCTGAGGACATTAAATCTGAAGATAAAACATAAAAATCTATTTTTCCTTCAAAATTAGAAACTCCACTATTAATGTTTATATCATTTGGACGTTCTATAAGGTATTTATCATACCATTTCTTAATAGGTTCAATATTTATTCCGTTCCATCCTTTTAAGTAAAAGTGATCTGTTATAGAATCAAAATCTGGGCTATTTGCCCCTACGTCTATATAGTAACCTTTTTTAATATTAGAGAAAATAATTGAGAGAATATAGTCTTCATAAAATTGTGCATAAAAACTGTTGTTTCCGCCTTGTCTTGGAATAGGGCAAAAGTCATTAGATGGCTCTTGATCTAGTTTAGATTGAATTGTTTCATTATACATAAATTCTCCACTGGTTGAATAACAACCTTTATATTACCATTATTTTTATATAAAGTTAATAT
Source organism: Rickettsiaceae bacterium (assembly GCA_045106635.1). Classification (GTDB taxonomy): domain Bacteria; phylum Pseudomonadota; class Alphaproteobacteria; order Rickettsiales; family Rickettsiaceae; genus Megaera. Next base: position 11,540 of record JBGCEX010000037.1, on the reverse strand, counting down.
ATTAATACTTTAGTCATCAATCTTACTATGAAGGTTATTTTGATTATGTAGTGAAAAGAGATAATTGATCTGAGGTAAAAGTTAGTAGAGATAGTTTAACAGAAAAAATAATGCCAAAAAAGGCAAAGTGTTATGCTGTTTGTGGGCGGGTTATGAGTTTAATTGGTGGTTGTCAGATAAGTAAATGGTGGAGATGGAGGGAATCGAACCCACGACATTCTGCTTGCAAAGCAGACGCTCTACCAACTGAGCTACATCCCCTTATGAATTTAGATAACTTTATATACTGCGTTAATTTTAGAGTCAATAGATATTTAGATAAACAATTTATAAATTTATTATTTTTTATAGTAAATTAGAGACAATTTTTAATAAAGATTAATAGTAATATATCTAGAAAAGATATAATAGTGCTGTTACGTAATAATTAGTTAACAAATTAACTAATTATTAATGACTTGCGTTGTATACTAACAATATAAGGATAATAAAAAATAAACTTTACTATCTTTATTATTGTGTTAAACGAGTAAATTAGGAGGGTTATTATGGATCCATTAGCAATTTCTTCGGTCGCTGTAACTTCATTTTCTATAATTCTTAGCATTGGCTCAGCTATATACAAATCTATTAAAAAACAGAAAGAAGAAAAGAAAAAAGATGAGCATAAAGATCATCATTTCTGCGAAGCAGAGTTGTTGTATCTAGAAGAGCATAAAGAACATACTCAAAAACATAAACATCCTACTAAAGAGATTAACAGAGAAGGGAGTGAATTACCATATGTTATAGAACACCATTATAGTGATAGTCATGCTAAAGTTGACTTGTCAGGTGAATATGAATTTTCTTTAGGAAGTTAGTCTTAAACATGGAACACTGTCAAAACTACTATAAATTTTTACAGTGTTTCTAAAGTTGCAAATCAATTAGTTGTTATATTACCAAGTAAAAAGAATGATTTTATAAGATTTTACAAGACTTTTTTTCATTCTTATTTAACAAGTTTTAAAATTTTATTTTTTTAGTGAAATATCTTGCACGTTATGTTTACGTCTCTGTTGCTTTTATCTATATTTAAATTTAAAAAACCATGATTATTATTGTTATCAGTAAAAAATGAAAAGATTTGGCTTTTAATAAAAAACATCTTTTCATTTAGCTGTTTTTTTAGTAAATTTATTTCAGGTAGTTACTATAAATTGTAAACAAAAATGCTATTGAGCTTTAAGTTTACATAACTTAGTTTTATTAATTATAATTGAAATATACTATGTCTTTTGATATCGATTCAACCATTTTTGTTGGGTTCTTAGCTTTTAATTTAATATTAGGATTACTTTCTAGCAGGGGAATTAGAACCATAAAATCTTATGCTGTAGGTGATGGTGATTTTAGTACAGCAACTATAGTCTCTACCATTGTTGCTACTTGGGTTAGTGGAGAGTTCTTTTTTACTATTATTGTTGAATCTTATACTCATGGACTATTTTTTATAGTAGTTAACCTCATAGGGGATTTTTTGGGTCTCGTGCTTATAGGAATTGTGTTTGCTCCACGTATGGCAGAGTTTCTTGGCAAACTTTCGATAGCAGAGGCGATGGGTGATTTATATGGTAAGAAAGTACGTGCAATCACAGCCATTTCTGGATTTATAGGAGTTAGTGGAATAATTGCAATTCAATTGAAAATAGCGGGAATTCTTTTTGAGCAGGCTTTAGGAATTCCAGTTGTTTATGGTATTCTATTATCAGGAATTACCATTACCCTCTACTCGTCATTAGGAGGAATTAAGTCAGTTACATTTACAGACATAGTACAATTTTTTGCTTTTGGAGTTGTGATTCCAACTATTGCATATTTCCTTTTTAGCACTATTGAAAATAATCAGATTATTATAGATGCTTTAACTAATAACCCATTATTTGATTACTCTGTGGTTTTTTCTTTTTCTAATCCAAAAATATACTATTATTTCTCTATATTTTTTTGGATTGCAATACCAGCGTTCAATCCAGCAATTTTCCAAAGAATTGCTATGGCTAGAGATGTAAAGCAAGTCCGTTATTCCTTCATAATCGCTTCTATAGTCTGCTTAATTCTTGCAGTAATTTTGCTTTGGATAAGTATATTGATACTATCTCTTTACCCTAATATTAAGGAAGATGAAATTCTGCACTTTATTATTTCAGATTATACATGGATCACAGGATTCAAAGGAATTATTTTAGCTGGGATTATGGCAATGGTAATGTCTGCTACTGATTCATACATTAATTCAAGCTCAGTTTTACTAGTACATGATTTACGAGAATCTTTAAGTGTAGGTTTTATAAAGAATGAATTATTTGTTACTCGTATCTGTTCAATGTTAATTGGAGCAATCGCTATATTATTTGCTATGCGTAGTGGTGGTTTTATGCAACTTTTTATTTGGGCTAGTATGTTTTATATGCCTGTTGTCACTGTACCATTTATAATGTCTATTTTTGGCTTCAGAAGCAGTAGTAAATCTGTGTTAATAGGTATGAGTGCAGGAATCACTGTATCAATGATATGGGAATTATTTTTTAAAGTTGATATGATGGAAGTGGGTGGTCTTATTCCAGGAATGCTAGCTAATCTTACTTTTCTCATTGGTTCTCATTATTTGTTAAAACAACCAGGTGGTTGGATAAAAATAGATAGCACGCAGCAGAATTCATCTGTATTAAAAAAAAATGGAGACTCCAAGAGATATTAAAACAAATATCATTGTTTAATTTGATGAAGCTATTAAAAAAAACACTCCAAATGGTGAAGGGATAATTTCACTAATAGGATTTTTTGTAATGATTTCATCATTTGGTAGTGTGCATACATTAGGAATAGAATCTAAACAGCAATATTCATATCTGCTTGATATATTGTATCCTCTATCATTATTTGGCGCGGCAATATTAATTAGTTATCCGCTATGGCTACCAAATTGGAAAAAAAAATAGTTATATAGCAATAATTTGGAATATAATAACTTTTTCTATATTAATATGTTTTAGCTTTCTTGTTGTTTTAATCAGCAATTTTTCAGATATACAGATAATAGCATTTATGGCAAACATCATTATTTTATCATCTTTAATGAAGTGGAGATGGGCATTAATTAATATAATTTTTGGCGTAGTACTTACACTATTTTGTTTTAAAAAATATATTTTTGTTGATTCATTTGATGATAATCTATTATTTTCTGAATTTAAGATCGTTTATTTATTAATACTGGTGAGTAGTGTATTAATTATGTTTCTAAAACCCAAGCAACAATATTTAGAAGCAACGGAAGAAAAAGCTGAACATTTTAAAAAGGAAACAGATTCTTTAAAGAAAGAGATTGAATATTCTAAGAGAGAATTTGATAATCTATCACAAGGATTAAAAACTTTAGAAAATCAATTTGAAGGAAAGCAAGGTATTCTTAAAGAAAAAGAGATATATCTTAAAGACCAGTTGAAGATTAGAAACATCGAAATATCCAAACTAAAAAACTTAAAAGACGAGTTTATTCGCAATGTAACACATGAGTCTAACACTCCTTTAACCGGCATTTTAAGTTTATGCGATATTCTGCATTCTTATTATGATAAATAAGATAAAAAAAATATAAAGCGATCTATTAAGGATATAGTCAATAGTGGTGATAGACTAAAAACCTATGTTAATAACATCGCTGATTTATCAAAACTTTCTTCATTGAGTTATGAATTAAATAAAGAAAAAGTAAATCTAAGTAAATTGATAAAAGAACGAACTTTTTTATATAAAAAAGTATTTTCAGATGATGCTCAGAAACAAGAATTTAAGTTTAAAATTGAAAAAGATATCATAACTGAATGCGATGAATATTATATAACGCAAGCTATTGATAACCTTATTAGTAATGCTGTTAAATATGGAAAAGGTAATCCTGTTACCATAAAGCTTATAACAACCAAAGATAATGAGGTTCAATTTAAGATTATTGATTCAGGAATAGGGATTCCAGAAAACGAGTTAATTAGTATATTTGATAAATTCACTGTAAGTTCAAAAACTAAAACTCCAGCAGAAGGACGTGGTATTGGATTAACCCTATGTGAGAAAATTATCAAAGTACATAATGGTAGAATTTGGGCTGAGCAAAACTCTGATAAAGGTACTACGTTCACTTTTACTCTGCCATCAACTAAGTCCTTGATTAAAATGCATAACTAATTTTCTTGAAGTTGATTTTAGATACTCCTAAAAACGTTCAAGTTATTAAGAATCCATTGTTTTGTTGTAATAATCACACTGTCCTGTGTGGCATAGGCTTATTAAACAGCTAAGATAGTTAGTAATACTAGAAACTAGGAGTTATTCCGTTCTAGAATGTTGTTAATAATTGGAAATAAAGAAATTTAAAACTGAAGGTGTGAATTTATGAAAATCTTGAAAAGTCTTGTTGTTGCGTCTGTCATTGCCATTTCAAGTAGTGCATTTGCTTCAAAATCAATTGATGATAAATCAGATGATTATTATGCAAATTATTATGAAGATAAAGGTTCTTTGCTGTTTAAAATTCGAGGTTTTTATGCATCTACAAATTCAAAAATGAGTGGTTTGCCAGCGGTCACCAATACTGGAGTTTCAAAACCTTCAAAATTAGCTGATAATGGGTATGGTTTTGATACAGCTATGACAATATTTGTTACTGATAATATTGCTGCAGAAGTATCTCTGGGGCTTGGGTTTTATAAAACTAAATCTTCTGCATTATCAAGTGTTGCAGCTGCTTATGGTGGTTCTAACCCTGCTCTTGGAAAAAGAAATCAGGTTTACATGGTGCCCGTTACTTTTACTGCGCAATATCACATAGCTCCATTTGGTGCTATTAGACCTTACGTTGGTGGTGGGTTGAATGGTACTTATATGTATACACGCTCAAATGCTATGAAAGTTAGTAGTGGTTTTGGTCCAGTTCTTCAAGCTGGTATAGACTTTATTGCTAAAGATGATACTTTATTTACCTTTGATATTAGGCAATATTTCTTGAAATCAAAAGTGACCTTTAAGAAAGGTTTTCTTGGTACTAATAATGATGTAAAATCAAAAGTTGCTTGGAATCCCTTGGTTATTTCAGCTGGTATTGGCTTTAAGTTCTAAGATTCATGTGTATTGACTGTGAATGGATGGCTTAATTTATATAAACCTAAGGGTATTAGTTCTGCTAAGGCCGTAGGGCTTGTTAAAAGCTATTTTAAAAAATCTAAGATTGGTCATACAGGTACTTTGGATTTAGAGGCTGAAGGTGTTTTGCCTATTGCTATTGGCCAAGCTACTAAGCTAGTTAGTATTCTTATGAATAGTCAGAAGCAGTATGTATTTACTGTACAGTTTGGTGCTCAAACTACCACTGCTGATGCTGCTGGAGAGGTTATAAAAAAAACTGATATTATCCCTTTAGAACTTGATTGTAAGGAGATATGCCGTCAATTTATTGGAGAAATAAAACAAGTCCCACCAGCATATTCTGCATTAAAAATTAATGGAATAAGGGCATATAAACTAGCAAGAGAAAACAAAAAGTTTGAGATAAAACAACGTTCTATAACAGTTTATGATCTAAAGTTACTTAAGTATGATGCGCAAGTTAAAACTGCCACTTATATAGTTGATTGTTCTAAAGGTACATATGTTAGGAGCTTAGCGGAGGATATTTCTTTATCCTTGCATAGTTTAGGATTTGTGATAGAATTGCGCCGCACAAGAGTTGGGATATTTAATGAACAAAATTCAATAAATATTTTGGACTTGAATTGCGAAACTTTTGATGAAGCGTGTGTTTTTGTTGGAAGTAAATGCTTGAGGATTGAAGAAGTGCTAGACGACATCACGGTACTTGAAGTGGATAAACTTATTGCTCAAAAAATTAGATACGGACAGCAATGCAATTTTGATAAAGTAGGTAACTGCGATCAAATTTGGCTTAAGTATGATGATAAAATTTTGGCTATAGGTAGTTTATCTGAGAATAACTTTAAATCTTCAAGAGTGTTTAACTATATAGAAAATGGAGAAGAATGATGTCGATACAAGCAGAGATTAAAACTAAATTAATCAAAGAGTACGCAAATACTGAAAGTGATACAGGTTCTGTTGAAGTACAGTGCGCTGTTCTGACAGAAAGAATTTTAAATTTAACTGAACATTTGAAAGCTAATCATAAAGATTTTTCTTCAAGAAGAGGGCTTTTAATGTTGGTAGGACGTAGACGTAGGTTACTTAGCTATCTAAAAAGCAAGAGTCTTGATAGATATGTTAAATTAATAGGTAAACTTGGTCTTAGAAAATAGATCTTATGGAAGGGCCTTTAAGGCCCTTTTTGTTTGCTTTACAAATCGTTAGATTCGGTTGAAAGCTTGTTTTGCTCGTTATTGCTAATTAAGTAGAGTAAGTGATGCTATCAAAAAGTGGTCGTAACTACGTTATACTAATTTAAGTTTTAGTAATTTTTTGATGACAAGCGTGGCTGTTGTATAGCTGCTGTGACGATTGTTTAAGTCTTGAGTAAGATAATTATAAATATAAATAGGTAAATGGATGTTTAATGAAGTAGTAAAAAAAACTAACTGGAATGGAGAAATTCTAGAGCTATCTACTGGCAAAATAGCACGTCAAGCTGATGGTGCGGTAATGGTAAGAATGGGTGATGCTGCAATTTTATGCACGGTAGTTAGTGCAAAACAAGAAAAGGAGGGGATGAATTTCTTTCCTCTTACAGTTAATTATCAAGAGCGCTCATATGCTGCAGGTAAAATTCCTGGTGGTTTCTTTAAAAGGGAAGGGCGTGGTAGTGAAAAAGAAGTATTAGTTTCAAGATTAATTGATCGCCCCATAAGACCTTTGTTTCACCCAAGATTCTTAAATGAAACCCAAGTTCTATGTACAGTGCATTCTTATGATCCAAAATATAATTTAGATATTCTCTCACTAATAGGAGCTTCAGCTGCACTTGCTATTTCAGGAGTTCCTTATCTTGATATACTAGCTGCTAGTAAAGTGGGTTATATTGATGGGAAATATGTATTGAACCCTTCTCTTGAAGAAATGGAAAATAGTAAATTAGACTTAGTTGTTGCTGGTACAAAAGATTCTGTAATGATGGTAGAATCAGAAGCTTCATTACTTACAGAAGAACAAATGTTAGAAGCAGTAAAATTTGGTCATAAAGGGTTTCAGCCAGTAATAGAGTTGATTACAGAACTTAAGAAAGATGCAGGAAAAACCCCTTGGGAAACTAAAGAATTATTTCCAGTGGTGTTGAAAGATCAGATAAGAGATTTAACAAAAGATTCTATTACTGAGGCATTTGCGCTTAAAATAAAACAAGAAAGATCTGCTATTATTGATGATATAAGAGCTGCAATGATAGAAAAATTTACTGATGATGAGAAATATACCCTTGTCCAAGTAAATTTTGCATTCAAAGAAGTGGAATCAGAAGTTCTTAGAGCTGATACTTTAAAGAAGAGAACTAGAATTGATGGCAGAAAACCAGATGAAGTAAGACAGATACAATGCGAAACATCATTATTACCTAATACTCATGGTTCAGCTTTATTTACTAGAGGTGAGACGCAAGGTTTAGTAATAACGACTCTTGGTACTGGTCAGGATGAACAAATTATTGATGCTTTAGAAGGTGAATATAAAGAACCTTTCCTTTTAAATTATTTATTTCCACCATATTGCGTTGGCGATACTGCTCCTCTTAGAGCGCCAAGTAGGAGAGAAGTGGGTCATGGTAAGCTAGCGTGGAGAGCTCTAAAAAGAGCTTTGCCATCAAGAGCTAGTTTTCCTTATACTATAAGAGTAGTTTCTGAAATCACGGAATCTAATGGTTCTTCTTCAATGGCAACAGTTTGCGGTGGTTCAATGTCCATGATGGATGCTGGTATTCCAATGCTTGCTCCAATTTCTGGTATTGCTATGGGACTTATTAAAGAAGGTAATGATTTTATTGTTTTATCAGATATCATTGCTGATGAAGATCATTTGGGTGATATGGATTTTAAAGTTGCTGGTAGTAAGGAAGGTATTACAGCCTTGCAGATGGATATTAAGGTTAGAGGTATTACTTTTGAAATAATGGAAAAAGCTCTAGAACAAGCAAAGGCTGGACGTATCCATATTTTAGATAAAATGGCACAAGTGATTACAACTAATTCTTCAGTTAGTAACAATGCTCCTATGATAGAATCTTTTATGGTAAATAAGGATAAAATCAGAGAAATTATTGGCCCTGGTGGGAAGGTTATTAGAGAGATTTGTGATACAACTGGTGCAAAGATTGATATTACAGATGATGGTATGGTTTCAGTGTCAGCTGTTGGTAAAGATAAATTAAATGCTGCTATTGCCAGAGTAAAAGAAATTGCTGTTGACCCTGAAATAGGTGATGTTTTTGAAGGTACTGTAGTTAAGATTTTAGATGCAGGTTCTTTTGTTAATTATTCTGGTAGTAGGGATGGATTTGTACATATTAGTGAAATTTCACATGAAAGAGTGGAGTCTGTTAGTAGTGTTTTAAAAGAAGGGCAGAAAGTCAAAGTTAAACTTATTGGCTTTGATCGTGGTAAGGCAAAATTAACAATAAAGAATGCTGATGGCACTAGTTCAGCAAAGCCTAAAAAAGAAGAGCCTTCTATTCTCGTAGAAGCTGAGGTTTCTAAAGAAACAGCTTCAGAGTCTGCACCAAAAAACGAAAGGAGGGAAGTAGCTAAAAAATGGAAAAACAAGACAGTTGCTAGTGATGATCAGAATGTAACTGAAAGAAAGTATTTTAATTAAATAGTTGATTATTAAACTTTCAAAGATTTCTGAGTGTTGAAATTAAAGAGTATAATAGTATTCAGCAAATGTTAAAAGGCGGATTCAATCTTGAATCTGCCTTTTTTAGATGTGACATAATCTAAATAATTAGTGAATAATTTGGTGGCTCTTGTTATATTATCGAAGCAAATATTGTTGCAATACCTAAAAAAGCCATAAATCCAGCTATATCAGTTATAGTTGACAAGATTATTGAAGATGATAATGCAGGATCTTGACCTAGTTTCTTTAAAACAATAGGAACAAGAGCTCCAGCTGTTGCAGCCATAATCATCGATAATATCATTGCTAATGATATTACAAAGGCTAATCCCAAGCTTTTGCTCCATAAGAATACATAGATTCCGCAACTAAAAGATATTACAACACCATTTATCAAAGCAGCGGCGCATTCTTTTATCGTAATATGTAGCCATTGTTTTGTTGTTATTTCTCGTAATGTTAACCCTCTCATAGTTACAGCTAATGCTTGAGCTCCAGCGTTTCCAGATTGCCCAGCAACAACAGGAAGCAAAATAGCTAAGGCTGTATATTCAGCAATAATGTTTTCAAATAACCCAACTACAGCAGCGGCTAAAAAGGCTGTTATTAGGTTTATTTGTAACCAGGGTTGTCTCTTTTTAACTTTAAATAAAACAGAGGATAAAGCTCTTTCATCCTTGCTAGCACCTACCATAGTTTGAATATCTCCAACAACACTCTCTTCCAAATCTCTAATGACTTTGCTTTCATGTATTATTCCAACAAGTCTATAATTTATGTCTACAACTGGTAGAGTATTAATTTTAAATTTTTGAATTTTTGCTAATACATCATTTTTAGGCTCAAGTATATTTGAAACAACTGAAGCATTATTTGCTATAGATGCAAGAGTAATTTTATCATCAGATAGAGCGATATCTTGCATATCTACTTGACCAGAAAGTTGTAAATTGTCATTTAAAGTAAATAAGTAATGGAACGCTTTTGCTTTTCTCTCTTTTAACTGTAAAATTGCTTCTCCTACAGTTATATTTTCATTGAAAGAAATTATTTTGAAATCCATCAATCTCCCTGCACAATCATCAGAATAGTTGAGCAATTCTCTTACTTTATTTTTATCTGATTCTTTTAATAGACTTAAAATTGATTCTTGTTGTTTTGTTTCAAAACGACCTATTAAAGCTGCGCAAGAGATTGTATCCATTCCAGTTAGCAGAAATGTTGCTAACTCACTAGGACATTTGAGAAGTAAGGTTTCTGTGACGCTTGGGTTTAGGTTTTTCCATACAGGTAACAAAACATCTGCACCATATTTATTAAAAATGACAAGAGCTGACTTAGGTAACATTGTTTCAATTCTTCTTGCAGCTTCCATAGGGAATTCTAATAAAAAAATTTTATTTAATGTTTCAAGAATTGAGGTAAGATTTAAGCTATTATTGGTCATAAATTTCTACTTTATTTATTTCTTATCATATTATCTAAAACTTCTAATAATATAGTTATACTTTTACTATATATGTCATATATCTCACTACTTGTATCATAGGTTGGTTCTATATTAATTTCAGGAACATTTTGATTAAGAGCATTTCTAAGATCTAAGCTACGAATAACACCAATCACATGAAGATCTTTGGTGACTACTGGTAAGTTATCATGAATTTGCCAACCTATATGATTTTCTACAGAATCTAGATTTTCGTGCCCATATACAAAATCTGACCTAGTTTGTATAATTTCTTGTGCAGTCACATTGCTTCTTTTATTAAATTAGTTGACAAGTCATAATAAAGCCTAAAAACCTCTGATTATTATCCACAATAAATATTTTTTCTAAAAAAAATGAATCCTTATTTTGTTTTAAAATCTTAAGAATATCATTTATACAGGTTTCTTTTCTTATTGTTAAAACATGAGATAACATCCAAGCGCCAACAGTGTTAACTGAAAATTGTAGTAATTTTTTTACAGATTCTTTCTTTTCTCTTGCTAGATATTGTACTATTTTACTTTGTTTGTCCTTTTCTATAAATCTTAAAATAGCTACGATAAAATGTATCTCCATTTTAGAGAGTATTTTGCCTACAGACTTAACTTTTAAATGCTTGCATGTTTGAGCAGCGTATTGTGGCATCATTTTTTCTAAAATCATTCTGGCTGATACTGTAGAAATTTTATTTAGGAACAATGCTACATCTGTTGATAATTGTTTTTCAAGTATTTTAGCTACGATATCTGGCTGAGACTCTAAAAAGGCTAAGGCTAATACTTTCTGTTCTTTAATCATTTTTCTGCTCGTGGTCTTCCTTTGTTAAATTAGAATAGCTTGAAGAAAAGTTAGTGGTTGTTTCTAAAAATTCTTTTGCTGGTATAATTGTACGTCCCAGATCAGTTTCAAGAATTATAGAGGTTTGATTTATTTCTAGGATAATTCCTTGGATAGTACCTAGAGTAATTGTTTCGCCTAATCGACAATGTTTACGAATATATTGCGACCCTATAATGTTGGCTACAAGGGTCTTTGCACCCAGGGCGATTGCATGAAATTTAGAAGGTGTATATTAGGATATCATAGAGAATATATATTTAATATATTTCTAAAAATATTTTATTATCAGCTATTATTTTTATGTTTTGTTAGAAAAAATTCTTTTTATAACATCAAT